>MEOG01000068.1 GCA_001769125.1 Bacteroidetes bacterium GWF2_35_48 | reverse complement strand
TAACTTTTTATTAACAATATCTGTTTGCTACATTTTTGAATTATTTCTACTGTATGTATTGATAATACTAAGATTTTTGATTTAAAATCCGTAATAAGTTATCCGGCAAATAAATACTTATATATTTAAAAAAAATTTGAGAATTGAATGTAATATTCAATTCTCAAAAAAGTTAAACTAAAACATTATAGAAAAAATATGAAAACTAAATTATTTCCTAAAAATTAATAACAAAAATGTTTCTATTTCTGCCATTGTACTCATATTTAAATTCATCCACGCTTTGTTTCGCTATCATCACGCCTAAGCCGCCAATAGGGCGATCTTCAAGCGGTTTTTTCAAATCTTCTTCACTAGGCAAAGCATGTTCCAAAGGATTATAGGCGATGGCATCATCTTCAAGAATAACTGTAAGTTTATTATCATAAAAAGATGTGATAACATCTACCAGACCACCTGTTTTGCCATTTTCTTCATAACCATGCCGAATAATATTTGTAGCTACTTCATCTACGGCAAGGCAGAGTTTATAAATTTTTTTCTTATCAAAGCCAAAAGAATTTCCTTTTTCAGAAAGAAAATCACGAATTGGAGAAAGAGAATCAATAATGGCATCGAATGATTTTTTTTCAATAATGGCATCCATTCAGGCAGGGTATTTATCTACAATATGAACGCTGTGAATAAAACCGGTCATTTGAAGAGTTTCGATGATTAAATCCTGTGGTTTCACAAGAAATATCTGAACATTTGGTCCTAGTTTTTGTTTTGCAAAAACGATCATGCGCAAACCGGCAGAAGCCATAAATTCTAATTCACTTACAAACAAAACCATATCTTTTGGCGACTGACCTGCCACTTTTTGTATTTCTTCCTGAAATAAAGGTGCAGATGCAGAATCTAATGATCCTTCAAGAGTTATTTTTGCTACACTGTCTGCTACTTCTGATTTAATTTTAAAACTCATATTTTTTCCTCCTGATTTATATTATTAAATTTTAGTAATTCTATTTTCCTATTAAAACAATGATTGAACGTGGTCCAACAATAAATGAATGTTGGTTTTCGATTTTCAGTTCCTGTGAAACAGGGTAAAAATCCTGCATTGGTGGCATTTCTGTATTAACAGATACATGCCAGCTTTTTCCTTCTGGCAACATGGGAAGCTCAAATGGTAAACCATCCCAGTACATGTTCATCGCGACATAAATAAAATCATCTGTAAGGAATCCATTTTTAGCATGATTTCCATCGAGCATGAAAGCAAAAACCCTACTGGAGTCTGACCAATCAGCATTCCAAGCGTTTACGCCGTGAAAACTTATATCAGGATAGCCACTCCCTTTATAATCCCTGTTCTGAAAATGATATTTATTTCTTAAAACCGGGTGTGCATGCCTGAGGCTGATCACGTGCTTTGCAAAATAAAACAAATCGGAATTGCTTTTCAGTAAATCCCAATTTAGCCAGCTAAGTTCACTATCATGGCAATATGCGTTATTATTTCCATACTGTGTATTTCCCATTTCATCTCCTGCTAAAATCATGGGCACACCCTGACTGACCATAAGAATCGTCAAAGCATTTTTAATTTGTTTATGTCTTAAATAATTAATACCGGGATCGCTGGTTTCTCCCTCCCAACCACAATTCCAGCTGTCATTATCATTACCACCGTCGTTGTTGTTCTCCCCGTTTGCATCATTATGTTTATAATCATAAGCAAAAAGATCGTACAAGGTAAAGCCATCGTGACAAGTAATAAAATTAATACCGGCTGTTGCCCCGCGTGATAAATACATGTCCGGAGATCCTTGCACCCTTTGAGATAATTCACCAACAAGAGCTTCTTCGCCTTTCAGGAATTTCCGAATTGTATCACGGTATTTGCCGTTCCATTCTGCCCACCTTCCATAGCAGGGAAAAGATCCCACCTGGTATAAGCCGCCTGCATCCCACGCTTCGGCAATAAGTTTGCATTTAGCTAAAATAGGGTCATAAGCCAAAGACTCCAGCAGTGGCGGATTATTCAAAGGACTACCATCCTGAGCACGACCTAATATGGCGGCGAGATCAAAACGAAATCCATCTATATGATACTCAGAAGCCCAATACCTGAGACAATCGAGTACCATATTTCTCACAACAGGATGATTGCAATTTAAGGTATTGCCTGTTCCCGAAAAATTATAATAATAACCTTCAGGTGTGAGCATGTAATAGGTTTTATTATCAATACCCTTAAAAGAAATTGACGGACCCCGATGATCACCTTCTGCGGTATGATTAAAAACTACGTCAAGAAAAACTTCAATACCATTTTTATGTAATTCTTTTATCAGTGTTTTCAATTCATCTACCTGCATCCCGTATTTTCCCGTGGCAGCATATCCCGCTTTTGGAGCAAAAAAATTCAGGGTACTATATCCCCAGTAATTAATAAGAAGCTCTCCTGTATCCGGATGTTTTTTGCTGTGCTCCCATTCATCAAATTCATATATTGGCATCAGCTCAATACAATTAACCCCAAGCTCCTTAAAATACTGTATTTTTTCTCTGGTTCCTGCAAAAGTTCCTTTATTTTTTACACCAGAAGATGAATGTCGCGTAAAACTTCTTACATGCATTTCATAAATAATAAGATCTTCAGTAGGAATTTCAAGAGGTTTGTCTTCCTCCCAGTCAAAATCTTCAAAAACAAGTTTCGACCTGAAAGGGAAAGGACTATCCCATTTTGGATCGCCCAACCATGTATCTCTTCCGCCTATTGCTTTGGCATAAGGATCAGATAAAATTTTATTTTTATCGAAGCGATGCCCCTCAACAGGGTCAAAAGGTCCATCCATTCTATAACCGTATTCCAGATTTTCATAGTCCAGATCAAAAACAATCATAGAATAAACATTCCCGATTCTGAATTCCTGTGGAAATTCAATTTCGGTATATGGAATATCTTCATTTTTTTTAAATAAAACAAGGGTGCATGCTGTTGCCGCACTGGAATATATTGAAAAATTCACACCATTCGGGACCATTGTACCGCCAAAAGGTAAGACATGACCTCTCCTGTATTTTATCCCGTTCATTTCATGAGTGGGAGCATAATCAATTCTTGAATCAAGTTCTGCCATAATTTAAAAATGTATTAGCGCTTCTTCTATTGTTGTAACTATTTCAAAGAAATTAATAAAACCGGTCATAGTCATTACTTCTTTTATTTCTTCAGAAATGCCCACTAAAATTATTTTCCCGTTTTTTGATTTTATTTGACGGTAAACCATAAGCAACACTCTGAGACCTGCACTGGACACAAATGTGACAAGAGACAAATCAAGAATGATTTTACTTGTTTGCTCAGCTTCTGATAATATTTTTTTTTGAAATTCAGGAGCGGTGTAACTGTCAATGCTTCCTTCTACAGATATAATGATAATATCTTTTTCTGTTTGAATTTTTATATTCATGATTATTTTTTAAATGACACAATAAAAATATTAAATAAATCTCAATTAATTAATCCAACCAGGTTTTCGGAGAAATTTTCACTTTTACCCTCACTTGTTTTTTCACATCCGGTAATTTAACAGTCAGATTGTCTGCATCAAAGTTCGTGTAAGGTTCATCGTCAATATAACACTCTTCAATGAAAATACTGTCTGGAGGAAGAATATCCGGAGACACTCTTAAAATATTATCCTTAAACCCATTTGGAAGAGGTTTGAAATACATAAACATAGGCTGTTTTGTAATCATCAGATTGACATAGGTAGCAGATAAATAACAAAGTTCCATACTGTGGTATCCGCTCATGGAATGACTGCCTTTGAATCTTTCATTGCCTAATAAATAAGGAAGACCGTTTGCCAGAGTGTTAAAATAAACACCTCCGTCGTCGTTATCGAGGAAGAATGCATTATAGAATGCAGCTACTTCACGCGCATATTTATTATATTCATCGTCTTTTAAAATACCGTGTAAAATCATATAAGCCAAGATGGCTTGTTCCTGTTGCCACCATGCTTTTCTGTCGTGCCATACAAATTCATGATTTTTACCATCTGGTTTGTTTACTCTTTCAACTACATCATACCAACCGCCTCTTTGCCTGTCGGAACCTACTTTAGGCATTTCTTCTGCAATTTTACGTGCAAAATCAAGATATTCTACTTTTGGTTTAAGAGATTGCATCCTCATGAGATTCCATGCAATTTTCAGGTTATGTCCAACAACCGCCCTGTTTTGCTGCCAGCCCCAACTTTGATCTTTGCTCCAGTCTTCATGAAATTTTTCCTGAACAAAAGGACTGTTCATATAATCGGGAAAGAAGCGAGTAATTGTATCAAAAGTATATTCCAAAAATTCCGCATGTTTGGGATCGCCTGTTGCTAAATACAAATTAATCAGGTAAGCCGGTGCATGATCTCCTACTGAATTCCAGTTTTTACGAGCCCTGTTATGAGCAAGTGAATCTGCTCTCGAATCAAGTGTAATTGGATCAATGTGTGAAAAATACCCAATACCTTTTTCGTCTTTATAATATTTCTCAAAAAGAGCAAGAGTTTTATCTATATCAGACATAATCTTTGGATCGCCTGTAATTCTCATTGTCTGGGTTGGACCAGCCAAAGCATAAATCTGTTCATACATTGGAATTGAATCATAATCATCGCCAAATTCAGAAGTAAGAAGCTTGGTTTCTTTTTCTCCTTCTACTTTTACACCATGATACCAATAAACAATATCCTCGTCTTTATCGTAAAATCTCATGTGATCGCGCAGGTATTGAGTTCCCTTTTCAGCTCCTTCCAAAAATTCTTCTTTACCAGTAAGCATATAGGCAGAAGCAAAACCAAAAACCAATCTTGAAATCGTGTCTGTTTCCTGCAGGTAATCGCCTTTTTTTGCACCACCCAAATGTAGCATGGTTCTGTATTTTTTATAATCAACAGCTTCTTCCGGGTGGTTGAATTGCCATTTCAAATAACTATGCGCGATGGAATCTATCTGATTTATCCACCAGTCTGGTTCTTCGTGTCTGTAGTTCCCCGGTCCTTTTCCAGGAAAAACCAACCATTGAGCTTCAAATTTTGAACTTCCTTCATTATCTCCAGGATAAAATGTTCCATACACAAAAACCATTTGGCGCGGTAAAGCCAATAAATGATTAATATCGCCTGTTGCATCCTGATACCCTTCATTAAGATTACGGGCATAGCGTGCAAAACAATTACTTGTTAAATACGCTTTGAATTCTCGGTCATCAGATGTTTTTAATTTAAAGCTACGGTCTTTCATATTGAAATCCGTAACATACCCTGCAATGGTATCTGAAAAAGTGAAGTTTATTTCCATAATTTTTTCTCCTTTTTTGATTAAAAATTAATTATTTTTAAATACTATTTTGGTAATCTGAATTATTATTCTTTTTGTTTATTCTTCTTTGTACCCCTGACATATTTCTATGATATTACCTTCCGGATCTTTAATCCATACAGCCTTCCACCCTTTCGTGTATTTATCGAGACCAATAGGTCCTTGTGTTATTACAGCAGAACTTCCCATTTCTGCAAGTTTTGCATCAACATCATCAACAATAAATGCAATATGCCTCCATCCTGGGTAACAAAACCCATCGCCTTCAGGCTGTGGTACTGGGCGCTCCTCGTCCATTGGAAAAATCTCGAAAGAGAGATTGCTGTTGTCTTTTAAAAAAATTAATTCTTTATTTTCGTTTATAAAAATAGATTTAACTCTTTTAAATCCGAAAAAATTCGTATAAAAATCTTCAAATTTTTTAGGATTTTTACAGGTTACACCTATATGTAGAAAGGACGTTTGAATCATTTTTTAAAATTTATTATAAAGGAACAACGCTACCGATGTCATTTTACCCATTATTTTATCTCCCTGATAAGCCAGAGACCCTTTCGCTGTTAAAGAATTGTATTCAACCCTGAATCCGGTATTTGTTCGCTGGTATTTTAATTCAATTCCGAATTGTCTAGATAAAGTCATACCAAATCCAACGGCCATATAAATTGTATTTTTAACTGAATCAGGCGCTGTAATGTCGTTAAATTCTTCTGAACCTGTCACTTTGTAACTATCGAAAAAATTATGAGAATAACCAACATCAGCAAGGAAATAGGGAGAAAATTTTGTATCAAAATGATATTGACCCGTAACATAAGGTATAATAGAATAATACTTATTGATTGTACGAACATGGTTATTTGTTTCGTCGGTATTGACACCAGCTATTTTAATAAAAGAACTTTCAAAAGTAACCGGGAAATTAAATTCCGAACCCAAACCTATTCCGAAATGCCCACTGCGGAATAAATATTCAAAAGCAGCAGCGTATGCCGGGGTTTTCGGATAAAAGGTCATGTATTGCCAGCTTCTGTTTACCTCGCTTTTGCCGGGCAACATGACTTTGATGTGATAATATTCAGGTGTAAATACAAGAAATTTTGTTCCGGCTTTCACAACGAAACCGCTTGAATTGGCAGGTGTTTCACTATATCCTGCAGAAGAATCCGGAATGCTTTTCCCTCCAATAATATACGCGAGGGAAAAATTAACAGAATGATCGTTCATCTTATGTTTTTCCAGAATATTAGCTGTTGTCCCCTGATTAGCCCAGGTTACTTCTGAATCGAATTTCATTTGGGAAAAACGATACATGAGCCCAATTTTAAGGCGATTGGAGATCATTACCCCGGTACCAATGCCACCTGTAACACCTCCTTTAATGTTCTTTACAGTGCATGGTAAGGCTTCCTGTATATTGTTCCGATAATAGCTGTAAACATAATTTTTTACAAAGGGCAGATTATATCCCATTTCAACTGAAAAAAATGGTATCAATTTCCCAGAGTTAACAAAATCATACTGACCAGTTGCACATAAACGAAGGTTAGAATATTTAAATACTTCTCCTTGAATCCCTCCTGGAACCATAGGTAAAGAATTATTTTCATAAGTATGCTGAAGTCTGTTAATCAAGTTATAGTTGATATCCATTCCTGCGCTCATTCTATTATTAAACAGGTGCAGGTATCTGATTCCAAATGCAGGGATGATAGCTCCTGTATCAGGTTCAAAGCGATTGCTCTCAAATGCGCCTCTGAGATAATTTAATGCACCGCGATCATCCACAAAATAAGAGCTGTTTAAACCTACGCTTATTTCAATTCTCTCTTTTGACAATTGCGCAAAAGATGTATTAAAAAAAGCAAAAAGGACAGTCAGTTGAAATATTTTTCTCATAATATGTTGCATAATTTTCATTATTTAATCAATTGGCATTCCGGACAATCCTTAATCCTGAGCGCCAACTACAATATTCAAAACCGGGATCAGCAATTGATGTTAGGACTTGTTTCATGCTGAAAAAGCGGAAAGTGGTGCGTAAAAAAACAGGATAATTACCCCATGATCCTCCTCTGAGTGTATGGCATTTAACACTACCTTTGTCACCGGGAGCTAACGGACCTGTTGGATTCACGCATTCTCCGGGGTTACTTGCACAATAAGCATAGTAGTCAGGAGAATACCAGTCCCAGCACCATTCCCAGGTATTTCCACTCATGTCGTATAATCCCAGTGCATTTGGAAGTTTTTGACCGACAGGATGTGTGGAACCATTTTTATCCATATCATAAGCCTGATGCAACCAGCCTGATGTAAGATTAAACCAGGCATATTCCTTGAGGACAGGATACAATCCGGCTGCTTTAGTTATCCCTGAATACGAATCTGAATACATCGGAAGCCCCTCTGCTGTAGTATCGGAGCTAATCTGATCGTCACAACCACTATATATGGTTCCTCTTCCGTTGTTTATGCCAGGCATAAGATGTCCTCCCCGTGCAGCATATTCCCATTCGGCTTCGGTAGGCAACCGGTAACCATTTGCATCTTTATGAAATTGAACATAAGTATCACCAATGGTATAACATTCTACCAATCCCTCTTTAACGCTTAACCAATTACAAAATTCAATGGCATCAGACCATTTTAAATAAATGGCCGGCATATTATTCCTGCCCCAGGAAGTTTTAGGATAATCGCCATTTCCCAAAAAGCCATCGGAATTCAAAATTCCACGTGTTTCATAACAAAATCTGTCGTAGAGATTAAAAGTTACCTCGTACTTTGAAATATAAAAACTATTCACTGTAACCTGATGCGTATCTCGTGCATCGAAGGTAAAATCAGTACCATGTACAAGTAATGGAGTGAGATCTTTTACATTTGTGCCTTCGGCTACTGGCTGAGACAGTAAATAGGGCGGCGTCCAATCGCCCATCATATATGTCCCTCCTGTTACAAGAATCATGTTTTCGGCAGGAGACATATATTCAGGTACAAAAGATTCTTTTTTACACCCCAAAAAAGAGGCAAAAATTATAATTAGTATAATGCTTATTATTCGTTTCATATTTTTTCAGATTACATTTGTCTTGAAGGTTTTCCAAATATTACACACAAGCGCAGGTAATTAACACCATAACTTAATTTATCCGTATATAAAACAGGCTTTCCAGATACATAAAAAGTATTGTTTTGATTATAGTTGGTAATGTTGAGATTATATCCATATTCAAAATTCAAATTTTTGAAAAACTCAAATTTCAGATTTAAATAAGCATTATAAGACTTAATTCTACTGTCAAGCAATCCGTTTATTTCGCATTCCAATCCTGCTCTCTTGAAAAAAGAAAGCTTCGGAGTTAAAAGGCATGGTCTGACTGCAACGCCTGCTGAAGGCAGCAGTGTTTCTTTTATTGAACTGTTCGGGGCAATTATCAGAGGTTCATTTCTTTTCAGGATGTCTCTTGCACCTGAATAATGCAAAGCCGGTCCTATATAATTCATGTTAGTTCCAATGTTAATAAAAGAAACTACTGTTTTATTATCAAATGCAAATTCTGCCTCGATTGCCCCATAATAACGTTCATTTTTTAAATAGGGAAAATAAGGTGTCAGGTCAGCAACCTGCTGTTTGTTTAAAGAATAAAGGAGGTATGTCCGAAACAATGGAGATAAATTAGTATGTGCGCCTAAATAAAATGTATTAAAATCAAATTCGTTAAATTGGGGCTTAACTCCAACCATAAACACAGGAAGTCCTTTATCTTTAAAATTCATATCAAATTCAAGGGCATCGCAAACAAAAGGAGTTCTTCCAAAAACGTGCGCATCAGAGGCGCCAAGCGCGATCCTGCCATAAAACTGAGAGGCTGATAATTTATTGATCAAACGGCCAAATCGCACTTTAAAATGCTTATCAAAATAATGTTCTACTTCCATGTTTAACAGGGTGTAGCTAAAATCATCAGGGCTGCCGCTATCCATATTCATAGCACGTAGCGCAATAAGGGTATAGATATTTGTTTTGTGAGGAAGCGCGACATTAACCCACAAATCAGTACGTATCCAAAAAGAAGATTTCCATCCCAGATTATTGGCAAGGTATTCTGAAGAAGAAATATTTTTTAATTTATCAATCTGAGAATTATACAAAGAATTATTGTAAAGACCCGGATTAAAAGTTTCACCTTTGGGGAAATTCAAAATGTTTGCGTCATTGGAAACCTGAATTCCGAACGATGGAGCATTCACTTTTGAGGTATCCACATCGAAACCCTGAAATGTAAGGTTTTGAGTTGCTTCCTGTGCTGATAATTGTAAGCAGGCAATGACAAACAGGATAAATGTGATTTTAAATTTTTTGTACATTTTCTTTTTTATTTATTTTTTGATGAATTATCATTCCAATTAACCCTACAACGGCAGCAGAGAGGATAAAAACAGCCAAAAACTGGAATCGGAAACGGAATGTTTCGTTACCAAAAAGCGATGTTGCTCCTCTCATAAATATAGGGGAAACAAACTGACCAAATAAAATAAAACTACTAACTATGGCAATTCCAAGTGTCCGGGCATTTGGGGCAAGAACCTTAGGAATCATAAGCAAAAGAGGGGGTGATAATAAACCGCCTGCAAACCCGATAAAAAGAACGGATAAAAAGATAAAAGGGGTGCTGTTTGAAATGCTTAATAAATAATACCCGAAAGCCATTACCCCAGCTGCAAAAGGCATCAGGTAATTTTTCATTTTCGAGAGCAAAAATGCAAGAATAAATCCGGCTATCACGGCAGGAAGTCCCATGAGAGAGAGGGCATATCCTGCGATACGCGATGTCCCTATTCCTGAATATACAACTAATTTGTCATCTTCTTTTTTAATTGTATATTCTTTTTCAATGTCAGTGAATTTCCATTGTTTCCCTTTTTCTATCTCTTTAAATGTAGTCTGATCCGATAGCGAAATACCTTCATTATTAAAACTCTGAATTGTGTAATCGGTAATTTTCCCGGTATTAAGCGCTGTTTGGAGTTCTTCCTGACTGCTGAACAGTTTTGAAGCACTGCTGAAAACGGGTCTTTCATTTTCAACAAATAAAGCAAGATCAGTAGATATTACAAAAAATACAACCATGGACATCATGGCTAAAAAAGCGATTCCGAAAATTCTAAAATTGAGCTTTACCTTCTCTTTACCCTTTGTTGTTTTTGTAACCTGAGGCTTAGGGTCTGATGGTAACCAAAAGGTAATAAATAATATGGTAACTATTGCCAGTAGATAAACCCCGAAAGTATAACGCCAGCTATAAGAAGCAAGAATACCGGCTACAGAAAGGAAGAGCATGCCCCCAAGCTGGTTGGTAGAGCCGGAAAGTCCCATCATTTTATTTCGGGCAGGACCCTCGAAAAAATCGAAAATCAATGAGGAAGAAAGTGGCATCAACAACCCGATGGCAATTCCCAAAAGTCCACGGATAACTAAAAGTTGGGTGAATGTTTGGGCAAACCCGCCACCTAAACCACATATAATATAAATGACAAGACCGGTATATAAAATTTTCTTTTTACTGAAGTATGAAGCGAACCACCCGGACAAAAGACTGAATGGGATCATGATCAGTGCTGGAAGGGTAAGAACAAGTTTTACATCGGACTGAAGAGTCCCTGGAAATGCATTTTTAATTTCATTCAATGCAGGAGAAACAGCCGATGAAGCCATTATGGTCAATAAAGAAACAGAGAGAATCGCTGGTTTCAGCATTTTATTATCCATAATCTAATTCCTCATTTTTTTTATAATTCTTACTGGTTTGAAGGGATATTTCCCGTTAATTTTATCGGCGTAATAGCCATCGTATCCGAATTGAAAATTTACGCCCCACCCGAAAGTTGCTGCATAAGTTGACGATGACCAGTAAAAACCTAATGGCGCTGTTTTAATATCCGGAAAATATTTTTTATGAAACCAGGTATCCCCTTCAAAAGATAAATCGAGTAAAGTGGCAATTTCTTTTATGTTTGGCATACGCCAATCGTTGTAACCTGCCAGATTCATTTCCTCACAATATTTTAATGCTTCATCAAAACTCAGATCCGGACATTCGCCCTTTTTCCACATTAAATTTGTGTTTCCATCTGTGATGGTGCCATCGTTATTATCAATAAAATTATAGGCAGAGCTGTCGCCAAAAGATTTATTATAACCTTCTCTTACAGCCATAATAAAAAATTTTGATTCTTTCAGATTACAAATCCCGCATCCATAACCAAAATAAATACCCCATGCTAATTTATCATCGGCAAGAAAAACTTCTTTTGACCAGTAGAAATCGGTCATTAATGTAGGAAAAAAATGGGTGTCAACCGCAGGTGTAACATCGTTATAGTCAACAATTGATCTTAGTTCTTCTTTATTTGGCAAGCGCCAGTCGCTGAAACCTCCATATTCTGATTTATTTAATTTATCAATATATTCCTGCGTTTCATGCCATTTGCACTTAAATCCTGCAAAATTAACATCATGCGAATCAGTTGATTTTGTTTCCCATATCAGACCAGTATTATTATCCTTGATCATTTTTAATCCTTCACCCCACCCTACTTTTTCATCTACAGGAACAGCATGATCTCTCATTTTTGTAAATGACATCGGGTGAATGCAGTAATTCCCATCCTGTCCGTAAAATTTTTCGGTTTTAACCGGAGGGGGAACTATATTCCCTTTGTTGTCGTAACATATATTCTGTCCTGAATCAGGGAGTAAAAATAATTTCCCGGGCTTTTCAGGTAAACTGATGTTACGAACCAGCCTGAAAAGTAATGCGGAATTTTTATTGGCATAATAGCCATCGTATCCGAAGCAGAAATTAGTTACCCATGCAAAATATTTTTCATAAACCGAAGACGAAAAATAGTGAAGCAAAGGAGGCTTTAATCCTTCAGCGGGAAAAAATTCTTTATAATACCACCATCCATCTTTATATGAAAGATCAAGGATCGTGTTTAATTCTTTAATGTTAGGTAATCTCCAGTCATTATAACCTGCGAGTTCAAATTTCTGCGAATATATCAGGGAGTCATACCAGTTCATTCTTGGATTCTCTCCCTTTTGCCACATCAGGTTTGTGATTTTATCAGTAACCGTTTCATCGCCATTATCAACAAACCTTTCAATATCACGATCTCCAAATGATGAATGATAGCCTCCACGTACTGCCCTGACATATCTTTTGCTTGAAATACTGGCTGCTGTAGCACTTCCGACACCAAAGAACAAAACCCAACCAAAACAGGGCTGCATTTCGTAAATTTCTTTACACCAGTACATCCCTGTTTTTGTATTTGGAAAAAACCAATTGTCAATGGATGGATTTGCTCTGGAATAATCAATTATCGAGCGAAGTTCATCTTTACGGGGAGCACGCCAGTCATTAAAACCTCCGTATTTTGTTTCATTCAGTTTAAGAATGTAATCATTTTGGGCTTCGCTCCATGAATAGGTGTCTTCTAAATAATTTACATCATTTTGGTCAGGAGATTTTATTTCCCAAATCAATCCTGTATTATTATCAAGAACCATTCTCAAACCATCTTTCCACTTCGCAGAATCATTCATTTTATTTCCAGAAGTATCAAGCTTAAAAAATGACATTGGATTTACTTCAAAACATCCATTTTGACCGTATAAATCATTCCCTTTTTGTGGCAATTCCATTATCATGGAATTTTTATCAAAACATTTTATTTGACCACTATCCGGAAATTTAAAAATATGGTTTTTCATTGATAGATTTTTTTTAGAATGAATCTCCTCCGAAAAGAGTTTTCTTATTGTTTTCCCGCAGACTTTTTCAAAGTGGACTCAAAAATAATTATTCAAACAAAATTAAAAACCGACTCTTATTCCACCATTAAATCTTGGATCTGCTTTTGCATGACAGCCTGCAAACCTTAAAGCTACAGCCAGATAAGAAGCATTCGGGCTTCTGTAAACTCCGCCTCTTACTCCGGTTCCTTTTCCTGATTTGTCAGGCCATGTCTCAATATTTGCATAACCATCGGCATCGAGAGAACCATTCCCGTGTATGGGTTTATAATTTCGTCCCTCAGGGCTGCCGAATGTAACTACAGGTTCCCAGCAGTTGCCTGATAATTCAAGATTACCATAGTAACTTGCACCGTCGTTCAATCTTTCCGGAATACCTTCATGTCTTGTTTTTTCGTAAAGGCCGCAACTTACGGGTCCTTCAAATCCGGGATTGTCAGCTTCCGTTTTTCCTGCAGCTACTTCAAAAGGTGCGAGTCCTTGTGCATAACAAGCATTCACCAAACCTTTTTTTGGAATTTTAATTTCATCCCCGCTACCATCTGCACCATCAAAAGTATCTGCCCTGCCAATTTCGTTAGACCCCCAGGCGCATTCCCACGAAACCGCTTCTTTTGGTCCACGGCAGGCTTTTTCAAATTCAAAGTCAGTTACAGGCCTTAATCCTGACCAAGCAGCAAACGCGGCTGTATCTGCCCATGCAATAGCATTGCAGGCTCTTGCAGGAGCATAGGTATAAAATTCAACAGGTTCCGTTGTGCCATGATTACATAATGCACAAACTATAGATTGTCTGAATTTTTCTTCTTCTGAATTTGTCATGACGTGATAATTCGGAATGTTATCCTGACTAATATCAGATCTGACATGAGCTTGTTGCTGTTTTCGTGTGAGACAATTTAAAAAATCAACGTATTGCCGTGAATTCAGACCATACTTCATATACCAAAACGATTTATACCCTTTCGGGAAAGATTCAGGAATTGTAAAAGGTACATCATCCCTGCTTCGCTCGTTGTCCTGGTTGCAATACAAGTGACCATCTTTGGCATCTATTACAATTTCTTTTTCGGAGTCAACCAGATAAGCACCATTTTTCGGATATACATAAAGACAATTTAAAGGAGCCAGTCTTTCACCTTTTTCATTCAGGTGACCGCCTTTTGGCTCTCCTACAAAATGCTTGTCTTCGGGAATATAAACCATCTCGACACCAAAAACTTTAATATCTGTATTCTCAATTGAATTTATTCCAGCTTCATTATATTTCCAAAGAAACTGAACGTTTTGCAGGTTTACATTTCCTCTGCCTTTTGTTCTGTAAATAAAAGCTCCCTTTTTTGTTTCAGGAACCCATATACCTGTTTCGAACTGATCTTTTGAGTTTCCTTTGGAAAAAGAAACGGGTGTCTGGTCAGAGTAATCGAAAACATGATTGCTTGCATTGCCCAAATTTATGTGTTCCCACAGACCATTATTGTTTTTATACTTTGCAAATACCCAGATGCCATCACAATTAATATCGTTTTTCCATGCATTGTCCCACTGTAGATTGAATTGTACAAGTACAGTATTGCCTGATGGGACGAGAGAGCTGTTATAAATTTTTAATTTTGCCATAAAAATTTGTTTTTTGATTTATAAAAAATAATTAAACTTTTCCCAATGCGAACGGTGGGTAAACTTCACTTTCAATAACAACATCAATAATAACAGGTTGATTCAAAGCGATTGCTTTTTGTAAAACAGGAGCAAAATCTTCCAGTTTTTCAACCCTGTAGCCTTTTGCACCACAAGCTTCAGCATATTTGATAAAATCAGGATTGGTGAATTGCATAAAGGCCTGATCATTGGTCATGTTAAGCAGGAATTTTTTGATGACATTAAATTCTCCGTTATTGAAAATAATCCAAATAACAGGTATATTGTACTGAACAGCTGTCATTAGCTCGAAACCGGCCATTTGAAAACATCCATCTCCTGAACCAGAAATAACAACTTTATCAGGATGGGCACATTTTACCCCGATACAACCATTTGTATGACTTGCCATCGGACCAAAACTTCCCGGGTTCTGATAGCGCTGATTTTTGCTAAGGTTTAAATAACAATTCAACCAAAGCATGTGTGAGCCGGCATCGCCCATTACTATTGCATTTTCGGGCAGATTATCAGATAAGATACGAACCATATCACCTGGATGAATTTTTCCGGATGGGAGTTCTGCAACCGGCTTCAAATCGTAATACTTTCCAGTGGGCAGGGTATTTGATAAAGCAGAGAGATTTAATGTTTTTAATTTCGCTGTGATTTGTTGAACAGCAGGTCCGGCATCGCTTACAACACTTATGGTTGCAGGGTAAACTTTATTGATTTCATGCGGATCTATATTTATATGTATTAATTCTTTTCCTTTAAACAAATCAGGTTTAAACCCGAATGTTGCATTTTGAGCAAAAGAATTTCCGATTGTAATTACAAATTCTGCTTCTGAAAAATACTGATTAGCGGCCTGATCACCGGAGCTTCCGTAAACACCAAGGCAAAGAGGATGATTTTCAGGGAGAAAACCTTTCGCGTCCATTGTATGTGTAAACGGGATATTGAAACTTTCAATAAAATCCATTAATTCTTTTTTGGCGTGGCTGCGGATAGCTCCATAGCCTATAATTGCCAGAATTTTTTTATTTTTCTTTATGGTTTCTGCAAGTAAAGCTGAAGCCTTTTCAATTGTTTCGGGGCTTGGTAATGTTTTTTTAATATTAATCTGAACCGGTCTGTAATTGGTAACTTCAGCAACAGTAATGTCTTTTGGAACATGAATGTGAACTGGTCCGGGACGTCCATTAAAAGCAATGTTAATAGCTTCTTCGAGAATATTACAGGTCTCTTTGGGATCTTCAATGATAAAAGACTTTTTGGTAGTTGCAGAAAACATAAGGTGGGAATCAGGGGTGCGACTTTGTCCGGTAGATTCATTTAAAGCTCCTTTTCCTCTTTGATTTTGGGAAGTATAACCTGTAATGGCCAAAACCGGCAATGAATCAGAATACGCGACTGCCATACCTGAAAACAGGTTAAAAGCACCTGGTCCACCTGTAGCAAAACATACGCCCAGTTTATCGGAAAACATAGCATAACCGCAGGCCATAAAAGAGGCTGCCTGCTCATTCCTGATTATTACTGTTTTTATTTTTTTTGAATCCCGCAAGGCTAAAAGCATTGTAGCATTTACCTGACCTGTTCCTCCGAAAACATGGTCCACGCCAATGTCTTCGAGAACCCTGATTATAGTTTGGTTTACATCCATATTATAAAGGTTTTATTTTTTTTCATTAAATTTTCCCTGGGCAACTTTGGGAGGACGTTCTGAAAAAAGAACTCCGTCAGCAGCAGCATTATCAAGAGTGTATCCATCAAAAAAAAGATAGATACGATCTTTCGGGACTAAGGACACTTCTGACATAATTGAAATAAATTTTTCAGCGATGATTTTTTTTTGATCATCCCGTAGTTCGAGACTTTGAATGGTTATAGCAGGCATAAAAGTTATTTGTTTTGAATAAAGAAGCAGACTAAAGTCTGCTTCTTTAAATGGTTAATTAATGAAATTATTTAATATTGGTTAACACTTCTACTATTTTATCTCCATAAGCAATTGAAGATTCAACGGAAGTGCCAGTAATAAATGGATGATCGTAATAAACCTGAGGATCTTCACGGTTAGCATTTATTCGGGCTATGCATGCTCCATTAGGCCCTACGGCATCACGAAGGAGATCTTCAATTGGCCATAAGAAACCCGGAGTATGAACATTAGTGCCATTATTATCAGGAGTAGCACCATAAAGATCATAGCCGGCATCCATACCTGGTCCGTAGAAATCCCATGCTCGTGGATGTGCTGTAATTTTTTTCCCGTTGATAATGGATTTATAATCGTTTTCAGGATCGCGAAGGAATATAAGAGTAGATACAGCATAACATAAAGCTGCCACTATTTTTCCGCCTTTATATGCTTCCATAATCAGACGGTGGAGTTCCCAGTTGTTGCACATATCTATCATTGCTCCGAGTCCGCCTGTTAATACTATTGCATCATACCCTTTCATTGTGGCATCTTCGAATTTTATTGGATTTGCCCATTCATTTGAATTGACCAATTCTTTGATCCGGTCGCAAACCGGTTTTGGATTGGTATGGAATTTAATGATCGGATCATAAAATTCAGGATCAACACTCATAGCCAATGGTAGTGGTTTTTTTCCTTTTGGGGTGGCTAATGTAATTTCAAACCCCGCTTTTTTACAAGCATCCCATGGAGCCTGTAATTCTTCGCCCCAAGTTCCGTAGTTGGTGGCGATCATCAATACTTTTTTACTCATAAATTCATTTTTTTTAAATTAATACTTATTTATAATTGATTACTTTTTCCAGGGAAAATCTTCTTTACGCGGAGTAAACACATCAATTGCTTCTGTTTCTCCAACAGCTACAAAAGAATGTGGAACATTTGCAGGAACAATGTAAGCATCACCGGCTTTCAGCGTTTTTTTCTCGTTACCAATAATCATTTCAAAACCTCCTTTTAATACCAGTCCAAATTGTTCCTGCGGATGAGTGTGCATTTTTACCTCGCTGCCATTTGCCATATTCCAGTGCAGGACATTGAGATTATTACCATTAGCGAAATCCTGGCGTACAACGCCTTCGCCCATATCAATTTTTTCTACTTTTTCATGATAAATAAACATAACATGTTGTTTTTAGTTTAAAAATTATAGAATCTGATAATACAATATAATAATGTATTGTAAAATAAAATTAATTTAACAGCAAAGAAATCATTATTGTTTATTCAGTTGCTTGATTATTTCCCGTGCTAACAGATTGCAATGCCCGCCGGTTCTTGCAGTGATCAAATCTCCGTCTATTACAACATCTTCGTTAACATATTCTGCTCCATAATTTCGGGCATCGCTGATTAAATTATTATGAACTGTTATCCTGCGTCCTTTAATTACTTCTGAAATGGGTGATACCAGCCAAAGACCATGACAAATTATTCCTTTTATTATCAATTTATTTGAAAATATTTTTTTAAGGAATAAAGAAGCTGGTGGTATTTTATTGACATCATCTGTATATCTTAATCTGTCTGATACCATACCGGCTGGTACAATAAAAGCAGAAAAACTACTGATATCTTCATCTGTTAAATCTTCAAAACTTTCAGAGCAGTAAAAGGGCGCCCGAAACTCATGACCAAGAAACTCTATCCCTTTCTGTCCCCATAATCGCGAAAAAAAATGTACTTCAATATTTTCTTCTTTAAATCGAAGCTGATAATAAAAAATTTCATTTTCATAGAAGTCACTTTCTATGAGTATGCCTATTTTATACTTATTAAATTGTTTCATAAATACTGTTTCTATTAAAATATTTATTCAATAAAAACTTTGGTTATTCGCCATTTATTAATGGAAATATAATAAAGATAGTAATGCAGCGTCATTTTGAGTAATGAAGCGAAGCGGAATGTATTGAGAAGTGTTTTTTATATGCTTCGCTACTCAAACTGACTGTTTCTTAAACAAAGATTTTATCAATTTCCACAAGTTTTTGTCGAATAGCCTACGTTTTTATTGTCAAAAAGCTTTTGTAAAATTAAAAATAAATAAATAACTAACATTTCTCACTTCAAAACTACAAAATTTAGCTGAGGAATTTGATGTGGGGTAAAAATATTTTTCAGCAATTCGATTGCTTCATCTT
>MEOG01000067.1 GCA_001769125.1 Bacteroidetes bacterium GWF2_35_48 | reverse complement strand
TGATTAAAATAGGAAAACAACGCAAAATGGAAATATTTTCTAACTGCATATCATTCATTATTAAACAAATATGAAGTCCGAAACATTAGTTAAAAATAACCTTAGCTTACAAAGTTTTTAAATTTAGAAAAATGACTATTCATGAACAAAAAAATGTACTCAGAAATCAAATCCGTGAAATAAAGAAACTATATACAACTGAATATAAAGCGCAAAAGTCAAATTTGATTTTTCAGCAAATAGAAACAATGGATGTTTTTAAAAATGCTGATGTAATTATGCTGTACTGGTCTTTGCCGGATGAAGTACAAACCCATGATTTTATTCTGAAATGGCATACTCACAAAACAATTATCCTTCCTTCGGTTTCCGGAAATAATTTATTGCTGAAACAATTTACAGGAATTGAAAATATGATAGAAGGAGAAAGTCATCGTATTGGAGAGCCTTCAAGTGAAGAATATAAAAATTCAGAAAAAATTGATCTCATTATTGTTCCCGGAGTTGCGTTTGATAAAAACAATAACCGCATGGGAAGGGGTAGGGGGTATTACGACCGGCTTCTGTCTCCCTCAAATGCATTCAAGGTCGGTGTTTGTTTCGATTTTCAGTTTTTTGAAGAAATACCTGCTGAGGATTTTGATATAAAAATGAATCATGTTGCGCATGATTGAAATAAGGGAAGATGTTTCACATCTTACTATAGTTATGACACCCTCAAAAAAAATAATATTTATTTTCTTGTTATTTCTCACGCTACAGGGAGCATGTCAGGTGCATCCGCATTATTTGAAAGGATGTATAAATTTTATTGAATATGGTTTTGACACAATCAATAACAGATGGAATACCAAAGGCAAATTATCTTTTGTTCACGATAAAAAGGGCAAACTGAAAAAAGAATTTTTTAAATCGTGGAATAGCGAGAACAAACAATGGGTTGCGCAATCTCAAACGATTCATAAATATAATAAAACAAAACAACTGATAGAAAGTTTTTATAAAAACAGAAGCTATAAAACCGGTAAATTATTAAATTCAAAAAAGACGGTTTTTACTTATCGAAAGAAACTTCTGACTGAAGAAAAAATTTATGATGTAAGCGAGAAAAAAGCCTGGTTAGCCAGTTGTATTAATAATTATGAGTACGATAGTCTTGGAAAAACGAAACGTTGCATTACCTCAAAGTTCAATAAAAAAACTTTTGTCGTTTGCGCAACTGAAACTCGTACCTATGATTCACTTTCTTTCCTTAAAGAAATAGAATGGGAAAATACCTGTTCAGGTCCGGCTGACCCTCCTTTAAAAAAAACGATTGTGTATAATGAAGATTCAACAAAAAAGGCTGAAACACTCAGTACGTTTGGTCGGAATAAAGAGAAAATCGAATATAGTTATAATCAGGAAAAATTTATTGTTGAGAGCAAACGTTTTGAATGGAATCAGGATTTTTTTTCATGGAAAGCAATTTCCAGAGACACTTTTGTGTACAATAATTTTGGTTTGATAATTGAAAAAATTAATCAAAAATTTTTGGATACTGATAGTGCATGGCAAAATAATAGAAGTATATTTTATCTCTATAACTCATATTTGAAACTGCTTCATGAAACAGAAAAAATCTGGATTGAAAAGCAAAAGCGATGGATTCCTGTATTCAGGAGGGAATATAAGTGGGGGAAATGAGAGAAACATTATCTAAATATTTTTTTTATCTTTGACCATAAGCAAGAAAAATGGAATGGAAAATAAAGACAATATAAAAAAACGAATAGAATTTTTAAAATTCGAAATAGCAAGACACAATAATAATTATTATGTGTTGTCAAAGCCGGAGATTTCAGATTTTGAGTTTGACATGCTGTTGAGCGATCTTCTTGCACTTGAAAAAAAATATCCTGAATTTGCGGATGAACATTCTCCAACGCAAAGAGTAGGTAATGATATTACCAAAGAATTTCAGCAGGTTGAACACAAATATCCCATGATGTCGCTTGGCAATACGTATTCACAGGAAGAGCTTCATGAATTTGATGAGCGTGTAAGAAAAATTATTGGAAATGATTTTGAATACGTTGCGGAATTAAAATACGACGGTACTTCTATAAGTCTGACGTATGAAAATGGAAAACTTCTGCGTGCTGTTACCCGTGGCGATGGTTCAAAAGGCGATGATGTTACGGCAAACGTGAAAACAATTAAAACTATTCCTTTGCAATTATCAGGTTCAGGATTTTCTTCTGAATTTGATATTCGGGGAGAAATTTTTATGCCACGCGAAGTTTTTGAAATGTTAAATAAAGAACGAGAGGCTGAAGGCGAAACTCCTTTTGCTAATCCGCGTAATGCAGCTTCGGGAACATTGAAATTGCTAAATCCTGCTGAGGTTGCAAAAAGAAAATTAGAATGTTTTCTATACTTTATTGCCGGAGAAAATTTACCAACAGATTTTCATTTTGACAACTTACTAAAAGCAAAAGAATGGGGATTTAATATCCCTCCTTATATCAAAAAATGCAAAGACTTAAAAGATGTTTTTGATTTTATTCAGCATTGGAATGATAAGCGAAAAGACTTGCCTTTTGATATAGATGGGATTGTTATTAAAATAAATTCATTGTTACATCAGAAGCAATTGGGTTTTACAGCAAAAACGCCGCGATGGGCGATTTCGTATAAATTTAAAGCAGAGCAGGCTGTAACAAAAATTTTATCTATAGATTTTCAGGTAGGCAGAACCGGTGCTATAACTCCTGTTGCAAATCTTGAGCCTATACAGCTTGCCGGTACCCTTGTTAAAAGAGCTTCTCTGCACAATGCCGATCAGATTTACCTGCATGATATTCGCATCGGAGACAATGTTTTTATTGAAAAAGGAGGAGAAATTATTCCCAAAGTTACAGCTGTGGATTTGTCTTCGAGAACACCAGATATTTTGCCTCTTCAATACATTGAAAATTGCCCGGAATGTCATACGCCGCTTGTAAGAATTGAAGGAGAAGCTAAACATTTTTGTCCGAATGAAATAGGCTGCCCGCCTCAGAAAAAGGGAAAGATTGTACATTTTATTCACAGGAAAGCAATGAATATTGATGGGCTGGGGGAGGAGACAGTAGAACTTTTGTATGAAAAAGGATTGATAAAAAATGTCGCAGATCTCTACGAATTAAAGAAAGAACAACTGGTAAATCTTGAAAGACTTGGGGAAAAATCTGCGGAAAATATTTTAAAAAGTATTGAAAATTCCAAAGCAGTTTCGTTTGAAAAAGTCTTGTTTGCATTAGGGATTCGCTATGTAGGAGAAACAGTGGCGAAGAAATTAGCGCGCGCTTTTTTTTCCATAGATTCATTAATGAATGCTTCTTTTGAGGACTTAATTCAGGTTGATGAAATAGGCGATAAAATAGCAGAAAGCATTATAATATTTTTTAAAGATTTGAGAAATATAGAGCTTATTCAGAAATTGAAAAATGCAGGAATTCAAATGGAGCAGAAAGAAGTAACAGCGACGGCTTCTACTGTTTTATCAGGACTTTCATTTGTAATATCCGGGGTATTTCAAAAACATTCCCGCGATGAACTTAAAATAATGATTGAAGAGAACGGAGGGAAAAATACGGGATCTGTTTCAGTAAAAACATCGTACCTGCTGGCAGGAGAAAACATCGGTCCTGCAAAACTCGAAAAAGCTCAAAAACTCGGAGTTAAAATAATTTCTGAAGATGAATTTTTGAAGATGATTGTTATTTAATAATTGTGGGGATTGTAGAATCGTTCCATGGAACGATTTTACTTCCCCCACACCCTCTCCATCTCCCCAACCTTTTCCTCTGTTGACAAAGTGCCATTAATCCAATGAATTTCTACACCATTGCGCTCCATCCTGCGAAACCAGGTCATTTGCCGTTTTGAAAACTGATGAATAGCAATTTCAAGAAGCCGGAACATTTCATCGTATTTTAATTTACCGATAAGGTATTCTGTTACAAATTTATATTCCAGCCCATAATAAATCAGGTCTTCCGAACTGATGCCCTGATTCAGTATTCTCTGTACTTCATCAATCATTCCGTTTTCAAGGCGTTCTTTCAGTCTGATTGAAATTTTTTCTTTTTGTTTCTGACGGTCAAAATATATTCCGAAATTCAAACTTTTTATTTCTGCTCCAAATGTTTTTTTTGCAGGATTTTTTTGAGAATAAATTTCAATTTCAATAGCACGAATCGCTCGTTTTACAGTGTCAACATCTGTCGTATTATGAAGTTTTTTCATAGATGACAACATATTGATTAATTCTACAAGCGATTTGTTTTCGAGCAATTTTCTGAGTTCAGCGTCTGGTGGAACTTCTACTAATTTATACCCTTTTAAAACGGCTTCAATATACAAACCCGATCCACCGCATAAAACAGGAAGTTTTCCTTCATTGGTAATTTTTTCAAAAATCTTTAAAAAATCACGCTGGTACTCAAAAACATTATATTTATAACCTGCCTCAACAATGTCAATTAAATGATAGGGAATAGAAGCGCCACTTATGCCATACTCATCAAGATCTTTTCCTGTGCCGATGTCCATACCACGATACACCTGTCTTGAGTCAGCACTGATGATTTCAGCATTTTTTTTTGAAGCAAAAGCAACAGCAAGCGATGTTTTTCCTGTAGCTGTTGGACCAATTACCGATATGAGATTGTATTCCAAAATATTTATTTAAGATAAACAAAGATAGAATAATTTGTTTTGATAACCTGCAACCTGCAACCTGCAACACAGAACGAAAATATTTATCCCCACCACACCATCAATTCATCGGTTCACTATTCTTTTTCTCGGTTTTTTTCTTAAACATATTGAAAAGAAGCGCCCCCATAATTGCTCCATACAGCGTACTGTTTAATGGTTTCGATGTGATGGCGCAGGAACCGCTTGAGCAACCCACGAAGTAGAAATACAAATAACCACCAAGTGCTCCTACTACAGCTCCTAAGATTGTTAATTTGTTTTTTTTAAGAAATAATACAATTTTATTCATAATTTTATTTTTGTGCAATCATTAAAAACATTGTGTAGCTTTGCTTTTGACCCTGTGAATTTATTTTGTTTATTGTAAAGCAATCATAAAAAAGAACTTCGTTAAAACCTGCATTAAGTGTTTTGATTTTCAAATCGCCGCGGTCAAAACCAAAATGTCCGGTAAAGCTGTCATCATGAAATGTGCCGTCTTCAGAATCGAGATCAGCAATACAAAGTTGTCCTTCAGGTTTCAGAAGAGAGTAGAATTTGCGAAGGCTTCCTTCAACATCTTCTATATGATGCAAGGTCATTGAAGTGTATATGATATTGAAATTATTTTCAGAAAGCGCTTCAGAATTCAGATCTGCATCAATCGCAGTCATGTTCTTAATGGCATTATTTCTGATTTTTTCATTTACGACTTCCAGCATTCTTGTTGATGTGTCGGCAAGAATAATATTTTTTAAATCATTAAAAAGATTCATACTCAGCAAGCCTGTGCCGCATCCGTAATCAAGTGCTTTCTCGTTTCCTGTGAAAGAAATTTTTTCTTTAATAATGTCAGCAATAGCTTTTGCTCTTTCAATATTCAGGGGGTTCTCATCCCATGATTTTGCTTTTATGTCGAATTCATTCATTTTTTTCTTTGATATAAATTAGTTCAGCAAATATATAAATTAGTTCAGCAATATTATTGTGATTTTATAGCAATTTGATTTAAAGATGATACAAATCAGTCTACAGTTTACAGTCTACAGTTTACAGTCTACAGTCTACAGTTTACAGTCTACAGTCTACAGTCTGCAGTCTACAGTCTACAGTCTGCAGTCTACAGTCTACAGTCTACAGTCTGTTCGACTGCCGACTGTAGACTGTCTGACTGCCGACTACATCTTCAATCTCATTTATAGAATTCATAAGTATATTTTACAACCGAAATCAAATTCCCCTGCGCATCTGTTTTCTGTGTTTCGTATAGATTTCCATTTTGTTGATATAAATATTCTTCTTTCCACACTACACTTCCGTTTTTATTTTTTTTAATAATTTCCTGAATATCTTTTTTTGCATTGTATTTGAATTCGAATGAATAAGTGCCTTGATCGTCTTTACCAAAAACTTTTTTTTCAGTAAGTAATTTTGCAGGGCTGATTTTTTTTTCAATTTTTTGCAATTGCTCTCCCTGTGCATTTTTCTTTATTGCTTCGTTGTACTCGAATTTATCAAAATCATTAGGATATTTGTATAAAATAGTATAATCAAGACTGTTGTTTTTTCCGTATTTGATAAACTCAATCGTATTATTAGTACGATTAAATTTATTTACAAAACGCTCTGTCATTATATTTCTTCCATTAAAACATTCGCCTGACAAAACTCTTCCCTGCTTATCAAATGTATAAACATTTTTTTCGAGGATTATTCCATGAGGCGTAAAGTCAATATCCGTCATCATATCATGATTTGCATTATAGGTGTATTCAGCACGCTCAACCAAAGAATCGTTTTTATAGGTTGAAACACCTGTCAGATTTCCTGTTTTGTCATATTCCTGATGTAAAATTTTCCATTTTTTTTCACTTGCTTTTCCGCTAATAATTTCATATTCCCAGCTTGTGGATGTTTTAACTTTTGCAATAAATATTGCTGTTTTACGCTTAACTTTTTCTTGTCTTTCTTTTAGTGTTTTTGTGGGTTCTTCATGTGCCAGAATAATGGTAGTTAAAATGAAAAACAGAACTACGAATAACATAATTTTCCTCATATTTTTTTTTAAAATTATCAATTTCTTTTTTTATTATTTGAAGATTTTATTATTTGAAAATTTGAAAAAAAGATTTATAATACTGAATATAGTACATCTTCAAATTAATCCATCTTCAAACACCATAATCTTACAAATATATTTACTTACACCATAAAATCAAGAGTTGGCAATATTTTTTGTTAATAAAACATTTCTTTTTCCGTATTATCAATCTCATAAAATAAAAAAAATTAATTTAGCGATTTTAAATTTAAGATGGAAGAATTTTCAAATACCGAATTAAAATTAGCAAACGAATTTGTTGAATTTACAGATTCCAATGTGTTTTTAACAGGAAAAGCAGGCACGGGAAAAACAACTTTTCTTCATACTATTAAAAAGAAATCGCCTAAGAGAATGATTGTTGTAGCACCTACTGGTGTTGCTGCAATCAATGCAGGAGGAGTTACTATTCATTCTTTTTTTCAATTACCTTTTGGCCCGATACCACCTGCTGATGCGGCTATGACTATTCACATTAAGAATGATTCCGGAAGAAGAATTCAACGTTTCGGGAAAGATAAAATCAGAATTATTCGCAGTCTCGACTTGCTTGTAATAGACGAGATAAGCATGGTTCGTGCCGATCTTCTTGATGGAATTGACAGTGTATTGCGTCGCTATCGCGATCACGATAAAGCTTTTGGCGGAGTCCAGTTATTAATGATAGGAGATCTTCAACAGTTGTCCCCTGTTGTGAAAGATGACGAATGGCAGATGATCAGTAAATTCTATGAAACTCCTTATTTTTTCAGTGCTATTGCGCTTAAAAAAACTAAATATATAACGATTGAGCTTAATCATATTTACAGGCAAAGCGAACAGCGTTTTATTGATATTCTTAATAAAGTCCGTGAAAATAAAATTGACTCAGAGTTAATACAGGAACTGAATAAAAGACATACTCCCGGATTTGACAGAAAAGATAATCCCGGCTATATTACACTTACAACGCATAATGCCCAGTCAAATGAGCTGAATAGTTTTAAATTAAAGCAATTACCCGGAAATGCTGAAATTTTTGAAGCCAGAGTAAGCGGCGATTTTCCGGAACACATGTATCCAAGCGACTTTAGCCTTTATCTTAAAAAAGATGCGCAAGTGATGTTTATTAAAAACGACAGCTCGCCCGGAAAACTTTTTTATAATGGTAAAATCGGAAAAATTACAAGGATAGAAGACGGGCAGGTCTTTGTAAAATGTCCTGAAGATTATGCAGAGATTGATGTTAAAGCAGAAATCTGGGATAATACAAAATATACCATTAATGAAAAAAATAAAGAAATTACCGAAGAAAGCATTGGTAAATTTGAACAACTTCCACTTAAATTAGCATGGGCTATAACCATTCACAAAAGTCAGGGGTTGACATTTGAAAAAGTTATAATTGATGCGCGCGCAGCTTTTGCTTTTGGTCAGGTTTATGTTGCGCTCAGCAGGTGTAGAACCTTTGAAGGAATTGTGTTGAGCACTCCTCTAAATACAGATTGTATTAAAACAGACCGCACCATTGAAGGGTTTTCTGAAAATGCACGCAATAACCAACCTACAGTAAATGATCTTGTATTGCAGCGAAAAAAATATGAACAGGAATTAGTATTTGATCTTTTCGATTTTACTTTTTTGCAGAAAAATTTTTACTATGTATTCAAGCAAATCAGAGAAAATCATACTACACTGCATATTTCTTTTATTGATGTTTTTGCAAGGATGGAAGGAGCATTAAATAAAGAAATTATTGATGTTTCAGCAAAATTCAGGATGCAGCTTCGTGAAATATTTATGAGCTCCGATTCTCCTGAAAAGGAAGATCATTTACAGGAACGTGTAAAAAAAGCAGCAGCGTATTTTGAAGATAAAATTAAAACCATAATTCTTCAACCAGTTTTTGAGAATGAAGTTGAATCAGACAATAAGGCTATAAGAACACAAATTAAAAAAAATCTTGAACAATATTATTTTGATGCTACTGTAAAATATCGTTGTCTGGAAGTTTGCAAATCCGGGTTTATTATAAAATTATATCTGAATACACGTGCAAAGGCATTTATTGAAAATATAAATCCGCTTGCATCAAAAGCGAAAGCGCCGAAATCTTATGCATCGGAAAGAGAAGTTAATAAACCTGCTGCTTACAGCGTATTAAAAGCGTGGAGAGATGATAAGGCAGATATCGCAGATGTTCCACATTATAATATTTTATCTCAGAAAGTGCTGTTGCAACTTGCAGTTGATTTACCTGTTTCAAAAAATGAATTTCTTGCAATAAAAGGTTTCGGGAAACATAAATATGCTGCATTCGGAGATGAATTAACAGAAATTATCCTTCCTTACAGAATTGAAAAAAATCCTGGATTTCAAAGAATGAATGTTGCAGAAAACGATGATTATGATTTGAAGGTCGAAGAAAAATCTAAGAAGCAACCTGTAGGTTTTTCGCAACTGAAAAGTCTTGAACTTTTTAATGAGGGGAAATCAATTCCTGAAATTGCAGCAGAAAGGCAAATGGTGGTTTCAACCATTGAAGGGCATCTTGCGGGTTTTATTGCTACAGGGGAATTGGAAATTCATAAATTTATGGAGACTGAAAAAGTTTCACGTTTATCAGATTTTATTATACAAAATCCTGTTAAGATGAATGAAGTTAAAGCACATTTTAAAGATGAATTTTCATACAGCGAAATTCGCTTTGTAATAAAGCATCTGGAGTTTTTAGGAAAGAAAGAAACACGACATTAGAACATTATCACAATTGCCGTAATAAAAGACAATCATTTTTTTTGTGAAATTTAGTGATTTCGTGGCAAAACAGACTTACAGGGCAGAATCAAAACTGAAACTCACAATTGCTTTCAGACTTTTCACTAATACAGCCTTTTTCAAACGATCCGGCTTTAAAAATAACCATGTTCTTCTGATCAGAATAAAGAGAAAATAAGATTTGATTATTAATCTTTATGTGCTTCAGAGATTTTATATTTTTTAGTTTGTACACAAACAATACGGCATCATCTGTGTTTTTACTTTCAGAAAGTTCCAAATCTTTTAAAGAAATTTTCTTTTTATCAATTTCAATCTGGAATGTTTCTGTTAAATAATTAGTAACAGATTTTACTTCTTTATATAAATCATCTTCTTTACAAGTAACTTTCGGATTTTTTATTATTATTGCGTTCAGTAAATCATTTTTAAATATTTTAATGTGAATTGTAATTGTTTTTTCGTTCTTATCATAAATAATATTTGTAACGGAAAGCCGCAGCGGATGAGGCGCAGAAAAGTATAAAAAGGTAATTATAAAAAGGAATATTTTCATACTGCAAAGTAAGGAAAATTTCTTTTATTATTTGAAAAAAGCAATATGAGTATTTTTGAAATGTATCTGAAGCTTGGAATAAGTCATATCACAGACTTGAAGGGCTATGACCATATCCTTTTTCTTCTTACGCTGTGCGCGGTTTATACCGTATCAGAGTGGAGGCGTGTATTAATTCTTATTACAGCATTTACGATTGGGCACACATCAACTTTGGTGCTGGCGACATTTAATATTATCAGAATTGACTCAGGTCTGATTGAATTTTTGATTCCTCTGACAATATTTATAACAGCGATTAGCAATATTTTGTTGAAAACAGAAAATGTGTCGTTGCGGTTTCATATTTTTAAATATATAACAGCAATGTTTTTCGGGTTGATTCATGGATTCGGATTTTCAAATTACCTGAGATCGCTTCTTTTACAGGAAGAGAATTTAGCCTTACCCTTATTTTCATTTAATCTGGGAATAGAAATTGGTCAGATTTTAATTATTATCGGTATATTTTTACTTGCTGTAATTTTCATTCGATTTTTAAAAATGGCTCAGAGGGATTGGTCACTTATTCTTTCAGGAATGGGACTCGGGGTCTCCATTATATTAATGCTTGAAAGAAATCCGTTTATATTAAAATAGATTAAATACCATGCCTAATATTTCTTACAAAATATTCTTCACTATAGGTTATATTTTCCTTTTGTCGTATTCAAATGCGCAGGATTCCGATTTGTGGAAAGAAAAAAAAGACAGCTTGATTTCATTTTTCAATCAGATAAAAAATACAAATATTGATAAAAAAAGACTGATTATAAATAATGAGATTTCAGATATTCTTTTATCTCTTATCAACGATCCGCAAACGCCCGAAATTGCTTATGATTCGATTCCTAATTTAGGGAAATTAATATCATCGGATAAGCGTATTAAAATATTTAACTGGAATCTTGTTTTTGATGACGGTTCATTTAAATATTTTGGAATTGTTCAGTATTTTTCAAAAAACAGAAAAAAATATCAGGTTTTTGTACTGAATGATAGAAAAAAAGACATCAACGAACCAGAGCATGCTACTTTATCTAATGAAACATGGTATGGTGCTTTATATTATCAGATTATTGAAAAGTCATATTGGGGAAAAAAGTATTACTTTCTTTTAGGCTGGGACGGATTCGATGATTTAAGAAACAGGAAAATTATTGATGTGTTCTATTTTTCAGGATCCGGAAATCCTAAATTTGGAGCGCCGGTATTTTATAATGAAAATAAACAAGAGCAACGAAGAATTATTTTTGAATTTGCAAATAGGTCAAGTATGGCTTTATCATTTGATATTAAGAAAGATTTGATAATTTTTGATCATTTGTCTCCCTCCAATACTTCTTTAAAAGGATTATTTCAGTATTACGGTCCAGATGGATCCTACGACGCTCTGAAATTCAAAAAAGGAAAATGGCATTATATTATTGATATTGACGCAAGAAACCCCAAACCTTTGAAGAAACCTAAAAAGTAAAATTTGTATTTTAAAACTTCTTTTTTAAATTTACAAGTGAATTTATACGATTTCGTTTGATATGACTGAATTTTTAGATAGCAATGTATGTGTTTATCTTGTTGAAGATGATGAATTCTATTTGAAGGTTTTTGAAAATAAATTTAAAACTTCTACAAAATATAATATTTTCACATTTAATTCCGGAGAATCGCTGATTGAGTTTTTCAGAAGAAAACCATTGCCGACGAAATATGTCCATATAGTTGTGCTTGATTACTATTTAAGATCCATGGAAAATCAGGATGCAAAGAATGGTGTGGAAATATTAAAGCTTGTTAAAGAGATCAATCTGGAGATTGAAGTGATTCTTTATTCGGGCATTGAAGATGACAGCATCGTTAGTCAGGGAATACAACTTGGTGCTGTAACTTTTGTCAAAAAAAATGAAAATTCTTTTACCCGCATTCATAATAGTATTAAGGGGATTATTTCTAAGCACAGTCTTGAATTAAAACATACGCAAAGCAGGTTGACAATAAAGATTTTTGTAGCCGTGATTTTAGCTTGTCTGGCAGGATTGGCAATTTTATATTATACAAATCCAGATATTTTCTGACATGCGTATTATTTTACCCGGAATAAAAGGGAAAATTGAGCGGATGGTAAGTTTAGATGATACTGCTTCAAAATATGGATCAGGTTTGATTGAAGTATTTGCAACACCTGCCATGGTTGCATTAATGGAAAAAACCTGTCTTGAAAGTGTTTTGCCCCATCTTGAAAAGGGCTTCAATACAGTTGGTACAGAAATTTGTGTTAAGCATATCAAAGCAACCCCTGTAGGAATGAAGGTTACATGCGAATCAGAGCTGACAGTTGCTGATGACAGAAAATTATCATTTACAGTAAAAGCATGGGACGAACAAGGAGAAATCGGGCATGGCACACACGAACGTTTTATTATTGACACAGAAAAATTTATTAAAAAATTACAGCAATAGTCTTTTCTGAACGAAGTCTTTGTTCCTGATACATTACTTTGATAACAATTATTTTGAACTTATTTTAATTTATTTATTTTTGCTATTTTACTTTTTGTTTTAAAAAACTTGTAATTTAATTTTATATTATATATGAAACATAAAAATTTATTTCTTGGCATTACAGCATTTATTTTAGCCTCATTTTTTGTTCAACCTTTATTCGCCTGTACAAATTTTTTAGTTACAAAAGGCGCATCAAAAGACGGCTCTTGTATGATAACCTATGCAGCAGATTCACATACTCTTTACGGCGAGCTTTATTATCGTCCTGCAAAAGATTACCCTGCCGGTACAATGCTTGATATTTATGAGTGGGATACAGGTAAATTTATGGGAAAAATTAAACAGGTTCCGCATACATTTTCTGTTGTAGGAAATATGAATGAATATCAGGTTGCAATAGGCGAAACAACTTATGGAGGCAGGGAAGAATTAATGGACACGACAGCAATTATGGATTACGGTTCTTTGATGTACATGGCTCTGCAAAGAGCAAAAACAGCACGTGAAGCAATAAAAATTATGATAGAGCTTTTTACAGAATATGGCTATGCTAGCTCTGGCGAATCTATTTCAATAAGCGATGCAAATGAAGTATGGATATTAGAAATGATAAGCAAAGGACCAGATTATATCCCAGCAAAAGATAAAGATAAGAAAGATGCAAAAAAAATTGACAGCAAAGGCGCAGTATTTGTAGCATACAGAATACCTGACGGATATATTTCCGGTCATGCCAATCATCCAAGAATAACTACATTTCCAAAAGAGGACTGGAAAAAATCAATATCCTCGAAAAGCCTTGATAAGATTAACAATCCTGAATTAGAAGTTATTTACGCACATGATGTAATTTCTTTTGCTCGCGAAAAAGGCTATTTTAAAGGAGAAGATAAAGATTTCAGCTTTTCAGATACTTATGCTCCTTTATGGGATGAAACAGGAAAATTGGTTGATTATGGCGGTATCCGTTTCTGTGAAGCAAGGGTTTGGGCGGGATTCAGAAAAGTTAATTCACAGATGGATCAACATGTTGATTATATACTGGGAAAAAGTAAAACCCGCATGCCCTTATGGATAAAGCCCGACCAGAAATTATCAGTAAAAGATGTCATGGAAATGATGCGCGACCACTTTACAGGCACAGAGCTTGATATGACAAAAGATGTTGGCGCTGGTCCATATCATTGTCCTTACCGCTGGAGACCGATGACCTGGAAATATATTGATAAAAATAAAAAAGATACTACAAATTATTTTCATGAAAGAGCCATTTCAACACAACAAACAGGCTTCTCTTTTGTTGCGCAATCAAGAGCGTTTTTGCCTAATCCCATAGGAGGTATTTTATGGTTCAGTGTAGATGATACCTATAGCACAGTGTATGTTCCCATGTATTGCGGTATTACAAAAGTCCCTGAGACTTTTAAAGAAGGCAATGGCAGTATGACTGAATTTTCATGGAATTCAGCTTTTTGGGTGTTTAACTGGGTTTCTAATTTTGCATATACAAGATATGAAGATATTATTAAAGATATCCGTAAACTACAGGGCGAAATGGAAGAGGCTTTCTTTAAAGGGACTTCAGAAATTGATAAAAAAGCAGAATCTGTTTATAAAACTAACCCTAAAAAAGCATTGGCTATAATCACAGAATATTCGGTTGAACAAGGAGATAAAACGACAAAGCAGTGGGAAAAATTCGGTCAATATCTTATGGTAAAATATTTGGACGGCAATATAAAACATGAGAAAGATAGCAGGTTTGAATTAAACGGAAGCCAGAAACCATTGCTTAAGTTCCCTAAACAACCTGCCTATCCGCAGGAATGGTATGAGTTGATAATCAAACAAACAGGTGATCATTATAAAATGAAATAAAAAAAATGAAATAAATGTTTCAAAGTTCGAAAAAAGTATTATATTTGCATTCCAAATTTACGGTTCGGTAGTTCAGTTTGGTTAGAATACATGCCTGTCACGCATGGGGTCGCGGGTTCGAGCCCCGTCCGGACCGCAAAAGTAAGTTTCAAAACACCTCAAAACCGCTTATTCTCCTCAGGATAAGCGGTTTTTTATTTTTACCATCCTCAAAAAAACTCATTAAAACAAGTGTGGAAAACATCAACAATGAAGTATTATCAGTTTATCATTGTACAGAGCTTACAGCAAAAGCTAATTAGCCTGCAAGAAAACATCAATTTCATCGTTACGCTTGACCTGAAAAGTAGTCATGTACATTAGTACACTCCTAATTTTCAGGTCTTCGCAAGCCTTGAACTTGATGTTTTCTTATCAGGCACATACATTGTGAGTAAAAAACATGAGTTTTCTTGCTGGCGCTAATTATATTAATTTATTTTTTATTGCATATTTAACAAGATCTGTAATCGTTTTAAGGTCTAATTTTTGAAGTATATTGTTTTTATGGGTTTCAATTGTTCTTGCACTTAGAAATAATTTTTCACCAATCTCTTTATACCGAAATCCTTCAGCGATTAGCTTTAAAACTTCAATTTCACGTTGAGTCAAATTTATTTGTTCCTGAGTATTTATTATTTGTTTATTTTTGCTAATGTATTTTATTAACATTGTGTTGGAGATGGTATCACTAAGATATTCTTTCCCATTATAAACAGAATAAATTGCTTCTAGAAGATCTTCCCTGATAGAATCTTTAGTAACAAATCCTTTTGCTCCTGAGTTAAGCGTTTCAAAAACATCATCATCATTGTGTGTACCAGAAAAGATTATTATTTTTATTTCCGGATAATTAGACGTTACCATTTTTGTGATTTCAATTCCTGAAGTATCAGGAAGAGCTATATCCAAAATTAAAATATCCGGTTTAACCGTTTTTAATTTGTTGAAAAGGTTTGTACTGTCAGATGCTTCGGCAACAACCTGAATGTCACTTGTCCCTTGGATTAAGGCTGTAATCCCATCACGAACAATTTCGTGGTCATCAACTAACATTACTCTAATTAATTTTCTCATAAATTTATTCGGTTAACAAATATCATTTTTTTTTAATGTGAATTTAAAAATACTACCATTACCTATAACACTTTCCACCCAAATTTTTTCACCATTTTTTTCAAGTAATTCTTTACACAGAATCAGACCAAGTCCAGTGCCATTTTCATTTGCTGTTCCTATAGTTGAATGTTTAACATCTAATCTGAAAAGTTTAATAATATCTTCCGGTTTAATGCCAATACCTGCATCAACAATCTGTACTTCATAAAACCTGTCTTTATTTTCAGCAAAAATTTCAACTGTTCCACCGGGATATGAAAATTTACAAGCATTATTTAACAGATTCCTTAATACTGTTTTTAACACATTCACATCAGTAAAAACAAAAACATCAGGAGAAATATGACATAGAATATTAATTTTTTTTTCTGTAGTAATTCTTAATGAAATTTGTTTTACAACAATATCATGCAGGTTATACTTTGCTGGCTTAAAATCGAGTCTGTCTGTTTGGGATAAAGACCATTGGAGCAGATTTTCAAGCAAAATACTAATATTCTCTGTTGATTTCAGAAGCTTTTGAGAACTGGTTAATATTTCTTCCTTACTAAGCTCTTCAAATCTTTTTGTCATTTGATCCGTAATTGTAAACAATGCGTTGATAGGTCCTCTGAGATCGTGTGAAATAATGGAGAAAAATTTATTTTTCGTTTGATTCATCTTTTGTAAAGTTGTTTCGGATCTCTTCTTTATAAGGAAGCGACTGTAAATAACAAAAACAAGAATTGTTACAAGAAAAACTGAAATAATAAGATAATTTCTAAAGTTTTTCTGCTTTGATATTTCAAGAGTTTGGATCTTTTGCTCTTTAGAAAGAATATTTATTTCATCATCTTTCTTTTCTGTTTCATATTTTACCTGTAATTCCGCAAGCTGTTTTGAATTTTCTTCTAGTGAAAGACTATCACTTACAGCAATAAATGACTTAAAATAATCATGAAATTTATCATTCCCATTACTTGCAAAGTTTACTTTTAACATGTTTTCATAGCAAATTTTCATTGCATTTTTGTCATTAATTTTTTTTAAAATAATCAGACTTTTCTCAAAATAAAACAATGCTTTTTCATACATCTTTTTTTTCATATAAACTTCACCTATGTCATTCATTGTTAATGCTGTTCCTTGATTATCAGAGCTCCGTTCGGAAATTAACAATGCTTTTTCCATAGTTTGTAAGGCAAGAGTATAATTTCCTTTTTTAGAATAAACAATACCTATATTATCAAGTGTGTGTGCAATACCTAAACTATCTTTCAGCATCGTTGAAATTTTTAAAGAATTTGTAAAAGACATCAGGGCATCGTTATATTTATCGCAGATTAAATAAATCATTCCTATATTGTTATAGACTTTTGTAAGCCCTTTGTTTTCATTATTTTTTTTTAATATTTCAAGCCCATCTTCGTAGTATTTTAATGCGACAGGATACTTTTTCCATGCAGAGTACAATGTCCCTATATTCATCAAATTCACAGCGACTTGATTTTCATCTTTTACTTGTTTTGAAATTTTCAGCGATTTGAGATAATACTTCAATGCTTCTTCGTACTTATCTTGTATAAAAAAAGCAACACCTATAGTTCTGAGTGCTTCTATTTTATCAATTTTATTATTCCTTTTTGTTGCCAATTCATAAGCCTTTTGGGATAAATATATACTTTTTTGTGGTAAACTATACAGACACAAACCTGCCATATCAATTAATTTTCTTGCTTTGTTCTTTTCAGGAAGACTTGATATAATTTGTTCAAGGCTGTCAACCCGAATTGTATTCAAAGCAAAACTATATTCTAAGCCTTTTATTAAAAGCAAGCATAATATGATTAACATTACTTTCATCATCAATCTGAAATAATATACTAAAATAGAAACTATTTTTTAAAATCCGTGAAATCACAGTTAATAAATATGTAAATTCCCTTATATTTCTTTTTAGGGGAATAATTAATTTTAATAAAATCAATATTCATTTATACAGTGTACAGGCTTTAACTTTACTTTTCCTGAGCTATATACCTGTTATATTTTTCTCAATCGCATAAACCCTCGAGATTTCATTGCGCCTATCCAAGGGAGACCTCAAGGGTTTTTCATAAGCGCAATTAATGATCGGTTAATGTATATATCAGAAATCTGATATGATTCCCAGTGATAAAATATAAGTGTCAGCAAGAAAACTTACATGATTGTGCAAAATTACAGAATACCTGATAACGGTAATTTATTTTTTTTCAATATCAGTGATTTCACGGATACAAGTCCGGTTATTTCACTTAAAAATACAAGCATCTACTTTCTGTATCTTTGTAAAGTGTGAATAATTCAAATTTTAACCTAAACTAACCCGTTATGAAAATGAAACTTATTACTTTGAATTTTTATCTATTGGTATTGTGCATATCGGTTTATGCCAACTCTGCATCAATTGATTTTGAAAAAGCTGTTGCTCCCAATTTAGACAAGCAGAAAGCGTTTTTATCTGCTCCTGTAGCTGATTTTTCTGTAAACGATTCAACGCTTTCATTAGGAGGTAGTGCTTATTTTACTGATCATTCATCAAATTCTCCAACTAGTTGGACGTGGACTTTTCAGGGGGGAACACCTTCTTCTTCTTCCGAGCAAAATCCTCAAAATATTATTTATTACACCAGTGGCAGCTATGATGTTTCTTTGATTGTAACCAACGCAGATGGAGCTGATACCTTAATCAAAACTCAATATATAAATGTGAGTGATTTTCAATCAGCATGGATTAAACAAAATACAGGTTTTACTTCAGCCTGGGGTATTAAACAAATTTCAATTGTTGACAGCAGTGTTGTTTGGGCAAAAGCTTATGACAGAATTTATCAAACAAATTATATAAGCGATTTTACAAGAACAACAAACGGTGGAAATACCTGGATACCGGGCATCATTACGTTTACTGGATCTTCATCCTTTGGTTGTTCTAATATTATTGGAATAAGTGACTCTACTGCATTTTCTTGTTTTTTCCCATTATCAGGAACAGGTGGGAAAATAGTTAAAACTATAGATGGAGGGAATACATGGACTGAAACATCTGCCTCTTTTACTAACAGCTGGGCTAATTTTGTATATTTTTTTAATGCGAATGATGGTATTGCAATGGGTGATCCTTACAGCTTAGAATTTGTAATTCTTACGACATCTGACGGAGGGGACACCTGGACTCAGGTTAGTGGAGCAGATATTCCTAATGCTCAGACCGGAGAATATGGAACACTCAATGATTACGATGTGGTAGGAAATACTATCTGGTTTCCTACAAATTCCGGTAACGTGTATAAATCTACAGACAAGGGTCTTCATTGGGTTAAAACTCCAAATGGTTTTTTAAGCACTGCCAGATTAATTTTTAAAAATGATAACATTGGTTTTGCGGTTAATAGTGAAACCCCTAATAATCTAAAAAAGACAAATGATGGTGGCGCAAGTTGGATTGATTTTGTTCCAACAGGAGAATTTTCAATATATCCTCATCTTGATTTTGTTCCAGGAACAAGCTCAACGTGGATTAATGTCAGTTCGAATCTTACTACTAAATCATCTTATAGCACAGATGACGGTTATTCGTTTATTAGTATTGACCAAGGAGTTTCTTACACTACTGTAAAATTTCATGATATACATACAGGCTGGGCTGGTGGTATTACAACAAGCGCAACAGATGGGGGTATTTATAAATGGAATCAATTATTTATTACGGTTAACAATGAAACTGCTTTTAAAGAAAATAATAATATAACCTTATATCCAATCCCTGCAAAAAACATTATCAATATTCTATTAAAAACAGTAGAAGATGATGATATGACTATTACTTTTTATAATATCACGGGACAGGTTGTTGTTTCAAAACAGGTAAAAGCAATTTCAAATGATATTGTTCAAATTGACTGCTCTGGCATAGACGCAGGTTTATATTTTATTTCTATCAATAACGGAAATAAAACAATAACAAAAAAAGTAACAATTATTAAATAAATATTCTAAACCCTGCAAATAGAAATAGCTTTTGCAGGGTTTAGTTTTTAGATATGAATTAAAGTTAAGAAAATTTAATATGAAAAAATCATTACTTCTTATTTTTTTCACAGTATCTGGTTTTCTTGCTTATACACAAAAAGAAGTTCTTGACCCTTTGGCTACAGAATACTTTTCTCAAAGCCAGATAGACACAATGTCTCAACAATTTATTAAAGCCCAAAATTATCTCGTTCGCTATTCTTGGAATATTTACGGTCGCTGGGATAAAGGAAAAGATACTGTAATAGCATTTAACAGGGATACTATTGATATACGACATTTTTTAAAAGCCAGAAAACAGGATAAATATTCCCGCATTTATGATGCTTACCCTGGTCTAGTGATTGAACTTGATTCAAAAAATACAGTTGATATTCATGTACGACATATTTTATCCGGTAACAAATGAGATATACGTTAAAATATTTTCTGCTGATATGCTTTGTTATTTCATTTTTAATGATGAATGCACAGAATGTGAACATAGGTAGCCCTCAATATACTACATGTAATTCAAAATTATACGATGCAGGTGGCTCTTCCGGGTATGCCGGATATGAATACAAAATAACTACTATTGGTGCTGAAAATGGAAAATGCTTAGCTGTTATTTTTTCACAATTTGATCTTGGTTTTGGTGCTGAATTAAAAATTTATCAAGGAGCCAGTGTCGCCAACGGAACTTTAATCGGTTCCTTTTCAGGGAACAGCATTCCTCCTCTTATTGAAGCACCTGTACTTACTTTTGAATATATTCCTCCAATTATATACATGGGTAACATTCCTGGATGGGAAGCATTCATTAAATGTGTAACCTGCACAGGAGGAATGGTAAGAACCGATCCTGCCAGCGACTGTGTTGGTGCAATACCTCTTTGTTCAGACCAAACCGTTATTGTGTCAACAAATCAGTATGACGATACCGGTAATGAGGACGATGATGTGGGAAGTTGTTTTTCCGGAACAGGAAATGGCGGTTCTGTATGGTATACATTCAGCCCTCAGGCAAACGGGAACCTGGACTTTTATATTAATCCTTCCGGAAGTACAGATTATGATTTTGTTCTTTATGATGCAACTAATGGATGTAACGATCTTCAGGAAATGAGTTGTAATTTTTCCGCAACCTATGGAAACACAGGCATGACAACCAATTCCTCTGATTATCAAAATTCTTATAACGGTTGTGGCGGAAATGAATATAACAGTGCTCCGCAGGATTGTGGCGTTTGGAACGAACAAGAAGCAGTGAATACCACTCATACTTATATGTTGATGGTTAATTTTTATGGCGGTTCGAACGATGGGTTTACATTACAATTTCAGAATGATCCAGGTACTGTTTCTATCATGGATAACACACCCCCTACATTTACGGAAGTATCTCAACCCGGTTGCAATGGAAGCCAGGTACAAGTTTCTTTTTCTGAAAATATTGATTGTACAACTCTGGATGCATCAGATTTTACAATTCTCGGATATACGGTTACCATTGCCAATTCAGGATGTTCCAATAATATGACACAATCTGTCACGCTTAATATATCACCCGTTTTGCCAAATGGAACCTATACATTATCAGGACAAGATATGACAGACATGTGCGGCAATCCGCTAAATGATAATATCCTAATTACAATTAGTACAACAACTGTTAGCGTTATCATAACCGGCTCAGATTTTTGTGCAGGCTCTTCAAGTACATTAACAACTGCTGTTACCGGAGTTGCCCCGTTAACTTACACATGGGACGATGGATCACATAATTCTTCATTAACGGTAACTACAGCAGGAACTTATTGTGTTACAGTTTCAGATGTATGTAGTTCTACTGCAAATGACTGTCAAATAATAAATACTATATCTGCTCCTGTTATCAATACTTCTTATTCATGCAACGGAAGTGATGCCACTCTATCTGTTACAGGATGCACAGGTACAATTCAGTGGCAGGAATGGGGCGATGTTCCTTCATCAACACCAATAACAAATGCTGCAGAATGTACAGCTTGTGGTGGAACACCCAATTTATTATTTGGTCTTTATATAAGTTGTTCCATCGGTAATTCTTGTCCTTCTACAATCCTCGGATGGGTAAATATTGGTACCGCTTCATCAATAAATGTAACACCGCCATACGCGACACAATATCAGGCTACATGTACCGGTAGTGGTGGTTGCAATGCACAGTCAGTTGTGCTTGTGGATTGCAATACACCTTTATCTGTTTCCGTAAATTCAGCAACAGTTTGTACGGGTAACTGCGCTAATATTACAGCTACTCCATCAGGCGGGACAGCTCCAATTACTTACGCTTGGAGTACAGGAGGATTCACCGGAGCAGGTCCACATAATGTGTGCCCGACTGGGACAACAACCTATACTGTTACGGCAACAGATGCGGGTGGGATAACTGCAATAGCTTCGGGTATTGTAACTGTGAATCCGGCATCACCCGTTAATGCTGGGTTAGATGTTAGTATCTGTACGGGAAATTCAACAACTATTACTGCAACCGGAGCAATTACTTATTTATGGGACAATGGACTTGGCGCTGGTAGCTCGCATACTGTTTCTCCTGCCACTACAACTACCTATTCTGTTACGGGAACAGATGCCAATAATTGCACAGCTACTGATGTTATTACTATTACTGTTGGCGCAAATTTAACTCCGACTATTACCGGGAATCTTGTAATATGCTCTGGAAGTTCAACTACTCTTGACGCTGGTGCAGGATATTTATCATATCAATGGTCAACAAATGTAAATACACAAAATATTAATGTAACAACAGCCGGAAATTATTCGGTTACTGTTACAGGAACTGGTGGATGCACAGGTTCTGCTTCTGTTAACGTAACGGTAAATCCTTGCTCTGAAATCTGTGACAATGGAATTGATGATGACGGTGATGGATTAATTGATTTGAATGATACAACCGATTGTAATTGTCTTGGTATAAATACCACACAACAATCATCTCTTATTCCAAATCATTCTTTTGAGGAGATGAATTGTTGCCCCGAGTCTTTTTCTCAGGTAGATTGTGCAACCGGATGGATACAGGCAACAAGTGCGACAAGTGATTACCAGAATACCTGTGGATACGTATTTGGAGCAGTAACAAATGCTAATCTTGTCCCTTTTCCTGATGGTAATGGAATACTTGGATGCATAAGCTCTCCAGGTTGGCAGGAATATGTTGGTTCCTGCTTAACTGCAACAATGACAGCAGGAAATTCTTATGATATGACATTTGATATCGCAACAGTACTGATTGATGGAATGGGAGATACACCTATCTCGATACTACCGGGGGGAATAAGTGGTTTAGAAAACATAGATATTACAATTTATGGGAACACGCTTTGCTCAGCGATGCCTATAAGCACTACAGGCTGCCCGAGCTCGGCTGATCTTTCATGGGTTGAACTAGGACATGTTAGTTATGATCCTGCTTCTAATTGGGAATCAATAACAATGTCGCTTAACCCTTCCTTTAATATTAATGCAATTATTTTGGGTTCACCTTGTACCTTACCAGCAACATGGATGGCCGCTTTTAATAATTATAGTAACCTCGTTTATTCAGTATTTGACGATTTAATGTTAACAGAAACCACGAATCATTCATTTACTACTCAAACAATCGGTAGTTTCTGTAATAATGATCTTATATTATATGCACAGCTTACGGACACAATTTCTAATCCCCAATGGCAATGGTATAAGGACAGTGTAGCTTTGGTAGGAGAAACAAATGATACGCTTTATTTTTCGCAAAACAACTATTCTCCCGGAGAGTACGAAATTCGTTTAACGGTAAATGCTGATTGTGAAATACAGGTTATTACTATATCTCCCGAGAATATGACACCGCAAATTAATTACACAACCACCTGTGCGGGTTATCAGGTTTCATTTTCAGGAAGTATCAATGGCGGAGTTGCACCAACAAGTTGGCAATGGCTCATTGACGGGAATACCTATAATTTACAAAATCCTGTAGTTGATTTTACATCTTCTGGTGTGTATAATGCACAATTAATAGTTCAAGGTATAAATCCTCAATGCACAGATACTACTTCAACAACAATCAATCTTCTTCCTTTTTTACAATTAGATTTGGGAATTGATTCCATTTGCTATTACTCCCCGACAACAATAACCGCTACAAATGGTTTTGATCTGTACCAATGGAGCACGGGGGACACTACGCAATTGATAAATATACCTGCACCGGGGACTTATGTTTGCACCGTTTCAACAATCAATCAGTCTAATAATATTATCAATGGTGATTTCGAGCAGGGAAACACTGGGTTTTCAAGTTCCTATATTTACAATGGAAATGGTGTTGTCGCAGGTCATTATGGGATTGTTACAAATACTGCGGTGAACGATACATTTTGGGCACCATGCCTTGATCATACCTCCGGTACTGGAAATGTTATGATTATTGATGGTGCAGATCAACCAGATGTTCCAGTTTGGTGTCAAACAGTAAATGTTGCTCCAAATACTGATTATATTTTTAATACATGGATTACCTCCATCCAGGCAAATAACCCGGCAATTTTACAATTCTCTGTAAACGGGATATCCCTTAATCAACCATTTAATGCATCTTCAACTTTATGTAATTGGACTCAATTTTTTGCAACATGGAATTCAGGAAGCAATACAAGCGCAAATATTTGTATTGTAAATCAAAGCACTGCTACTGAAGGCAATGATTTCGCTCTTGATGATATCTTTTTTGGAGAAATATGCACTCAAACGGATTCTGTTGTTTATTTACCACAACCACAAGCCTTATTTTCAGTAAATGATACCTGTGTTGGGTTAGCTCATTTTTATCAAGACCAAAGCATTTCGACTGAAGGAACTATACATAATTGGCAGTGGAACTTTGGCGATGGAGAAACCGGCATTCAACAAAATCCACAACATATATATACAAATGCAGGACTATTTACCACGCAGCTTATTGCTACAGATATACATGGCTGCTCTGATACATCAAGCACAACTGTTACAAGCAACCCAAATCCAATTGCAAATGCCGGCAACGACACTTCTATTTGCTTGGGATTTTCTGCTTTGTTAAGTGCAACAGGAGGGAACACATTTCATTGGAATAATGGGATAGACTCTGCAACTAATTCTGTTTCTCCTGCTTTAACAACAATTTATTCGGTTACTGCTACTGATGTGAATGGGTGTACTGCGAGTGATAGCGTTACAGTTACAGTTAATCAAAATACTTCTGCTTATGCAGGAAATGACACTGCTGTTTGCTTAGGTTTTTCAACTTTGCTTAGTGCAACCGGAGGGAATACATATCATTGGAGTAATGGCGACAGCACTGTAAGTATTACTGTTTCTCCTGTTGCTACAACAATTTATACGGTTACTGCTACTGATGGGAATGGGTGCAGTGATAGCGATAGCGTTACAGTTACAATTAATCAAAATACTTCTGCTTATGTCGAAAATGCGGTTATTTGTAACGGAGACTCTGCCATTTTAATTGCTTCGGGTGGCATCAGCTATCTTTGGAGTAATGGAAGCAACTCTGCAAGCACTACTGTGCATCCTGTTTTAACAACTGTTTATATCCTTACCGCTACTGATAGCAACGGTTGTTCTGACACTACAAGTGCCACCGTTACAGTTAATCAAAATCCTGTTGTCAGCATTACCGGAACCAATAGTACGTGTTTTGGTTTTAATAATGGAATTGCAGCAGCAACTGTAACCGGAGGTGCTCCGGGTTATACTTATCTGTGGAGTAATTCACTCGTTACTCAGGATGTTAGTGCCCTCGCCGTAGGAATTTATACTGTAACTGTTACCGATGCCAATAATTGCACCGGTATGAATACGGTTACAATCACAGAACCTCCTGCTTTGGTAATTATTACGTCACCAGATCAATTGATATGTAATGGACAAAGTGTTCCTGTTTCAGTTATAGCAACAGGTGGGACAGGTATTTATAGCTATCATTGGAGTACCGGAGCAACAACACAGCAAATCACGATTCAACCAATAACAAATACAACGTATTCTGTTTTTATAACCGATGCAAATGGCTGTGTAAGTGCTACGGGTTCTACAATAGTGAATGTATTGCCACCGCTGAATATTGTGCTTTTCACTAATCAGGATACCATCTGTCCGGGGAATCCTATATCTATTTCTGCTTTAGTTTCAGGAGGCGATGGAGGTCCTTATTACCTATACAATAGCAATAATGAACTGATAGATAATCCGTATATTGTTTATCCTGTCGGAGCTTCAAATTATATAATAATTGCTAAAGACGGATGTGGTACAAGCGTAAGAGATACGGTGCATGTAGCTTTATATCCTGTGCCTGAGGCAACTTTTACTGCTGATAAAATGAGCGGTTGCGTACCCCTAACTGTTTATTTTTTGCCAATGGTATTTCAGCCTGGGTTTCAATATTCATGGAGCTTTGGAGAAAATCAGTCCATATCTACATCCGGTAATCCTTCTCATATTTTTCAAAGCCCTGGCAGTTATGATATCTCACTCACTGTTGAAAATCAATATGGCTGCACTAGTACTGAAACCATATCTCACATGATTAATGCATATCCTGTTCCTTTGGCATCATTTAATGCAAATCCAATAACTACAAGCATTTTAAAACCAGAGATAGAATTTTATAATAATTCTGATGGTGCCGTAAATTATTTATGGTCTTTTGGAGATGGAGATTCCTCTAATAATATAAACCCGGTTCACAATTACCCTGCTCCTGGAAATTATACTATTCAAATGATCGCTGTATCTAATCATGGATGCAAAGATTCCATCTCAATGACCGTGATGGTAAATGATGAGTTCACTTTCTATGCTCCTAATTATTTCTCTCCTGATGGAGATGGAATTAACGATGTATTCAAAGTTTTTGGATATGGGATTGATAATAGTTATTTCAAGTTATATATCTATGACAGATGGGGAGAAATAATTTTTATATCAACAGATATTGAAGAAGGATGGAATGGTTATGTAGGGTCAAAAATGTCTCAAAATGGAACATACACTTGGCTTGTTAATTTTAAAAAAATATCTGGAGTATCTGTTACAAAATATGGAGCAGCGAATTTGATCAGATGATTAATGTTACAAAAAAACATATAGAGTCAGCAATAAAAGAAATGTGAATATAAAGTGTCGCCATATTGTTATTAATAAGCAAAATCAAAAGAGAGAAGTCTTTTTGTTAGTTATCGCTTTAATATTTTCTATCAATATTCAAGCTCAGGATCTCAATAATTGTCTTAACTTAGATAGTATACAACAAACATCATTAATCCCGAATTATTCTTTTGAAGAAATGAATTGTTGTCCTGATAATTTTTCTCAGGTTAATTGTGCCAGTGGATGGATACAGGCAACGAATGCTACAAGTGATTACCAGAATACATGTGGTTTTGTATTTGGAGCTGTTATTGATGCAGGTCTTATTCCTTTCCCAGATGGAAACGGAATTTTGGGATGTATGAATTCACAAAACTGGCAGGAATATGTGGGATCTTGCTTAACTTCAACAATGACAGCAGGAGTTTTTTATGAAATATCGTTTAATATCGCTACAGTAGTCATTAATAATTATGGATATACGTCTAATGCATTGTATCCTGGAGGGGTACCCAGTTTAACACCAATAGACATTACTATTTATGGAAATTCAAATTGTTCTGCAATGCCAATTAATACGTATGGCTGTCCTAGTAATGCGGACCCATCGTGGATTGAGCTTGGGCATGTAAGTTATGACCCGACATCACAATGGGAGACTGTAACAATTTCATTTACTCCTCCTATAAATATTAATGCTGTAATTTTAGGTTCACCCTGTACATTGTCTCCAGATTGGTTATTACCATCAAATCATTCTGTATATACAGTTTTCGATGGTCTCATATTAAACTATTACTCGTTTGATTTGCTTTCATCAGGGATGCTTTGTACTGATAATTTAATATTATATACTGAATCTTCTGATCTTCCATCCGGTGCTACATATCAATGGTTTTATAACGGAGTTGCTTTACCCGGTGAAACAAACGACACCTTGTGTGTTTCTCAAAATAATTATGTAGATGGTGTTTATCAGGTAAGTTTAACGATAAATGGTAATTGCATATTTCGGACTATGACTGTAAATCCAATTACTATAAATGCAGGTGCAGGAGCTGATATTGCCATTTGTATGGGCGATTCCGCTACATTAACTGCAACCGGTGGAGGTTCCTATCATTGGAGTACAGGGCAAGATACCGCAACAATCTCCGGAACTCCTACAGCAACGACTCTTTACATGGTTACTGTTACAGATGCTGATGGTTGTACTGACAGCGATAGTGTAATTGTTACAGTAAATCAAAATACTTCTGCCAATGCTGGTACCGATGTTGCGATATGTTTAGGTTTTTCAACTACACTTAATGCTACCGGAGGGAATTCATATCTTTGGAGTAATAGTGTGAATACTGCAGTCAATACAGTTTCTCCAGTTCTTACTTCAATTTATTCGGTTACAATCACTGATGCAAATGGATGCATTGCCAGCGATAGTTTGATTGTTACCGTGAATCAGAATACGTCTGCAAATGCCGGAAGCGACACTGCTATCTGTTTAGGGTTTTCAGCTATGCTTAACGCAGCTGGTGGAAATAGTTATCACTGGAGCAATGGTGCAAATTCTGCAAGCAACTCTGTTTCTCCCTTTTTAACTACTATCTATTCAGTAACAGCAACCGATGTAAATGGCTGCATTGATACCGATAGCGTAACAGTGGTGGTTAATCAAAACACATCTGCTTTTGCTGGTATGGATACAGCTGTTTGTGTAGGCTTTCCAGCGATATTTATTGCATCTGGAGGCAATACATATCATTGGAGTAATGGCGTGAATACTGCCGACATAACCGTCACTCCTGATTCAACTACTATTTATTCGGTTATTGTTACAGATGCGAATGGATGTATTGACAGTGATAGTGTAACTGTTACCATTTATCCGAATACATTAAATGTGAGCAATGACACTTCGGTTTGTTTAGGTCATTCATCTACGCTTTTTGCTACGGGAGGAAATACATATCATTGGAGTAACGGGATTGACTCTGCAACCAATATTGTTTCTCCTGTTTTAACAACAATTTATTCGGTAACTGTGACAGATTTGAATGGGTGCATTGAATGTGATAGTGTAACTGTTTTGGTTAATCAAAATACTTCTGCAAATGCCGGAAATGATACTTCTATTTGCTTAGGGCTTTCAGCTCTGCTTAATGCAACAGGAGGGACTACTTTTCATTGGAATAATGGAGTTAACGCTGCATACAATTCTGTTTTTCCTGTTTCAACAGCAATTTATTCGGTTACAGCTACTGACAATAACGGTTGCTCTGATACTGACAGTGTCATTGTTACGGTAAATCAAAATCCTGTTGTTGGTATTACAGGAACTAATATTACATGTTTTGGATTTAATAATGGAGCTGCGGATGCAACTGTAACTGGTGGTACACCGCCTTATACTTACAATTGGAGTTCAAATTTTTCGTGGAATCATGCATCAATTTTTAACTTGTCAGCAGGGATAACTACTGTATCTGTAACAGATGTGAATGGTTGTTTAACCACCATGAATATTACAATTTCTGAACCTCAGCAGCTTGCGGTAGTACCTTCTTCTGATGTATCCATTTGTGCGGATTCTGCAGCAATACTGTCAATTGCAGTTACCGGGGGTACAGCGCCCTACTTCTACCACTGGAGCAATAATGAGATCACTCCTTCTATTTCCGTTTCACCCGTTACAACTGCATTTTACACCTGTTATGTTACAGATGCCAATAATTGTACAAGCGGGATACAAATTATAACAGTAAACATATTTCCACCCGTGAGTATTGAGGTTTTCACTTATGAAAGGAGTATTTGTCCTGACGATTCATCAGGAGTGTATATTGCTGCAAATGGCGGAGCTCCACCTTATTTTTTTCATTTATCGGATGGTACGACAATAACTCCGAATCCATTATACTTTGTCAGTCCCCAGCAAACCCAACAGTTTGTTTTTTCTGTTAAAGACCAATGCAACTCAATGGATACATCTTCTGTAACAATCAACGTATTTCCAATGCCAGGATTAAATATTACTGCAGATAAACATGAAGGCTGTATACCGCTTACTGTTTATTTTCATGAAACATCACCAAATGCGGGACAGACATATATCTGGGATTTTGATGATATTAATGAAAACAATTTATCACTAATGAAAAATCCTGTTCATGTGTTCACTACATCCGGTTCTTATGATGTATCACTGACCGTAACCTCAGCCGACGGGTGTGTTGCTGATTCTACTTATATGAATTACATTTTGGCAAACCCGTTGCCTGAAGCCCGTTTTAGTTATTACCCTTCTACACCGAGTATCCTAAAACCTTTGGTTGATTTTACAAATATGTCGTCAGGAAATATAGGAAATTATTGGTTGTTTGGTGATGGGGAATCCTCTCTGGTAAATGATCCTGAGCATGCTTATAAAGCAGCAGGCAGCTACGAGGCAACACTAATTGTTACCACGGATAAGGGCTGTACAGATACGTTGATACAGGTAGTAACCATTCAGGACTGTATTACTTTTTATGCTCCAAATTATTTTTCTCCTGATGGAGATGGAACGAACGATGTATTCAAAGTTTTTGGATATGGGATAGATAATAATAATTTCAATTTGTCTATATATAACCGATGGGGAGAAATAATTTTTACATCAAATGATATTGAAAGAGGATGGAATGGATATGCAGGTGAGAAATTGTGCCAGACAGGAACTTATACATGGCTTGTTAATTTTAAAAAAAAGGTTGGTGAAACTGTTACAAGATATGGCGCAGTGAATTTAATTAGATAAGAAATAATATCAGTTTATTAATAAATAATCATACTTGAAATAATTTTTAAAATTGAAAATACCATGAGAAAAAAATTATTCTTTATGCTGACAATAATAACAGTTTTATTCGTCTTTAGCGTAAACGGTCAAGATTTCCTTGAACTTACACAGAGTAATTCAGGGCAAACCATTCATCTGAATAATAATCAGATTATTTACATCAAATTGCCGGCAACTCCTTCAACAGGTTATAACTGGTATATAACGAACATGGATAAAGGTGTGATAACGACAATTGGCGATGAGGAATTTTTGCCAGGTCAGAGTAAGGATTTAGTAGGGCAACCGGGTACGAAAATTATTCGGATTGCAGGGGTTTCTCAGGGGCTTTCAGAGCTTACTTTAGAATATAAAAGGTTATGGGAAAAAGATAAAGCATCTATTGATATTTTTAAAATTAATATTGTTTCCAGTGGGAGATATACTGGGGATTATGTGCCTCCCGTTAAAATAGAACCAGTTAAAAAAATTAAACCCTCAACAACACCAAAATCACTACCATCATCATTTAGCTGGCAGTCAGAATGTACTCCGGTAAAGAGTCAGGGATCTTGTGGCAGTTGCTGGGCATTTGCCGGATGCGGAACTTTTGAAGCAAGCATAAATATATGGGATCATGTAGTCAGAGATCTTTCAGAACAATGGCTTGTAAATTGCGCAACGGATATGTTCGGATGTTCAGGAGGGTATTCCCCACATGGGTATTGGGTAACACCAGGTGCGGTTTATGAAAGCGATGTTCCGTATGTTAGCTATGAAGATACCTGCATGCCACCCTACCCTTATCACGAACAAGCATTGGATTATGGATTTGTATACTCTGATGCAGATATGAAGCAAAAAATTTATGATTATGGACCTGTTTGGACTAATGTATTTGCCAGTGGTTCTAATTTTATGGGCTATACTGGCGGTATTGTAACAACTGACGAGGGCTCTCAGATAGATCATGCTGTGGTTCTTGTCGGGTGGAAAGATACTTTGTTAAGTAATGGTAGCAGTGGCTATTGGATATTAAGAAATTCATGGGGTTCAGGTTGGGGAGAAAACGGATACATGAGAATATCTTATGGGGTAAACCAAATAGGGGGAGGTACAGGTACAAGCTGGGTTAATTACAGAGGAATTATACCACATGTTCTCACCGCTAGTTTTTCTGCAAATACAGTTTGTGGAAATGCCCCATTGAATGTTCAATTTTCGCAAAATTCATATACCCCTGCCGGAACAACCATAAATTCATGGTTGTGGGACTTTGGCGATGGGACAACGTCTAGCAGTCAAACCCCTCCTCCTCATTCTTATCCGAACCCAGGATTATACACAGTTAGTCTAACAGTTACAAACACTGCATCTATGACTAACACTATGACAAAAACTGCATATATTTTAGTAGTAACACCCGGAACAACTTATAACCTATCCAACACTACTATTACAACATGTTCCGGTGGTTTTTTTGATTCAGGAGGATATAACGGTACAATTCAATTAGATGAAGACAAAACAATGACATTTTTACCAGATGTCCCCGGAAATAAACTTCAGATGACTTTCACGGCGTTTCAATTAAACATTGATCCATACAATTATTTAAAAATTTATGATGGAAGTTCTATTAGCTCGCCTTTAATAGGTACATTCAGCGGAACTACATCTCCAGGGATTATCACCGCCACAAATCAAGAAGGAGCTTTAACCTTTGTTTTTCATTCTAATGCTTGGGGCGCATGGCCAGGTTGGGCTGCTTCTATTAATTGTATTAATTACATACCTGTTCTTACGGTAACAACTGCTGCTGCAACGGCAATTACTGAAACAACAGCAACAGTAGGAGGTAATGTTATTGATGATGGGGGTAATCCAGTTATTGCCCGTGGCGTTTGTGGAGGACTAACAGCAAATCCGACTATTTTAGACTTTCATACAAGCGATGGAACCGGCACAGGCATTTTTTCCAATAATGTTACAGGATTAATCGCAAATACAACATATCATGTACGTGCTTATGCTATAAATAGCACAGATACTGCTTATGGCAATGATGTGATGTTTACCACGCTGCCAACAAACATCCCTGTTGCTGATTTTACAGGCAGCCCTACAACTATAACTGAGGGTGGGCAGGTAATTTATACAAATCAATCTACAGGAATAATCACCTCTTACAATTGGTCGTTTCCCGGTGGAACACCATCTATAGGTACGGGAGCGGGTCCGCATACGATTACCTATAATACAGCAGGTGTATTTGATGCAGTCTTAACTGTCGGAACGCCTACAAATACAATGACCAAAACAAATTATATTACGGTTAATGTGCCTCCAATTATATTTAATATGGCATCAACTACTGTAAGTACCTGTTCCGGTAATTTTTATGATTCTGGCGGATTAGATGGATCATATCAAAATTATGAAGATTTAACTATGATTTTTTTGCCTGATGTAGCAGGGAATAAACTTCAAATGATATTTACCGGATTTGATATGGAAGCAGAACCAAGTTGCGGATATGACTACTTACAGGTTTTTGATGGGAACTCCACCAGTTCACCATTAATAGGCAAATATTGTGGAACTATTTCCCCGGGGACTGTAACCGCCACTAATGCTGACGGTGCTTTGACTTATGTTTTTCATTCAGATCAACTTGCAAATGGTTTAGGCTGGGAGGCTTCCATTAACTGTGCAACTGTAGGAATTGAAGAAAAACTGACTAAAGATTGTGTATTGATTTTTCCGAATCCGACAACAGGAATCATAAATATTACAAATGCTGAAAATAATATGATTTGTATTTACAATGTGTTAGGAGAATTAATTTATAAAAACAGTGCAGCAAAAACGCTTACCCAGGTTGATATGTCACAGTTTTCAACAGGACATTATTTGGTACAGGTAATATCAAAAGATCAATCAATAATAAAAAAAATTAGTTTGATTAAATAGAGTCTGTCTATAAAGTCAGTGTTTCATTCAGAATGTTCGAGAGCAAGGCTTTCGAAGAATTGAAAACCAAGGAGTTTACTTTTGTAAATGACTGTTTTCAATTCGAGAGTAACGCAGCTATCGGACATTATGGACAAACACTAAATAATCAGTCAGTAAACAAAAAGTGATTACTATGAAAAAAATGATTATTATCTTCAAATACATGAGCTAAATTACCTGATTTATCATTATATTTGGGAGAAATGATTTTGAATGTTTTACTATTAGAAATATAATATTGTTTACGCTATGAAAAAAAAATTATTCCTGCTTGCATTTCTTGTATTTTTATTTGCTTATAGTATAAGCAGTCAGAATTTCATTGAAGTTACTATGAGTAACACAAGACAAACGATTCATCTGAATAGCAATCAGATTCTTGAAATCAAATTACCAGCAACACCATCAACAGGGTACAATTGGTATATTACAAACATGGATAAAGGGGTGATAACCCAAATAGGTACTGATGAATTTGTACCAGATCCTAATAGCCGCATGATTGGGCAGCACGGGACAAGGATTATTCGGTTTGCAGGAGTTTCTCAGGGAACTTCCGAGCTTACTCTGGAATATAAGCAAATATGGTTAAAGGACAAGGCGAGTCATGATGTTTTTCAAATTACGTTAGTTTCAGACGGGAAATATCAAGGTAATTATACACCCCCTTTAAAATCAAAATTTGTAAGTAAACATACTCCTTCATCTACTCCAAAATCAGTTCCGTCATCCTTTAGCTGGCAATCTGAATGTTCACCGATTAAATATCAGGGTACATGTGGTAGTTGTTGGGCTTTTGCCGCAGTGGGTGCTTTTGAAGCAAATATTAATATTATAGACCATGTGGTTAAAAATCTTTCAGAACAGTGGATGGTGAATTGTTCAACACATGGAGATTGTTCTGGCGGGTGGTGTCCGTTTGGAGATTGGATGTCTCCGGGAGCGGTTTATGAAATTGATGAACCTTATCAAAGTGTAGATGGTACTTGTCAACCGTCTTATCCGTATCATGAACAAATTGATCTTTTTGGAAGCGCATATTCTGACGCAGATATTAAACAGGCTATTTATGATTATGGTCCTGTATGGTCTTGTGTTTATGCCAGCGGATATGGTTTTAGTGGCTATAGTGGTGGTATTTCAATGTATGATGATGGAGGTGGGGTTGTTGATCATGCAATCGTTCTTGTTGGTTGGAAAGATACTCTATTAAGTAATGGCAGCAGTGGCTATTGGATATTGAGAAATTCTTGGGGTTCAGGTTGGGGTGAAAATGGTTACATGAGAATAGCTTATGGAGTTAATCTGGTTGGTAGTAATACCAGTTACCTCGTTTATAAAGGAGGGATTCCTCACAATAGTGTTCTTACCTCTGATTTTTCAGCAACTCCATTAAGTGGAGATGCACCATTAAATGTTCAATTTAACGATAACTCTACAACACCAACTGGAACCACAATGACTACATGGTTGTGGAATTTTGGCGATGGATCTACATCAAACATCCAGACACCTTCACATTCTTATCTAAACCCCGGAACATATTCGGTAAGTCTTACAGTAACAAATTCAGTATCTGCTACCAATTCCCTGACTAAATCAGGGTATATCACGGTATATGCACCAGGAACAACATTTATTATGTCAAATTCAACCATCAGCACATGTGCCGGACAATTTTTCGACCCCGGCGGATCTAGTGGGCAGTATCAAAACTTAGAAAATAAAACTATGACTTTTTTACCAGATATAGCAGGGAATAAACTTCAAATGGTATTCTCCACATTTGATGTAGAAGCAGAGCCTAACTGCGGGTATGACTACTTGCAAATTTTTGATGGAAATTCTATCAGCGCACCATTAATAGGCAAATATTGTGGAGTCAATTCGCCAGGAACAGTGACTGCTACCAATGCCGATGGGGCTTTGACTTATGTTTTTCATTCTGACGAAGCAGCGATAGGACAAGGCTGGTCTGCTTCCATCAGTTGCATTTCTTCAAATCCTGTGCTTACTGTAACAACTACTGCTGCAACAGCAATTACTGAAACAACAGCAACAATAGGCGGAAATGTTACAACTGATGGAGGATATCCGGTAACTTCCCGCGGCGTTTGTGGCGGATTGACTGCAAATCCGACTATTTTAGACTTTCATACAAGCGATGGAACAGGAACTGGGATTTTTACCAGTAATGTTACAGGATTAACACCAAATACAACATATCATATCAGGGCTTATGCCATAAACACTATAGATACTGCTTATGGTAGTGATTTGACTTTCACTACGCAACCCACGAATAGCCCTGTTGCTGATTTTACAGGCAGCCCTACAATAATAATTGAGGGAGAATCTGTCGTATTTACAAATCAATCTACAGGAACGATTACCTCATATAGCTGGTCGTTTCCCGGTGGTACACCATCTACAGCAACAGGAGTGGGACCACATACTATTGTATATAACACAGCAGGTGTTTATGATGCAATCTTAACTGTTGGAACGCCTGCAAATACTATGACCAAAACAAATTACATCACGATAAATGCGCCAGGAATAGGATACATTATGTCTAATAGTACTGTAACCACATGTTCCGGCATTTTTTATGATTCCGGTGGTTTTGGAAATTTATATCAGAATTATGAAGATTTAACC
>MEOG01000066.1 GCA_001769125.1 Bacteroidetes bacterium GWF2_35_48 | reverse complement strand
TTTTCTTTTTTAGTGTCATATCTTTTTTTTGCAAAGATAGAGCTGAAAAATTTTTCGCAGTAGATGCAGTTCGCCGAAGGCTTACGAATTGGAAGCTATTTTAGAATTGAAAGAATGTCTGAATTCGCTGGAAAGAAGAAGCATTGCATGTATGGGAAAAAAAAGGGATAGCTATGTGCAATATGCAATTAAAATAGCAAAGGAAAATCCTGAAATATTTAGTGCATGTTGTGATGCAAAAAAGGTTGAAATCTATTACGAACAAACTATTTTTTTTAAAGAATTATCAATGATGTTTCAGGAAATGGCTACTTTATTAAATGATCAATTTCTTATAAACGGCAATAAAGCTTTTAATGAAGCAATGTATGTAAAAAGACAACTTTTTACTGCGAGTATGATAAATAGTGCACTTAAAGAAAAGTTAAAATATTTTGTAGGGCATGCGCCAGCGCGTAAGAAGCATAAAAAAGTTGCAAAAAATATTGTGCAAATGAATTGAATAGATAGTTTATTTATGAATTCCCTTTTAATATTGCTCTTATGGGGTTTAAAAATCTTTCTATAAGCCGCATGTCTTCTGTGATAATTTCGGCCGTACCTTTCATTTCATTACTGAATTGTAAATTTTTTCCGTAATTACTTTTAAATCCATCAGGCAAGCTTACTTCAACAGAAAAACTATTATCTGTTGCGACTAAGGAAATAGCCTCGACTTTTCCTGTGAGCATACCATATTCTATATAGGGGAAATTATCAATTTTAATATTTACCATCTGATTGATTTTTACCTTTCCCGAACCGCTGATCGGGAGGTCTATTTTACCAATGATCCGGGAAGATTTGCCGGGTACGATATGTACAACTTTGTCGTTTGCCTGTATGTTCTGATTTTGACTCCAGAATTTTGTAAAGCTAACCTTGCCTTCAATGGGGGAGCTTAATACATATGTATCCTCCCATAATTTTAATCCGGTTTTTAAATTATCCAATGATTGGGAAAGAGCTATTTTAAATGCTTTGTTTTGTTCCTCGTATTGTTGTTCAATTTCTAATAGTACCTGTTGTAATTGTGCTATCTGTATGAGTGTATTGTCAATTGTTACTTTTGTTCCGACATGAGAATATTTTTTTTGTATCAGGTTTGCCTTTGATTTTTCAAAATCTGTTTTTGCAAAAACACCCCGGGAATACAGACTGGAATCCCTGTTGTATTGCTGGTTTTCGATAGCAAGATCTTCTGCAACTAATTTTTGTTGACTAGAAAGCTTTTCCGAGAGCTGTTGGTATTTTTCAATTTGATTTTGTACTGATTTGATTTTTTTTTCGTGAAAAGCAGCTTTTATAAAAGTGATATACTCTGAATAATTTTTTTTCAATTCACTATAAAAACCCTGAAGCTCCCCTAAGATGAGTGTATCTGAAAAAATGAACTGTTCCGGTGTCGGTATGTTTAAATACTCTGGCGTTTGAAGCTTTGTATAAATGAATTGAAAAGAATCGAGTTTGTGTTTTAACAACATAACATCTTTGTATGAAGAAGAATTTTCAATGACAATCAGATGTTCTCCTTTTTTAACATTTTTTTTATCGGTAACAAGTAAGGTTTGAAGCTTCCCATTAACTTTTGCTATTAATGTAACAGGTGGATTTTCATGTGTAACAGTTACAGGGGCTGTAATAATTTCAGGATATTTAAAAACCCAGCTTCCGAATAATATAATGGCAAAAATTATAAAAATCAGGGTAATTCCCCAGCGTGTAATCCATCTTGGAACGGCACCGAGAATTTCCTGAACTTCTTCGCTTCTGATTTCAATTTTATCTTCGCTCATTTTTTTTAGATTTTTTATTTATTAATTACCATTTCCCTTCCACTCCCAACTAAACTTCCCACTCTGACACACTGAGCGAAGTCGAAGTGCCAACTTCTAACTTCTAACTTCTAACTTCTAACTTCTAACTTCTAACTTCCAACTTCCAACTTCCAACTTCCAACTTCCAACTCCCAACTTCCAACTCCCAACTTCCAACTTCCAACTTCCAACTCCTAACTTCCAACTTCCAACTTCCAACTTCTAACTTCCAACTTCCAACTTCCAACTTCCAACTCCTAACTCCTAACTCCCCAGCTCCAATTGATTTTTCACAAGATTAAAGTAGGCTCCTTTAAGCTCCGTAAGTTCTTGATGCGTGCCACATTCAACAATAGCGCCTTTTTCAAGTACAATTATCTGGTCTGCATTTTTTACAGTGCTTAGTCTGTGTGCAACGATTAACACGGTTTTATTTATAAAGAATTCGTTAAGATTTTTCATGATGATTGTTTCATTATTTGCATCTAGAGCGTTTGTTGCCTCGTCAAAAAACAGGAATGAGGGATTTTTATAAACTGCCCGAGCAATTAAAATGCGTTGTTTTTGCCCCTGACTCATTCCATGGCCATCGGAACCTATTTTTGTATTGTATCGGAGAGGTAATGTCTGAACAAATTCATGGATGTTAGCAATTATTGCAGCCTTAAGTAATTTTTCAGTATCAATGATTTCATCACTGACTGCTATGTTTTTTGCAATGGTATCTGAAAAGATAAATCCATCTTGCAGCACTGCGCCGCAATTTTGCCTCCAGATGCGTTGACTGAAATTATAGAGTCTTATGTCACCGCAGGTAATTTCTCCTTTAACCGGGGGGTAAAATCCCAAAAAGAGTTTAACCAGCGTTGTTTTACCACTGCCACTACCGCCAACAATAGCAGTTATTTTATTTTCAGGAATCTTAAGCGTTATATTGTTTAAAACGTTTTCAGAATTCGGACCCTCGTATTGAAAAAATAAGTTTGTTGCAGAAAGTGTTTTATTTTCAGGCAGACTTGCGATTGTTTGTTCATCAGCATTTTCTTCATCTTCTTTATCATGTATTTCACCCAGACGTTCGAGGCTTATTTTTGCATCCTGATAAGCATGTATAAAATTTATGAGTTGCGCTATCGGAGCATTCAGTTGTCCGATTATATATTGCACAGCGAGCATCATTCCCAGAGTCATGCTGCCATCAATAACAGCTTTTGCAGCTAAAAATGAAATGAATATATTTTTTGTCTCATTCAGAAATAGCGAGCCGGCCTGCTGGTATTGAGTAAGAGCCAATCCTTTAATATTTACCTTGAATAGTTTTGCCTGTATTTTTTCCCATTCCCAGCGTTTTTGTTTTTCACAATTATTTAATTTTATTTCATGCATTCCGGTAATCAGTTGAATAAGGTTTCCCTGATTGTCGGACATCTGTTGAAATCTTTTAAAATCAAGAGTTCTGCGTTTTTTAAGAAAAATCAAAATCCACGCTGTATATAATGCAGTGCCGGATATAAAAATTAAGAAAATAGGAATATTATAAATGACAAGTATTGCCCCGAAAATTATAAAGTTTACGAATGAAAATAAAATTTCCAATGTGGAAGTAGTAAGAAAATTCTGTATTCTGGTATGGTCGTTAATTCGTTGAAGTAAGTCACCGATAAATTTTATATCAAAAAATCGTATGGGTAGTTTCATTAATTTTATCAGAAAATCTGAAATCAACGAAATATTGATGCGGGTACTAATGTGTAGTAATATCCAGTTTCGGATAAAATCTACAAAAGTACGGCTGATATAAATGGTAAGCTGTGCAATTAAAACAAGCCAGACAAAGGAGATATTCCGGCTATTGATGCCATAATCCACTACTGACTGTGTAAGAAACGGGAATATAAGTTGTAGCATACTACCCAGGACGAGCCCGAGAGCCAGTTGAAACAAAAGTTTATTATGAGGCTTTAAATAGGAAAACAAGAACCATATATTCGATTTATTTATTTTCTCTCCGGCTTCTTTGTAAAAGTCCGGTGTTGGTTCCAGTAGAAGACAAACCCCTTTTTCTTCGTCAGCATCTTTTGTACTGATCCAGTACTTTTTGAATTCATCATGTGTGTATTCAATAAGTCCTTCAGCAGGGTCTGCAACAAAAATTGACTGTGATTTTATTTTGTAAACAACCACGAAGTGTTTTTGTTTCCAATGTACAATGCAAGGGAGTACGGCTTCTTTAATCAGATCATTCAATGTTATTTTTACTCCCAGCGAGCGCATGCCGATTGATTCTGCCGCATTACTGATACCGAGCAGGGAAACGCCTTCTCTGGATATGAAACATTTTTCACGCAAGGTTTGAAGCGTGTAGTTTCTGCCATGAAACTTTGCAATCATGCGAAGACTTGTAGGTCCGCAGTCCATTGCATCAAGTTGCTTGTAAAATGGGAATTGTGCCAAAATACTTGTTTTAAATTCATCAATTATGTGAATACCTATTCCTTTGAAATTTATGATTGCAGGCTAAAATGGATTGAATAAGTTGTTTCTGGTTTTTCGATGATTTTTTCAGGAACCCTTGAACTTAATGCTGAGCATGCAATCAGTGTAAGAATTAAAATCAGAAAATGATTTCTTTTTAAAATCACAAATAGGGTAGGGTTTATGAACTTGTCAAAATATTCTTTTGCAATAATTGTAAGTTGTTTTTTTGTTAAAAGTACTTTAATTGTTCGTCGTATTTCTTTATGGAGCTTAATATCTTCCTGTAGATCGGGTTCAATAAGCAATCTTTTTTCAAATAACATCTTTTCAGAAGGTTTCATGTCTTTATCTAAATAACGCTCTATTGCGATGCTTAAAAATTTGTTGGTTTTCATATAATTTAGAATTAAATAATTTCTGTTTTTATTTTATGGTTTACTGTTTTCACTGTAACAAACTCTACACCTAAAGGCGTCACAGATATCGCCTTTGGCAACACCCTGTTTCGTTTCTTTCCTTAATCCTACTTCTTAATCCCTACAAAAATTAAGGAATGTTTAACCCCAAAAGAATAATCCTCCCCTCTAAAAACATTAATAGCCTTAACCTTTCATTCGATTAAAATATTTGCATGCTTTACAACATGTTTTCGCTTTTATTTGATTTACTAATTGTTAAAGCATTAATGAGGAAAATGATTTTGGTTTTAACATTTTTTGACAAGTGAGGATTTTATGGTAATAAAACACATTTTTTGGTTGATGAATAATGTATATTTGTATTTTTCTGGATTAGATAATGAAAAACGATACTTACATGCGATCTTACTCGGATTTAGAAATTTTAAAAGGAATTAAAAAAAACGACAATGAAATTTTTCGTTTTTTTTACCAACATTATTTTCCAAAGCTTTTGAAGTTTGTTTCAAAAAATCATGGCACAGATGAAGAGGCAGCTGATATTTTTCAGGAAGCAATTATTGGGGTATTCAAAAATATTATTTCTGAAACTGACTTTAAGTTAAACAGTTCTTTTTTTACCTATTTTTGTTCTGTTTTCAGAAATCAATGGTTGTGGTATTTCAGAACAAAAAATAACAGGAGCCGGATGATTAACGCTTATGACTTTATGGTTTCTAATGATAATATTGTATTAATAAATGACAAATTCCGATGGGTTGATGATGGCGATGTTGTAGAATATTTGCATAAGCAGGCTCGTGAAAATTTGTATTTGAAATATTTTGATTCATTAAAGGAAGATTGCAAAAAGATAATAAATTATGCTCATTCCGGTTATTCAATGAAAGAAATAGCCGTTTTAATGAAATTCAAAAATGAATTTGTAGCAAAAAACACAAAATATCAATGTGTAACGGAGCTTAAACGAAGGATATTAGAAGATCCTTTGTATGCTGAATTAAAAGATTCTGTTACTGCCGAGAGTGCAGAAATATAATTAATACCAGAAATTTTTTTGAGATGGAAAATAAAGAATTAGAATATACAAAATTATTTGACAGTTACTTTAATAACGAATTATCTGTTGAAGAAAAAGAGCTTGTCGAAAAAAGGTTAAAGGAGGATCCTGAATTTGCTGATAATTTCAAACTTCATAAAGAATTATCAGAAGTTTTAGCATTTCGTAATAAGGCAGATGAGTTGCGGGAGAAGTTAAAAAAAATACAACAGGAAGTGGAACAGGAACAATCGTCTTCCGGTACGATTCAAAACTCTAAAGAAAAAATATTCAATTTAAATTGGTGGTTCAGGGTTGCAGCAATTTTTATTTTAATATGTGTTTCTACTGCTTTGATTTATTATTTTACAAGCAAGCCGGATGTTAATGATTTATTTGATAAATATTATCGTCCGCATGTTTTAGCAGAGAACAGGGGTTTGTCTGGGAATGATACCGCAATGACACTAACAGCGTACTCATTCTATAAAAGTAAAAATTACAAAGAAGCCGGCGCACTATTTTTAAAAATCAGTATTACCGATCCGGATGATTTGCAAGCTTTTCTTTTAGCTGGCATTTGCTCAATGGAGATTAAAGACTATAATACTGCCATAAATACTTTTTTATTACTACAACAAAAAGATAATATTTTATACAATTCAACCTCGCAGTGGTATCTGGGGCTTTGTTATCTGAAAACAAATAATATTACGGAAGCTAAAAAAGTTTTTACCGAATTGCAGCAAGAAGAATCAGGGTATAAAATAGAGGTAAATGATATTTTAACAGTTCTTGGAAAATAAATTTATCGTATTATTGCTTAACTCCAATAAACAATTCTGCATTTGTATTTCCCAATACCCAATTCGCATTTCGCATTTTACCATTTTTAATTCATCAATTCTGAATTCGAATTTCGGAATGCAGAATTTTTAATTCATCAAATCATAAATTCACATTTCGCATTTTGAAATTTTTAATTCAATCCCCTCAATCCCCTCAATCTCCTTCAATCCCCTCAATCACTTCAATCTCCCCTCAACCTCCCCTCAATCCCCTCAATCACTTCAATCTCCCCTCAATCCCCTCAATCCCCTCAATCCCCTCAACCCCTCAACCTTTTCCTAAACAGCAGCCCTCCTGCCAGTAAAATCAGTATTGCAATGCAAATTATTACAGTAATGTTTATTCCCGAATGGCTTATAAAAAGAATAGAATCTGTATTTCCTGCTTGTATGAATGGAGCCCAGTAATAGGGATGTGCATGGTTACACTTAGCTTGTTGAATAAAGTCTAATTTTGCCTGTTGCAATGCTTTATTTTTTGGCAAACCTTTTTTAAGATACTTGTAGAAATTTTTCATGATAACTGCGCTCGCGTTGTCATCTACAGCCCACAAACTCAACACAACACTGGGACAGCCGGCATAAAAAAATGCACGCGCAAGGCTCATGACTCCCTCTCCTTTCTGTATTTTTCCCGAACCGGTATTGCAGGCGCTCAATACTGCTAATTCTGCCCTGATATCTAAATTGTACAACTCATAAATATGCAAAAACCCATCTTCTGTTTTATCATTTTTTGTGCTAAAAGCAAGACCCGAATAATCTGGATTTTCATTGTCAATAATGGCATGCATGGCAAGGTGCAGCACAGAATAATTTTCAGCTTCATTTTTAAATGTTTTTTCGGTAGCCATTTCTCCGGTATAATTTTTTCCTTTAAGTAAGGACTGAATCGCTTTCACTTCTTCTTTTGCCCAGGGGAGTGCTTCAAGTTTGTATCCCCTTTGTTGGAATGCGAGTAATTTTTTGTTTTCTGATGCAGGATATTCAGGAGCAAAAGCAAGTATTTTTTCATTGGCTTGTTTTTTTTGTTCTTTGTGAAATAGCAGTGTTGCGAGATAGGCATAACTTATAGTATGTTTTTTCAGCAACCAATGGACTGAGTTGAAATTATCTTTACTTTTTACTGGTGCAGTTATTAAAGCTTCGAAAGGAATTTGATAAAGAAAATCATCAGGGATAAATATCAGATTTTTATTTACTAAAATTTTTGCAGCAGGTTGAATTAATTTTTCGTAAAGTTTATAAGCTGCATCAGTAAAATTTTTGAAGTCGGTATTACTAAACCGATTGCTATTTTCTGGATGTAAGTTTTCAATAAAACTTAAAACAGCAGCATTGAATTCTTTATTTCTGTTTATAACAAAACATTCTTTTTTGTCTTTTAATAACACAAACAAATAGATGATACTGTCTTGTACTGCGTATTCCAGTATGGCATCATCTGCCTGCATTGAATTTTGCAATTCAGCAGCATTTATCGGTTTATAATTGTTTTTAATTTGAGTATATTTTGGATATTTTCTTTTGCAAAATGCAATCAGTGTATCATTGGTTTTATTTAATTGAAATAACTCTGACTCATAATTATTAATTTTTTCTTTTTCAGGTTTCGATTTTTTATTTTCATCCAACAGTTTTTTCTCGTAATCTGCAATTCTTTTTTTCAGCGAAATTTCCTGCTCCTTGATATGTTTGGGGAGATTGCATTTTGCTTTTTGATCGTTAATTGCATTTAGTAATACAGTGGATTTTGAGCATTCTGTAAAATAAAACGCATTATCAAAATAGTATTCTTTGCCTGTTAAAAAGTAAAGCTCGCATGCAACCCGGATAGCATTGCTAAAAACTGGTGCTGTATTTTCATTTAAAAATAATTTATCTTCTTCCATGAGCAGGTCTTTCTGAAGCTTAGATACGGAATATACAAGACTTTGATAACTTTGAAAAGAAAATTCGAGATTTTTTTGCACACTAGCGAATTTGTAGATTTCTTCTAAACAATGCGCTTTTCGGGATAATATGTTGATGGTTTGAATTTCTGATAAGGCTTTTAAGTTTTCGGGGTTTGAATAAATATTTTCATTGTCAAAAGTTTCAAAATTGGCTATCAGTGCTTGTTGGTAATATTCAAGCGCTTTTAAATATTTTTTTTGTTTTAGATATAAGTTCCCAAAAGCGAGAAATACTTTTGACGTAATATAATGCTTGTCTCCTAATTTTTGCTTTGCATTATTCAGCGCAAGTAAATATGATGAAAGGGCTTCTTTATCTCTGTTCTGCGAAGCTAAAAAATCGCCGAATAAAAGACTACTTGCTGATTTCTCATAAGGGCTTGCATTCGATGTTTTCCAAAAAGATACAGATTTTTGAAAGTACAATTCAGCGTCTTTTAATTGTCCTTTCTTTTCATAGCAGCGGGCAATTTTTTTATAAACAGCTCCAAGATCATCGGGAGTTTTATTTAAATCAAATATAAGATTATAGGTTTTTAAGGCAGCGTCAAAATCATTTTTTTCAAAATAAATGGACCCTAATGAATGGTATAAGTAGGATAATTGATGATTATTTTCTCCGTATATCTTTTTTGCAATTCCGATCGCTTTTTTCAAGTAGGTTTCGGTCTTTGTGTAATCGGCTAAATTTTGATATAATAGAGCTGTGTTTTGATAAATTAATACCAGGTCAGAATATTTTTCTATCCTTTCTGATAATATTAATTTTTCTGCAATCAGATAATAAAGAATGGCTTTATCAAAATAATAAATCTGATGATAAGCGTAACCGAGGGATGTATTCAAATGGATTAAATATTTTTTTTTTGTTTCAGGAATGTTTTGAATTAATTCATGATATAAATTAATTCCTTCTCTATATTTATTTTTTGCAAATAAAATGTGACCCTGAACTCTTTTTATTTCAAATAACAAGTCAGACGAATAATGAAATTTTAGTTGCTCTATTTTTTTTAATTGTTCTTCTGCTTTTTGAATATTATTTAAATTATAATAACATATACTTATACCAAGTAATTTGTTAATATAAGAACCAAAAATTTTATTTTTTAAATAATAATCAGATGCTTTTTTATAATATACTATTGCGCTGTCAAAGTTTGCTTGTGAGTAAAATAATGCAGCTTTTGTTTCATAGAATTTAACAACAGTTGAATTTTTATCAGGCTTATTGCTGTTTGATTCAAAACTTGTCAAGAATAGAAATAGGAATATCAACTTAAATATTTTTCTTATAAAAATTAGTGCAGAAAATATTTTTGAAATAACTCGCATGACAGAAGTTTATGCACACAAAAGTATGATTTTTCCCGAAAAGGTAAAAAAATGTTTCTTTTCGATCTAAGAAATCCTTTTTCATGCGTAAAATAAATTCCTTATATTCAGGCAGATGAAAAATAAAAATATACCTTTTGGGGGGTTTTGTTATTAATAGTATGTAGCCTGGCCAGGTACAAAGTGGTTGCCGAAATACTTGCTCTTAGCATTTGTGTACACGTATGCTACAGGGCTGAAACGAGTAGGTTAAAATTAATACTTTGTACTATGAAACGTAGTTTTTTAGTAAAAGAAGATTTAGATTCCAAGAAATTTAAACTTCTCAGTAATGTTCTGAAAAAAGAAGATCTTAATGCTATTCGTGGCGGTGAGGATCCCCCCAACCCTCCATTACCCCCACCACCTCCTCCTCCTCCAATTGGTTGATAAAAAGGGTCGGCGCAAGCCGACCTTTTTTATTATGTTTAGAAAAAACAACATATTTTTTAAAATTGTAAAATATTTAAAAATTTTCGTTCTTTGTAAAAAAATTTTTATTGATTACAAGGCTGTATCTTCATTCTATTTCTTTTGCATTGTAATCTGATTATTTTAGAAAACAAGGTTAACATTCTCTGAATACATGGATTACAAACAACGTTATGAATTAAGCCAGGAACTGGACACTTTTAAAAGAAAAGATTTAACAGCTTTCATTGCTTCCCATGGCTGGACTTTCGATAAAAACGGTTCTACTGCTTTGTATTCTGTACTTCGCAAGGGGGAAGAAAAAATCATTGTTCATCTTGAGAAAAACGGGCATTATGTGTATTGCAATGCGCACAACACGATGGACAGCGGTACTATTATTGATTTTGTTCAAAAATACGTGATTGAAAAAAACAATCTTGGAGAGGTACGAAATTACATACGAGGAAATTCCGGAGCCTTACCCCTGTCGTCTAAAATGAACATTTCAGAACAACCGGTTATTCATAATATACTCGATCATTATAAATTATCAGAGCTTAGCGATACAGCCTATTTGAAAAGCAGAGGTCTTACTGAGACTGCTCTTTTCAGTGCTACTTTTAAAAACAGAATTTTTAACAGAGACCATGTAACGCCGGATGGAAAGAAATTTACCAACACGGTGTTTCCCATGTATAACAAGGAGCAAATAGTTGCATTAGAACAAAAAAATTATAATCTCCATGCGCCTTCCCTTGCGGGTTCACAAAAGAGCATTGGTTTGTGGCGTTCGAATTACAATCCTAAAAAATCTATTGACAAGATAATTTTTACCGAAGCGCCCGTTGATGCATTATCTTTTTATGAGCTTACACTTTTTAAAAAAGAAAATAATTTGTACCTGAGTTCTTGCGGTGCTCCCTCGCAACAACAATATATTCTGACTGGCGAATTTCTTTCCGGAAAGAAAAATATAAAAAATACTTCATTTCATATTGGCTTTGACAATGATAAAAGCGGAATGATGTTCAGCATACAAATGCTGGGACAGCTTCAATGCCCTGAAATTTTTTGCTCAGAAGCTTTTATTACAGAAAAGCCTTTTTTGGCGTATGCGCGGTTTTCAGCGTATATAGATCAGGTTAGTAAAAATGGTATTGTATCTGTTTCTCTGAATTGCAATAATATTGAACAAGGTATAATTGTTTTGAAAGAGATAGAGCAGAAAATGAACGATCTTAACAAGGAAAACAAATTTGTTACTGTTGAGAACAATGCCTTTGACTTTAAATTTAAAGTATTAAAAGATAACAGTGTAACAGGTGAAATCCATTTTCCGAATGTGATAGAGCATTGGAAGATTATGTGTGATGTAGTGAAAGAACTGAAATACGATAACAGCCCCAGGCTTGTTTTTGAGCGTCCTGTCAATAAAGATTTCAATGAAGATTTGCAGGTGTTAAAGGGACTTCGTTCGGGTACAGCAGTTGCAGAACGTTATTCTTATCAGATGAATGAATCCACAACAATAAAAAAATGCGCTCTTGAGATTTCAAAAGAAAAGGACATTGTTAAATTTAAGATAGTACTCCACTCAAACTCTAAAAAGGCTTTAAACGACGCCACATCGTTTTTAAAGCAAAGAATTCACGATTACAATGCCGACCGCCCCTCTTCCCCTTTTAGTCGTTACAATAAATCTGAGGGTGATTATTCCTTAACCCTGCTAAGTTCCAAAAATGATACAGAGCACACAGCATATATTCATCAGTTATCAGAAGCAATAAAAACTCAGGGCTTTGATATTTCTATGAAAGATGTAAGTATTAACAAAGATCTTGACAAAAGCACTTCTGAAAATATTAGGATGTAATTTTTCTTTCCTTTTTTCTTCCCCATAATATTTCAACAAGGCTCTTTTGCGGTTTTTTCTTAAACAAATTTTCTTCACATGTTAAGTAAATTTGTGTTACTCATATACAAAATTACTTTATAAATTAAGGTATCCCCCTTTTAAATTTATATTTTTGTATTGTAGGAGATTAGGATTATAAATATTATTCAAATAATAGTTCGAGAAAAATGGTTTTATTACTATTTGTGAGAATATGCACAGAAGACCTGTTTATATATAAATTTGGAGAAATATTGAATTTGGGATGGTGTAAATGAGTAGATGTAATGCAAAAACAAATGATTCCAAAATGAAAAATATCAAAGGATACGTTATATACCAAAAAGAGAATGATCTGGATATTCCTTATGGAGTAGTTTCAGAAGACAATGAATGTCAAGCAGAGACTTATTATATTCCTTCAAATTTAAAAAGTAATCTAATACAATTTGAAGATAAGCGTTTTTTTGACCATAATGGAATTGATTTTAGAGCAATAGTGAGAGCAACATATGAAAACATAAAAGCTGGAGAAATAATACAAGGAGGGAGTACAATTACTCAACAACTTTCAAGAAATATTATTCGTGATAATCGCAAATCTTTTTCACGCAAAATCAAAGAAATTATAAAAGCAATTGACTTAGAAAATAAATTTACAAAAAATGAAATATTAGAACTGTATTTTAATCAAGTATATTTTGGGAAAAATATAAGAGGTATTAGAGCAGCAGGTTTATCTTATTTTGGTAAAGAAGTTGAAAAATTAAATCATGCAGAGCAATTATATCTATTAACAATTTTAAGAGGGCCAAATTTTTATATAAAAAATCAAGATAAAGCATTTAAAAGATTCCGATTTTTAAGTAATTCGTTATGTGAGAATAGAAAGATTTCAGTAAAGCGTCATAACAAAAATATTAATTCATATGTTTCAATTCAAGAAAATAATTTACATCCAGTAAAAGAAACCGTTGTTGATTTCATTACAAAAAAGATTAATGAAAAATCCAAATTAGTAATATCAACGATTGATAAGGATATTCAAAATTTCGCTAGAAAATTTGTAAGAGAATCAAAATATCCAATTTCAATAGTTGCGGTAAAAAACAAACAGGTATTAGCTTTTGCAAGTAGTTACGGGACTGATTATCCTTTTATTCTAAGAACAAATGTTGGGTCAACTTTGAAACCTTTTATTTATTGTTTTTTACGAGAAAATGGCATATCCAGTAATGAGTATTTCAATTCTAATAAAAATGATATAAACTGGCCTGTTAGAGAAGTCTTTTTTCAAAATCATTACATATCATTAAAGGATGCATTATTTTCCTCGAATAATAATGCTTTTATAAATGCATCAAATAAGGTAGGACTTAATAAGGTGTTTTTGTTTCTATCAGAATTATTTAATAAGGATATAACGGAATTTTTTCCCTCTAGTATTTTGGGTGCAACAAAAGGCGGAATTTCATTATGTGAACTAGCTTTAATTTATTCTAAATATTTTAATGAACCCAATTTGACAAATATTAAGTCAGAATGTCTTAATATTCTTAATACTATAGCAAAAAGTAAACTGAATTATAATGTTGAAAATATCTTTCTTAAAACGGGAACAACCAATGATAATAAAGAAAATTTAGCAATTATTAAAAATGCTGATATTACATTTGCAATACTTCGAAATGAAAATCCAGCATATGACAATTCAAAAGATGGAAACTTAATGAAATATATTAAGACTTCTTTTAAATATTTAGAAAGAATGTTAAAACCTAATAAAAATTACAAATGGTAGAATATCTTAAAAAAATTGATCCGAATATTGCGATATTTGTTGGTACAACATTAATAGCGTTTATTTCATGGTTAATTAAAAGTTTAATAGAAAAACCTTTAATTGAATCGAAAAGTACTTTCAATAAATTTTTTGATAAAAGAATTGAAATTCTTACAGAAATTAAAGTCAAACTTAGTTTTATTCTTTATTTTCCAAGAGATGATGGAAGCAAAGAGTTTAAAGAACAGTTACAAAGTTTATTAATTAAAGATGGAAAATCATGTTATTTAAATAAAGAAACATTAGATTCGGTAATAAGAATTTCTATTGAACCATCTACAAACAAAGAACTTGTTACAAGAGTTATTGGTGAGATAGATGAAGATCTATATGGACAAATACATAAAGTTAAGGATGAGATTGATTTTTATAAAAATTATTCAAATTTTAATCCTTTTAAACGTTTTATTGGTTTTGCTCTGCTTTCGTTTCAGTATCTTCTATCTTTTTTAATAGTGATAAGTATAGTAGCAATATTCTTTTTTTTGTTTATTACTGGTTCAATATTTTCAAAGATAGCATTAATACTATTGATGATCGTGATATTATATTTAATTAATAAATGGATGAAAAAATAATGTTTAAAAATTGACTGCAATCAACAACGAAATGAAATCAGATGTTAACCAAATGATATGAGAGGGTTATACGCAGGCCTGTTCAGTCGGTTGATTATTGACCTGTGAGAGTGCAGTTGTAAAATTTAATTAAGTAAACAGCCTATGGCTAATCCCCTAAATTACCTTTTTAATAAATGAAATGCAGACTAAAATAATTTGCAATTAAAAAAATACTATTATGTTAGAACAAATAAAAAAAGTAAAATTTGGTGCACCAGCAGCTGAAAGAGATATTAACCAAGGATTAAAAGAATATTTTGTTGAGACTGGTGCATTTAATCGATTAAAAGAAAATAAAAAGTCAATTATTCTAGGTAATAGAGGAACTGGAAAAAGTGCGTTAATGAAAATGATTATTGAGCATTATAGAAAAAATAGTACGATTGTCATAGAAATGTTTCCAGAGGATTATTCTTATGAATTACTTCAATCAACATTAGTTAAAGAAAATGATGGCTCTTGGGCAAAAGTGAGTGCTTATACAGCATCATGGAAATATTTAATTTGGGTTCTTATAATGAAAGAATATTCAGAGAAAATGAATATGGTTTTTAAAACTACCGCTAAGAAATCTCATGTTTATTTGAGAGATAATCATAAAGGAGTTACCAATAATTTTATGGACTTAATGATCTCTTATTTAAAAAGAATTGAAGGACTTAAAATAGGAGCATATGAGGCTGGAATAAAAACAAAAGAACTTCAAGGATTGTACAAATTGGAGGAAATTAATAATCTAATACCAGAAATAATTGAATTATCAAATAAAAGACAAATTGTAATAATTATAGATGAATTAGATAAAGGATGGGATGCTTCAGAAGATGCTAAAGCATTTATTGCTGGCTTATTTCAAGCATCAATTTCTATAAATCAACATACATCAAATATAAAAGTAGTATTATCTGTAAGAAAAGAATTACATGATAATATTCCGTCACTCTATGAAGACTATCAAAAAAATATTGATTTGTTTGAGACCTTAGAGTGGGATGATGAAACTCTCTTTAATCTCATTGTCAAAAGAATTCGTTATTCAATTCCTGAATTAAAAAATAAATCAGATAAAGATATATGGAATACAATTTTTATTGAAAAAATATTTGAGCAAAAATCCTTAAATTATATTGTAAGTCGTTCTTTGTATCGACCCAGAGAAATAATACAATTATGTACTGAGGCTCAAAGCCGTGCAATTGAAAAAAGATCCAATTTAATTGATATAAATGCCATAATAACAGCAGAAGCTAAGTATTCAGAGAACAGAACAAAAGATATAGCTGCCGAATATAAATTTCAATATCCAGACTTAATAAATATTTTTGAAGCTTTTAGGGGTTCAAAATGTACTATGACAAGAGAAGAATTAGAAATTCTTTGTCTTCAAATAATTTCTGGTGAAATAAAAACTGGACACAAAACAGAATGGATAACAAAACAAAATGAAGAGTTTCTAATAAATATTCTTTGGCAAATAGGCTTTCTTACAGCAAGAACAACAGTCTTTTTGAAGAATGAAAATTGTGATAATTTTTTTGGACCACATCAAGTTTCATTAGTTAATTTAAGTAACATAAAAGAATTTTCAATTCATCCGATGTTTAGATTATTTTTGGGAATAAGAGAACAGTAAATTTGCAAAACAAAACAAAGAAAAGCTAATTACAAATGTCCCTGTCTTCAATATGACGCAAATTGTTTTTTACATATAAGCACAAGGTTTAATGGGCTATGATAGATAGTCAATGATAAGGTAACATGGGTTAACCAAAGATTGCTAATCACAGTACATAAAAACACTAATAAAAGAAAAATATGAAAGAAAAAGAATTAATAGATGAATATAAAACGATTGTAAAAGAATTACAGGATAAAGAAATAATTTTCAGATATGAAAAAAATGAACATTTAAAAATTGAAATTCAAAATGAAATTGAAAAATTAAATAAAAGAAAAACGGAATTAATTGATTTGTTAACCTCCTGTGAAGATAAGTTTGTAACAAGAAAAAAAGTAGAAACATTAAGAGCTCTTTTATTTAGATTACGAGAAATTGCATTAAATGAAAACAAATTTGGTTATCCTCTTTCAAGGAATCAGGGATTAATTATAAATAGCTATATCTATATAAAGATAGCAAAAGATATCGCTGATATTCTTAATTTAGAAAATGGATTTGGAATTTCAGATTATTATTTAGAAAAAGAGGGTGACTTTGATAATACTTTATTGCATAAAGCAATTGATGATTTTATTCAGGAATTAAATACAAAGAAGATAAATAATTATCTTGAACTTGAGTCAGTTATTTTGAAGTGGACACGCTGCATTACTAGTATTGATGAGAATTGTGGGAAATATTTTTAATAAAACAGTATTTGGGAAAATAATAAAATAAATTATGGAAATACTTATATCCAGACTTATTGAGAAAGGTGAGGAATTATTTAATAAACCTTTTGTCCCGATTAAATTTACAAAAGAACCAGAGGTTGATGAAATATTAAATGACATTGATAATTATCCACATCAATTTTTACTTGCATGTGTAATGGATCGGCAAATTAAAGCTGAAAGAGCATGGAAAATTCCGTTTGTTATTTCAAAAAAAATAAATGATTTTAGTTTTTCTGGTTTTTTAAACTTATCAGAAAAAGATTTACTTGATTTGTTTCAAACCAATAGTTTGCATCGATTTAATGAGACAATGGCGATATGCTTCTATAGAGCAATTCAAAAAATAAACCATGAATATAAAAAAAATGCATCTCTTATTTGGAGTGGTAATCAAAGAAGTGCAACGATTGTTAGAAGGTTTTTACAATTTGACGGAGTTGGTGTTAAAATAGCAACAATGGCAACTAATATTCTGGCAAGAGAATTTAAAGTGCCAATGCAAGATAAAATTTGTATTGATATTTCTCCAGATGTTCAAGTAAAAAGAGTATTTACTAGACTTGGATTAATAAGTAAAAATGCTTCGAACGAAGAATTGATTTATTGCGCAAGAGAATTGAATCCATCCTATCCTGGCGTTTTTGATCTTTCTACATGGGAGATCGGCAGACAATGGTGTCGACCAGTAAATCCAAATTGTAACGAATGTTTTTTAGTTAAAGTGTGCAAAAAAATATTAGATTAACATTTCCTAGTTCCCAAAGGTTCACCGCATCATCAACGATATAACGCAATAAATTTTTCCAGACTTGTCCTGCAATACCAGGAATATCCGGAAAATATAATTTTACTTTTGTGAAATTTACCCAGCGTAAAAATCGAATACCCTTCAATTTTTATACAAGTCCATACTTCCTGTATTTATTATAAGAGAATGACTATTTATTTCTCATCGAAAGCTGTTTTCAAATTAAACGTAAACAAATTTTCTTAACACGTTAAGTAAATTTGTGTTACTCATATACAAATTTACTTTATAAATTTAGGCATCCCCCTTTTTAATTTATATTTTTGTATTGTAGGAGATTAGGATTATAAATATTATTCAAATAAAAGTTCGAGAAAAATGGTTTTATTACTATTTGTGAGAATATGAACAGAAAAGGTGTTTCTGTAAATTTGGAGAAATATTGAATTTAGGATGGTGTAAACAGGTTAGCGGCAAGGCTTCAAAATACACACAACAAATTAATAAACTATAAATATGGAAATAAAACTTTTTAAAGTATTTATTGCTTCTCCAAGCGATACAAGTAAGGAAAGAGACTTGTGCGAAAAAATATTTGATGAAATTAATTCAGGATTAGGGAGTATTTATAATTTTAGAATTGAAAGCTTAAAATGGGAAAATGATGTAAGGCCAACCATTAAAAATAAAGATGTTCAATCTATAATATTTGACCAAATTGGCAATGACTTTGAAGTTTTTATTGGGATTATGAATAAAAAATTTGGTTCTCCAACCCCAAGAGCAGGTTCTGGAACAGAGGAGGAATTTAATGAAGCATTTAAAAGATTTCAAGAGAAAAATGGGTTAGAGATTATTTTTTATTTTAATGATGAACCTCCTAAATCTATGAGTGAAATAAAGGCCTCTGAATTGCTTAAAATTGAAGAGTTTCGAAAAAAGTTACAGCCTCTTGGTATTTATGGGATTTATAATGGAACTTCAGATTTTGAAGAGAAACTAAGAAAGCATTTGACGAAATATTTCATTGAGGAATTTAAAAGAAAAAATTCTACACCATTAAATGCACAACAACTGATAAATAAAGAAGCATTAAGAAAAATATTTAAAAAGAAACTAAATGATTCGCTTAAAAGTTTTGATGACCAACCTCAAATTTGGATTGAACCTGTTATTAGTCGAACAAATGAAATTTCTCAAAATCCTGATGAGAATTTTAGTCAAAGAGTATTAATTGAAGAAATTTTACTTTCAGATAAATCTTATTTTATTAATGCTCCAACTCAATTTGGATTAAGTACTTTAGGGCATCATCTTGTTTATGAAGCATGGGAAAATGATGAGCTTTGGATATACTTAGATAATTCTTCAACAAAACCGCATACAATTCATAATGCAGTCAAAAATGAGGTAAATTCATTGGATCAAAAAATTGAAGATGTTAAATGTATTATTTTCGACTCATTTTTAAGTAGGGATAAAGTTTCTCATAAAAAATTAAAGAATTTAATTGATGCGAATCCGAATTTAAAAATTATTGTTTTAAATACTGTTAATGAGGATTTGTATATTGATAAAAAGGAAAATGAAAATATTAGTGACAACGAAATTAAAGTTGATAAGGAATTTGTATTTCTTCATTTAATTGCTCTTCCTAGAAATCAAATAAGAAGTATTGTTAAACAGTATAATTCCGTTAAAAATATTGGGGAGGAAAATACAGTTTTAACGTAAGCCTTCGGCGAACTGCATCTACTGCGAAAAATTTTTCAGCTCTATCTTTGCAAAAAAAAGATATGACACTAAAAAAG
>MEOG01000065.1 GCA_001769125.1 Bacteroidetes bacterium GWF2_35_48 | reverse complement strand
CAAAAAAAAAGTTTCAAGAAAAATAAAATATTAATAAACGTAATTAAGACTATATTTTTCAGCTTAATTACCAAGTGAGAAATGTTAGATAGTAATTAATCCTTAATTTTTATATGATGAATAATTTGTTATTAGTGTTGGCACAGGCTGGTGGACAAAGTCCTTATGCTTCTTTGATTTTTTTAGTTCTTATCATTGTTGTTTTCTATTTCTTTATGATTCGTCCTCAGATGAAAAAACAGAAAGAACTGAAAAAAATGAGAGAATCTCTGAAAAATGGAGATAAGGTAATTACCTCAGGGGGTATCTATGGTAAAATAATTGAAGTAAAAGATAATGCAATTATCGTTGAAATTGATGCAAATGTACGTATAAAAGTTGATAAAAATTTCGTACATGTTGACGCTGCAAGCATTCCGCAGCAAAAATAGCTGACATCTTTTAATGACAGAGTTCCAAAAGTTACATAAAGAAAAATACATCATTGATTTTACGTTATTTAAAAATCACGCTTCATTCTTTTAACCGTAACAGAGTTAAAATCCGAAACAGTCTGATTGTATTTTTTATTTTTTTATGTATTTCAACGGGTATCTGGTTTATTAATGCGCTACGTAAAAATTATATTAGTGCTTTAGCTTTTCCTGTAAAATTTGTTAATTTTCCTAAAGATAAATTATCTGTTGGAGAATTGCCTGCTTATATTTATCTTAACATCAAAAGCAGTGGATATATTCTTTTGACATATCGGTTTTTCCATCCATCAAGCCCTGTTGAGATTGATATGAAAACCTATCCCATTTACCGTCTTTCAGATGCAAACCCAAAGCATTATCTGCTTACAAGTTTAGTAATGGAAGACATCGAAAGACAAATTCCAAACGAAGTTAAAGTCCTCGACATCAAACCAGACAGTATTTATTTTCTTTTCGACAAGGTCTTTACAAAAAGAGTACCCATTGTTCCCTCTGTTAAAATTGATTTTACAAAACAGTATTCTTTCAAAGATATTCCTGGAGTTAATCCTGATTCAATTGATGTGTTTGGACCAAAAATTTTAACAGACACACTGCAATTTGTTAAAACAATACCATTGCATTTAAAAAATATAAACAAGACAACAGAAAAAAGTATCGAATTACAAAAAATCTACGGACTTTCTTTTTCTGTAAAAAAAGTAACCATTAATGTTCCCGTTGAAAAATATACCGAAGCATTTGTCAATATTCCTATTGAAACTAAAAATGTTCCTGACAGCCTTCAGCTTAAAGTGCTTCCAAACTTTATCCATCTTTCCTGCAGAGTGGGATTAAGTAATTATGATAGAATTAAACCCTACTATTTTAAAGCAACTGTTGACTTTTCTGATTTGAAAGACAAGAACCTTAAAAATTTAAAAGTTCAACTTGACGAATATCCCAGGATGATTTCAAACATTAAATACCAGCCACAAAAAGTTGATTTCATTATTAAAAAGAAATAAAATAAATATGTTTATAGTTGGTATTACCGGTGGTATTGGAAGCGGAAAATCATTTGTCAGTGCTATATTTCGCCATCTTGGTATTCCTATTTTTGATGCTGATTCAGAAGCAAAATTGTTAATGAGCAGGAATCTGACTGTAAAAAATAAACTAATCGGAGTTTTAGGAAAAGATACTATTTTACAAGATGGTAGTCTGAATAAAAAATTTATTGCAGCTATTATTTTCAACGATAAATCAAAATTACAGGAAGTTAATAATATTGTACACCCGGCAACATTAAATGCTTTTAAAAATTGGGCGCAAAATCAGAAATCAAACTATGTTTTGTTTGAATCTGCAATCCTTTTTGAAAGCAAAAGCAATGAAGTTACAGATGTTGTTATTACAGTTACTGCCCCTGAAAATATAAGGATTCAAAGGGTAATAAAAAGAGATGGTTCAATAAAACAGAAGGTTCTCCAAAGAATGAACCAGCAATGGAGTGAAAATGAAAAAAAAGGAAAAGCAGATTACATTATTATTAATAATGAAAAAAAAATGCTTTTACCCCAAATTCTTAAAATACATACATTAATTAATAAAAAAAGAAGTGATAATTTTTGAAAATGAAATTCATTATGTGTTGTCTTCAATTGCAGGTTATAGCTCGTATAGCATAATATCCTGATACAACTTGCAACCTGGGTTTCGACTCCGCTCAACCTGCGGTTAACTTGCAACATGCAACCTGCAACTATTTAATAAAGATTATCCTTTTCATGTTAAAATAAACACTATGGCAAAATTTGCAAAATGGATAGCAGGCGGCTTAGGCTGGGCTTTTTTCGGACCAATAGGCGGATTGCTTGGATTTGCTATCGGTACAATGATTGATGGAGCGCAGATTACAAACAACCAGACTACATCTGTAACTACAAAAGGCGACTTTGTTGTGAGCCTTCTTGTACTTGTTGCTGCTGTAATGAAAGCTGATGGTAAAATACTGAAATCAGAACTCGACTATGTAAAAGATTATTTTGTAAAAAGCTTTGGTAAACAAACTGCTGTTGAAGCATTGAGAATGCTAAGAGAATTAATTGGAAAAAATATTCCGGTTGAAGACGTAAGCAATCAGATAAAAACCAATCTCGATTATTCCTCAAGATTACAATTGCTGCATTTTTTATTCGGAATAGCAAATGCCGATGGAAAGTTACATCCCAGCGAACTTAACCTCATTGACAGAATTGCTGTTACTATGGGAATCAATAGTAAAGATTATGAATCTATTAAAGCAATGTTTGCCGGAGATACCAGGGGCGCATACAAAATTATGGAAATTGATCCCTCTGCTTCAGATGATGAAGTCAAAAAAGCATATCGTAAAATGGCGTTGAAATATCACCCAGACAAAGTAAGTTATCTCGGTGAAGAGGTTCAGGCTGCTGCAAATGAAAAATTTAAGAAATTAAATGAGGCTTATGATGTGATAAAGAAGGAAAGAGGAATGGCATAATTGTTGATAATTTAAAGAAAAAAAAGAGTATTAATCCTTCGCAAAAATCTCTTGAATTGTATTTTTGCAAAAAAAAATAATTATATGTTAAAAGGAATTTTATCTATTTCAGGACACCCGGGTCTTTTTAAAATGATTTCTCAGGGAAAATCTTCCATTATTGTTGAATCTTACGAAGATGGAAAACGAATGCCGGCTTATGCTACATCTAAAATAAGCGCTCTTGAAGACATCGCTATTTTTACAGAAGAAACAGAAGTCCCTTTGGAAACAATTTTCAAATCAATTTTTGATAAGGAAAATGGGCAACCGTGTATTTCACACAAAAGTCAGGATGCAGATATTCGGAAATATTTTGAAACAATTCTGCCAGACTATGACAAAAACAGAGTTTATGTTTCAGATATGAAAAAAGTTTTAAGTTGGTACAATCAGTTAATTAAACACAATTTACTTGTTTTTAACGAAGAAACAGAAGAAAAGCCTGTTGAAGCTGAAATTGAAGCAGAGGTAACAGAAAAAGACTAATTATCATTGCATTTTTTGAAAAACCGGATTAATCCGGTTTTTTTGTTTAATTATTTCTTGAAAAATACATTTCTTGATATTTTTTTCTATTTTAGTAGTTTATTAATTTAAACTTACAATTATGATTCACTATAAAGAACTTGGTTTAGTAAATACCCGTGAGCTGTTTAAAAAAGCCATGGATGGAAAATATGCAATTCCTGCTTTTAATTTCAATAATCTTGAGCAAATGCAGGCTATTATAAGCGCATGTGTTGAAACAAAATCGCCCGTTATTCTTCAGGTTTCAAGCGGGGCGCGTAAGTATGCCAACCAGACCTTACTTCGCTTTTTAGCGCAGGGAGCTGTTGAATATGCTAAAGAACTCGGATATCCGATTCCAATTGTTTTGCATCTCGATCATGGAGACAGTTTTGAATTGTGTAAAAACTGCATTGATATGGGCTTTTCTTCGGTTATGATAGATGGTTCACATCTTTCATTTGATGAAAATATTGCGTTAACAAAGCAGGTTGTTGAATACGCGCATAAACACGATGTCAGTGTTGAAGGAGAACTCGGAGTATTAGCAGGTGTTGAAGATGAAGTCTCTTCTGAACACCACACATACACGCAACCTGATGAAGTTATTGAATTTGTAACCCGTACCGGTGTTGACTCACTTGCAATCTCCATCGGGACTTCTCACGGTGCAAACAAATTTACTCCTGCGCAATGCACCCGCGATGCAAACGGGATTTTAATTCCTCCTCCGCTTCGTTTCGACATTCTCGAAGAAATTGAAAAATGTATTCCCGGTTTTCCGATTGTGCTTCATGGCTCTTCTTCTGTGCCGTTAGCGTACATCGAAACAATTAATAAATATGGAGGAGAATTAAAAGATTCTATCGGCATTCCGGAAGAACAACTTCGCCGCGCAACAACATCAGCTGTATGCAAAATCAACATTGATTCAGACGGTCGCCTCGCAATGACTGCTGCAATACGCGAAATGTTTGCCAAAAAACCCGGTGAATTCGACCCTCGAAAATATCTGGGTCCTGCCCGCGATGAACTGAAAAAATTATACATGCACAAAACTGTAAATGTGCTGGGATCTGCCGGCAAAGCATAATAAAAAAAGGCTGGAAACAGCCTTTTTCTATTTCCCCGGTGTTACATTATTTATATTATATTCCTTGTCAAATTGTATGATATAAGTCTTCACATTTTCAAAACCACAGCTTTCTTTTGTTCGTTTAAAATTAAATTCTGTCTGAGTTCCGATTTTGTTAATTGTCGTATCTGCTTCAATACAATTTGGAAAACTTCTTCCGTATTTCATAAGCGCACTTCCGAAGTACAATCCTATATCATAGCCCTGAAAACTATATTTAGTGGGCTCGGAAGAAAAATATTCCCTATATTTTTGAACAAATTTTTTAACCGTATCGGAGGCATAGGAAACATTCAAAGATGTAAAATAAGTGTATTGAAGATTAAATAAATAATCCTGCTCAATGTTATCTTCTGAAGCCCAGGAAGGGAATCCCAAGACAGTGATATTATTTTTTTCAGATATTGCATTTAATTTATTTAATACGGCAACAAGAAAAGACTCTCTAATGGATGGAATAAATATAATATTGTCAAGATCCTTATCCAAAGCCTCACGCAGACCATTAAATCCGACTTCTTTATAAATAATTTCTTTAAAACGGGCAGGATCGGATTTGAATTTAACATCAACATACTCGTATATTTTTGCTTTGAAATGATTAATAAAAGCTACTTCATCCTCTCTTCCTGTATTCACAACTATAAAATTTTTATCCTTTGAATTTGAAAAAAAGTCTGCTGCGACATCTATTTGCGTTGTATTAGTTGCATTTACCTGAAATGCATAAGGATTATTGTTTAAAAAATCAGCCGACTGTGATAAAGGCGATATTAATGGAACTCCTTTTTTTGCAGAAAAAAAAGAAAATTGTTTTAGGCTTGTGCTAAAAAATGGACCAATAATTAAATCCAATTCAGAGAATTCTTTTTTATCAGCAAAAGCTACTAAACGAGCAGAATCTTTGTTTGTATCATACGTAAGAATTTCAGCATTAAATCCTGCTGATTTTAATGAATCCAAAGCAAGCAAAAATCCCTGGTAAAACTCAAGAAACTTAATAGACTTAGGATGTATTGGAGGTTCTTCGTCTTTTTTTCTTCCGGCTTTTAATGTGTATCCTAAATTAAGATTAATATAGAAAGGTGCGAGAAAAGCTATTTTAAATGGAACAGCATTCGATTTGTAATCAAAAGTACCGCAAGGCTTAACATCAGGTGGAGCAAGTTTTTCTTCTTTACCAGAGAGGTCTTTTACAACAACAGGCGTAGTAATTGTGTCGGTTTTAATGGATTCTGTCACCTGCTTTTTTTCATTTACAACTTCTTTTATTTTCTCTTTATCTGCTTCTTCTTTTTTCATTTCGTCAAGCTCAATGCGACGCTTTTCGTCAAGCTCAATGCGACGCTTTTCAGTCTCTTCTTTTTTCTTATCTGTTTCCTCTTTTTTCTTATCCGTTTCTTCTTTTTTCTTATCTTTATCTGTTACTATTTTTTCTGATTTATTTTCATTTTTTTTCTTTGTCTTAGGAATAATTAACTTTTCATCTTTGCGAAGCCCCCTGCTTTTAAGCTCTGGATTTGCTTCATACAAATCATCAATGGTAATATGATATTTTTTTAATATTGCATTGATGCCTTGCCCCTTTTCTACTGTATGATAAACTACACCATCTTTATCAGAAACTTTAGATTTTTCTTTATTTATAACATCGCTCTGGGTATCTTTTTCTTTACCTTTTCCCTCTTTCTTTTTAGCGATTTTCAGTATCATGTCTACTTTCAAACCGTCCTCAACAGAAGGATTTAATTTAATAAGATCATTTATTTCAACCTGATATTTTTTTGAAATTGAATATAAAGTTTGACCTTTTTCAACAGTGTGGTAAATAAAGTTTTCTTTGTCTTCAACCATAGGAATTTTAAGCACCTGATCGGGCTTTACCCCATCCATGGCGGAGGGATTTTCAATAACAATATCTTTAGGTAGTACGTTATATGCCTTACTCAAAGCTTGTAAGGTTTCGCCTTTTTTAACAGTATGCAGATAATACTGTTTGCCGTCAACCCAGGTAATTCTTTTGGAAATCTTAACTTTTCCATCTTTTTGTGCAAAAGAAAAATTACCCGATGAAAGTATAAAAAAAAGAATTATCAGGCTTTGTATAAATATTCTGAAATTGCGGTTCATATAAGCAATAACATATTACATTAAGATTGAAAAGAATATAATAACTACAAACCTAAACTTTTTTTTATTATTAGCAAAATTCTATTTTTTGTATTAATATTGAGGATAACCAAGGCTTCCTACTTCTTAGCCTGCCAGACTGCGTCAAGCAGGCAGGTCCTTAATCCTTAATCCTTAATCTTTAATCTTTAATCCAATATTCCCGCAAACCTGTGAGGATAGCCATCGCACTTGCCGACCTACAATACCTCACAGGATTACTTTCTTCTATTTACTCCAACTCTAATATTTATCTCCCTTTTTTTTCGCACAAAAACTCAATAAAAAATAAATATATTTCATGTATATTTTTTTATAACCTGAAAATATATAATTTTCGGAAAAATTCTTGAAATGAAAAAAATACTTATTGCCGATGATGAACCGGATATTTTAGAACTTCTACAATATAACCTTTCAAAAGAAGGATTTGAAATTCATACAGCATCAAACGGAGCAGAAGCTTTAACTCGTGCTGTTAAAATAAAACCCGACATGATTATTCTTGATGTAATGATGCCTGAACTTGATGGTATTGAAACTTGCAGAAAATTAAAAGAAATGCCGGAGTTTGCAAATACATATATTCTTTTTTTATCTGCAAGAGCAGAAGATTATACTCAAATCATTGCACTTGATGTTGGAGCTGACGATTATATAATAAAGCCCATAAAGCTAAGAGTCCTGATAAGTAAAATTAAAGCTGTTTTCCGCAGAACAGGACAAACCGACGATGATAATAAAATAAGTATCAGCGGACTTCTTATTGACAAAAATACGTATACTGTTCGATTAAAAAATAAAGAAATAGAACTACCCAAAAAAGAATTTGAGCTTTTGCATCTTCTTGCTACAAAACCAAACAGGATTTTCACAAGAGATGAAATTTACAATCGCGTATGGGGAGAAGGAATTATTGTAGGAGACCGTACCATTGATGTTCACATCAGAAAAATCAGAGACAAATTAGGAGACGAAATAATCAAAACAATAAAAGGAGTTGGATATAAATTTGAAATAAATGAATAATTCGACAAAAAGACTTGCGCTTTTAACATCAGTTACAACAAGCTATCTTATTTGCTGCGCATTTGCATTACTTTACTGGTTAGCTTATGATGAAATTAACTGGCTTGCTTTTTTTTTGGTTCTGGTAAGTTCATTTTCAATAACTTTTTTCATTTTTAAATTCACGATAGAAAATTTTATTTATAATAAAATCAAACTTATTTACAAAACGATACATACATATAAAATCAAGAAAAAAAATCATAAAAGCACGATTAAACTGGATTTTACAAGAGACATTATCTCTGATGTAAACACAGAGGTTACACAATGGGCAGAAGAAAGCAGTCAGGAAATTGAGCAACTGCGCGCAAGTGAAAAATACAGAAGAGAGTTTCTCGGCAATGTATCTCACGAATTAAAAACACCCATTTTTTCAATTCAAGGTTACCTGCAAACACTTATTGATGGGGGCATTCACGATCCGAATGTAAATATTAAATATCTTGAAAGGGCAGAAAAAAACGTGGATCGCCTTGTTAACATTGTAAGAGACCTTGATGCTATATCAAAACTTGAATCTGGAGAACTAAAACCTAATCCTAAAAAATTCAATATTATTGACCTTGTCCATGAAATTTTTGATGAACTGGAGCTGAAAGCAAAAGAAAAAAAAATAAAATTATTCCTTGCAGACTCAAGTGTAGCAACTGTTTTTGTTTATGCCGATAAAGAAAAAATAAGACAGGTTTTTGTAAATCTTCTCAGAAACTCTATATCTTATGGAAATGCAGGTGGTTCTACAAAAATCAGCTTTTTCGAGATGGATCCAAATATACTGGTGGAAGTTACAGATACAGGAGTTGGAATTGAACAAAAAGACCTTCCCAGAATTTTTGAACGTTTTTACAGAACAGACGAAAGCCGCTCCAGAGAGCTTGGAGGGACAGGTCTGGGACTTGCAATAGTTAAGCACATTATTGAAGCGCATGACCAGGTTGTGAATGTAAGAAGCACCGTAGGAATTGGAACTACTTTTGGGTTTACTCTGAAAAAAGGATAATAATGATAAATATAATTTTATGATGAAGCGAGAAATTTTAATTCTAAGTCTAATTTTTTCTGTTCTGAATATTTCAGCACAAAATAAAAAAAATATCAAAGAAAAAGAAGATGCTATTTATACAATAACTGCTATTGACAGCTCGGTGTTTACGTTTTATTATTGGTATACTGCCGAAAAAAAGACAAGTGCCAAAACTGAAAAAATAAATATCATGTCAGAAAAAATTTCTCCACAATCAATGCCTGAAGCACTCTCCTACATTAAGGAACAGCAGTCATTTCAGAATTTAGAGTTGGAGCCTCTGATAAAAATCAAACTCGACCACGATGTCGTTAAAACTGATGAAATGATTTATATGGTTGATGGAAAAGCCATATCCGGTGCAGGCAAAATTTTTTATTTTTCAAAATGTTTTGAAGGAAGTTTTATCAGAAAAGATTGTTTGTGGAAAAAGAAATAATACATACTGCTTCGCAACCGGTGTCTTCAACTCCGCTCAGACACCGATTACCGATTTCCTTGATTTAAACAGATGATAGCAAACACTAAAAATAAGAACAATAATCTTTTATATTCCATTCTCATACTTACTTTCTTTGCTTATCTCCCAAGCCTTTTCTGCGATTTCACTAATTGGGATGATGGAATTAATGTAACACAAAATCCATTCATCAGCGAATTTTCTTTTCATAATATAAAAGCTATTTTCTCACAAAGCTTTGCAGGGATGTATGTTCCCCTTACAATGATTTCATACACGTTTGATAATTTTATAGGAGGATTAGACCCATTAATTTTTCATCTGAGCAATTTAATTCTTCATCTTTTAAATATATTGTTGCTGTACAAATTGATTATTAATCTTACGAATAAAAAAAATGCAGCATTAATAGTCGCGCTTTTATTCGCCCTGCACCCGATGAATACAGAAAGTGTTGTATGGATATCTACAAGAAGCAACTTACTGTTTACGCTGTTTTATTTTCTGAGTCTGAATGCTTATATTGAATTTGTAAAACAAAAAAATCAGAAATTTTTTATTCATGCATTACTTTTTTTCTTATTATCCCTGCTCTCTAAATCACAGGCATTGACGCTTCCTGTAATCCTATTTCTTATTGATTTTTGGTTTAACAGAAAAATCAATAAAAATATATTTATCGAAAAAATTCCTTTTTTCCTGCTCTTAATTTTATTTGGAATATTGACAATTCTATTCAGAGAGGAAGCCGGACATATTAATCCTGCTGCAGCATTTTCAATTTTTGACAGATTTATTTTGTCAGCATATTCTATAGGAATTTACATCGTAAAATTTATTGCACCTATAAGACTGAATGCATTTTATCCCATTCCTGAAAAAGAAGGAATATTGCTGCCTGCTGAATATACTATCTATGCCGTTTTTGTGATAATAGCCCTGATTATTTTCGTAAAGCATTTAAATAAAAACAGAACATTAACTTTCGGAATACTTTTTTTCCTGATTAGTATTTCTGTCGTAGCTCTAAAAATTATACCATTCGGTCATCAGGTCATTGCTGAACGATACGGCTACTTATCATACGCGGGATTTTTTTTTATTGCAGGATTTTATCTTGAAAAAATATTTGCAGAACCAGTTGTATTGAAAAAAATTCATATAAATAAAATATTGTTGGTACTTCTTTTTTTCTATACAATCCTTTTAGGTCTTCAAACATTTCTGAGAATTGATGTCTGGAAAAACAGCATTTCATTATATAGTGATATTATCAGAAAAAATCCGGGGATCGCGCTTCCCTACTACAACCGCGCTCTGGCAAAAGCAGAGGAAGAAGATTATTCCGGCGCTGAAAAAGATTTAACCATGGCAATTCACTCGAAGCATTATCTATCTGACGATGTTCCTAAATTTTATTTGAACCGCGGTAATGTTTTTAAAAAGCTTGGCAAATTTGAAAGGGCATTATCCGATTACCATACGGCAACCTCTCTTAACCCTATGTATTTTGAGGCTTTTAATAACATCGGTAATTTAAAAATGACAATGAATGATTTTCAGGGAGCGAAAATTGCCTATGAAAAAGCCTTAAGTCTTAATCCTGATTTTTCAACTGCACATACACAACTTGGGATGTTGTACATTAAAAATAAAGATACAATAAATGCACTTACTTGTTTCAACAAAGCGTTAATAAGCGATTCATTAAATACCGATGCGCTTTATAACAGGGGGATTATTTTAATTTTGCAGAAAAAATTTTCCGATGCATTGAAAGACTTTTCTTTAATAATAGCTGTAGACCCTACAGATGCCCAGTCGTGGTATAATTCAGGACTTATCAAATCAAATTTAGGTCGGAATTCCGAAGCTTGTGAAGATTTACAGCAAGCTGCTCGGTTAGGATTTAAGCCAGCACAGGATGCTATGGCTGCGATATGTAAATAGTGTCAGCAAGAAAACGCCAAACATCCGCACTAGCTGGCTCAAACACCCACAGGGTGCTTGCCCTGTTACTCTCGTCATGAAAACAGTCATTTACAAAAGTAAACTCCTTGGTTTTCATGACTTCGAAAGCCTTGTATTTGACGTTTTCTTATCTGCCACTAGCACTGTCAAGCAAAAAAAGGCTGTTTTCTTGCTGACACTAAATAAATCTTTATTCAATTTTTTCACGCGAATATTTTCCGTTTGCGATATCCCAGGCCGTCGTAAAAATTAAGCGTACAATCTTCTCAAACAAATCGCTGTTCAGTGTTTCTACTTTATCAGAAGGGAGATGCAAATGCTTATAACTATTTGTAGTTACAAAATAAGCTGTTGGAATTTTCTTTTTATAAAAAGGTTCTGCATCTGCTCCGCCACCTGCCCATGTGCGTTCCGTCATTTGTTTTGAAGAAAGAGAATCCGATTTTTTCGCGAGCTTCCATAGATTCACGCTTGTTTTACCGCATCCCACCTGAATACTGTCGCCATAAGCAATGCAATCCATGTTGATAAAAGCCTGACATTTTTCAAGAGATGAAGGAGGATTCTCAACAAACTTTTTTGCTCCAAGCAAGCCCTGCTCCTCACTTGTAAACAAAACAAAATAGATGGAACGTTCCGGTTTTGTTCCGGAAACAAAAGCGCGTGCAACTTCTAATACCGCCGCACTACCAGAGGCATTGTCATTCGCTCCGGGAAAATACAGATCCCCTTGCCTGCCTACATGATCGAGATGCGCTCCAATTACAAAATATTCATCTTTCTTACTTTTTCCTTCAAGAAAACCTATAACATTTTCAGATCGCTTATTCTTTATATATTTTGAATTTACTGATAATTCAACCGATGTTTCTGTTGAAAAAGAAACAGGATTTTGCAATGAATCAATTTTAGATTTTAAGATTTTTAAATCACTTTTTGTCTCTTTCAATAAATCATCTGCAACTTTGTAAGAAATATGCAACTGAGGAATATTTTGCTCATAAAAACCATCGCCATCCATAATACTGCCAATAGGAACACCCCCGTCCCAGTTATTCGGAACAGAAACATAAAGAATAGCCAGAGCTCCATGCTTTGATGCTGTTTGCGCTTTATAACGGGTCAGCATTTCGCCCCATTCCTTGTTGTTTTTTTTCCAACCCGGATTTTGCTTAAAAACCAAAACAATTTTATTTTTAACATCTACGTCTGCATAATCATCGTAACCTAATGCTGGCTCGGAAATTCCATACCCGCAAAAAACAACATCAGCCCTTGCATGACCGGATCCGGTATTGGTTCTGAAAATATAATCCTCGCCCTGCTTGTATGTCGCGATGGGCTTTCCCGCATGCAATAACATAAAATAAAACTGATCTGAAATCTCTGTATATTCAACATTTGTAAATTGAAAATACGAACTATCGCCAACTGGAAGCAAACCAAGTTTTTTAAATTCAGAAGCCATAAATTCAGCGGCCTTGTGGTATCCGGGACTTCCGGGCAAGCGACCGTCTAATTCAGGGGAAGATAAAAAACTTACGGTTTTTAATAAATTTTCTTTTTTAATGAATGCCACATTCTGAGCCTGTGTGCAACTAAAATTTACAAGAAAAAAGAAGAGAATAAAATTTTTCATACATGAATATTTTCGAACAATTACAAAAATAAATATACCTGATAATTTCCGATATTTTTCTCTCTTTAAAGTATTTGATGAATACATTTTACTCATTCTGAAAACGATCAATTAATTGTAAAGAAAGCTTCCCTGCCTCTCCCATACTTGCTCCCAAAGCAATGAAGCCATGATCTTTCATAATAATTACAGAATGTTTTTCAAGAATTAAAATAACAGATTGAAGCAGCTCTTTAGTTCCATAAGGATAGAATTCAGAAGTGGCAGGAAGTTTCAGTGTCTTTGCAGCATCAAGTATTTCCTGACTATGTCCGTGAAAAATTGCCTGAACATCTTTTCTTTTATCATAAATTGCAAAATGGAGCATTGCTTCAGATGAGGGCTCCCTCACACCGGATGCATACACAATTCCATTTGAGAAATCACAATTTTCTACCATTACAAAGCAATCATCCTGCAAAGAACATTTCAGTCCAATTCTTGAACCTGTTATAATAAATTTATTGCTGTCAGAATTTACACGATAACTTAGATTTCCTGCTGAACCTCCATCATAAGGCGGAGCAAGACGGTATTCATCAAATTTTTTCGCCCACATCTTTAATGTTTCGAGCCTTAGATCAACAGGAATATCTTTGCTTTTAAAAACAGTACGAAATTTTACCCCTTCGTATTTTTCTGACATATTTTTATTTTTTATAACAAACGAAATAATAATTCAATAGATGTTCGATAGTGCAACAATAGATGTACGATAGATGTTCAATTGTTAGTTCGGTAGATGTACAATTGTATTTCTATTGAATTTCTATCGTATTCCTATTGTATTTCTATTGTATTTCTATCGAATTCCTATTGAACATCAATTGAGTTCCTATTGAGTTCCTAATTATTAATTTTCTCTACAACCATTTTACTCGCATCAATAATTCCTTTTTCAGTTATAATCCCCGTAATAAATTTCGCAGGTGTAACATCAAAGGCTGGATTGAAAGCAGTAGAACCGGGAGCGCTTACCAATATTTTTCGCACAATATTTTCAGCATCAGGGCCTGTTTGATACAATACTTCCTCTTCGCTTCGCTCTTCAATAGGGATGTTTTGCCCTGTTTCACATTTTAAATCAAAAGTTGAAAAAGGAGCTGCAATATAAAAAGGGATACCATATTCTTTTGCAACAATAGCTTTTTCAAGCGTGCCGATTTTATTTGCCACATCGCCGTTTGCAGCAATTCGGTCTGCGCCGACAATCATCATATCAATTTTACCCAGCGACATCAGATGCGCACCTGCATTATCCGGAATAATAACATGGGGAACATTTTCGTTTTGCAATTCCCATGCTGTAAGTCTGGCTCCCTGACTACGCGGACGGGTTTCATCCACGTAAACAAAAATATTTTTACCTGCACAATTTGCATAATAAACAGGAGACAAGGCTGTCCCAAAATCAACAAAAGCAAGCCATCCGGCATTACAATGCGTTTCAATTCTGAACCCGTCTTTGATTATTTCATTTCCGTATTCTCCGATTTTTTGCGAAGTATACGCATCGTCGTCTGCGACCTGCTGCGCTTCATGTTGAGCATCTATTGTACTTTTCAGTCCGGCAAAATAAACCCGGTTCACAGCATAAAATAAATTTTGAGCAGTGGGGCGCGTATTTTCTATTTCCAATTTTGCTTTTAACAAAAAATCTTCTTTGTTTTTTTCTGGCGTATGTAGAAATGTCTGCGCCATTGCAAAACCGGCAGCTGCTCCAATAGCTCCGGCACCGCGTACAATCATTGTTTTAATAGCAAAACATGTTTCCAGATAATTTTTACATTCAATGATTCTGAATTCAAAAGGCAGCAAATTTTGCTCAATCATAAATACACTGGAGCCCTGCATCCATACAGTTCTGTATTCTTTTCCGTTAACTTTCATTTATCTTATTTTATCTTTATTACAACTTCACATTTCGACATTTCGACACCTTGCCTACCCTGCCTCGCCGGCAGCTACCGTGTGGACACATCTTTTATCAGCTTGATTTTGTCACAAAATTTGCATAATTGTATTGTACTGTCAGATTATACATTAGTATTGCGCAAATTTTCCGCCAAAATCTTTTTATTATCATTCGTTTATACCCCGAGCTTGAGCTCGGGGTTATAAACATTCGACTCCTCCGGAGTCGTTTTTCAATATTTGTGTCCACACGGTAGCTCGCCGGCAGGCAGGCGGCAGGCAGGAGCTCAATGTTCGAAGCTCAATGTTCGAAGCTCAATGTTCGTTAAAATCTTCAAATTAATACATATTCAAACCTGTCTGCCGACAAGCTACCGTGTGGACACATCTTTTTTAATTGAGATTTTGTCATAAAATTTGCATATTTATATTGTTATGTAAGGTTAACATAGGTATTACGCAAATTTTCCGCCAAAATCTTTTTATTCTCATTTGTTTATACCCCGAGCTTATTTCGACTTCGCTCAATAACCATAGCTCGGGGTTATAAACCCGCCTGACCGGCAAGGCAGGCATTCGACTCCTCCGGAGTCGTTTTTCATTATTTGTGTCCACACGGTAGCTGCCGACAAGGCAGGTTGATTCATCTTCTCATTTTGACCACTGCTAAAGCAGGGCAGGCAAGCTCAATGTTCGTAAAAATCTTCAAATTAATACATATTCAAATCTACTTTACCAACTCCTTCAATCTTTGCACATACTCATCCGGATACAATTTCAAACCATGAATATGTTTCCCTTTTATCTCCCAAAAAGTTTTTGGTTCTGCAGCCAGCTCATGTAATTTTTTTCCCATACGAAAAGGAATAACTACATCTTCTGCACTATGAACAATCATCTTTGGAATTTTTACATTTTTAATGTGCTTCTTTGCCTTAAATTTTGAGCGCACTAAAATTTTCACAAAGGGTTTGAATAACCACGGAACAATTGCTGTAGCTATTTCATTATGTGTGGTAAATGCCCCTTCTATTACAAGCGCATCAATTTTATCCTGATGTTTATCTGTTAAAGATACTGCAAGATGTCCACCTATTGAAGTCCCTAAAACTATGATTTTTGTTTTGGCAGTATCGTTTCTTTTTTTCATGTAAAACAAAGCAGCTTCTGAATCTTTAAACAGATTTTTATGCTTAGGTTTTCCTTCTGATTTTCCGAATCCCTGATAATCTATAATAAAAACATTGAAGCCATTTTTCACAAGTGTTTCTAGCGTCGTTTTCCATCCTGAAAGGTTACCGGCATTCCCATGAAGAAATAAAATCGTAGCTATTGCTTCGCTTTTTGATTTTATAAAAAGTCCATTAATTTTTACATTATCTTCTGTATTTATCCATACCTCTTCGTATTTGAAATCGGACAATGCTAATGTTGTATTAATAGTATCCGGATGATAAAACATCTTCTGAAACGTACAGGATGAAAGGACAGAGAAGAGGAAAATAAAAATTAATAAATATTTTTTCATAACAGAATTTCTGTTGCTTTCTATATTTGTAGTTTTATGTTTTATTAAATTCTATTTCTTGTGAAAAAGTAAATTGCGATAAATACTAATTGCATTAACTTTACTTCTATGCGCTTTTAACAGCGATTTAATTTGAGGAAAAGCATTATTAAAATCTTCTTTTAGTGTTATCAGAATCTCTTTGCAAATTTTTTCATCTTCTGGCAAATTTATTTTTTGCCCTTTCAAATCTAAAGTTTCATTTAGAAAGCGGAATAAATTCATCTGATTAATATTACTAAAACTAAGACTCATTTGCTTGTTCCCTAATTTAAAATATACATCATAATGACCGAACAAATTATCAGAAATGTCTCCTTTGGGGTATTTTGCAACCCAGTCAGGTATTTTAACCGAACGTGTTTTTACTTTTTCAATTAATGATATATAATTTTTTATTTCCGAAAAACGTTCATTGATTAATTCAGTTGCATCTTCATTAGTTAATTTTCCTTTTGATTTTTTTGTAACAAGTGAATTAGATTTTTCTTTTCTATCTTGTATATATTTTGTAGCTTCATAATAAAGGTCATCAACGTCTTTTGCTGATAAACCGAGAGCATCGAAAATTAAAACATCTAAATTGCGTCTGTCTTTTTGAAGGATTTCTTCAAAAATAGTTTCCTGTTCACGTGATTTCAATGACTGTATGATTTTATTTAATTCTTTCTTTTTAGATTTTAACAATTCTGGATTTAAAATCAAAGTCTTTTCTACAACGCTTACATCTACATCGCTGACTTTTACAACCATTTGTCGTGCAAATAAATCAACTAAAAATCTAAATGTTATACTGTTCATTAATAGAAAAAGTGTATCTTCATATTCAATGAATTCATCTTTTACAGTCATGACATAATTTACTTTATCACAGAAAACTTTTGATTTTCTATTATCAATAAGCCTAAATCTCTCGCCAATTTTAGAAGGGAAAATAAAATCACCAACTACAGCATAAGGAGATAGGTCATACCATATTTTTCTATCTTTAATGGATTCTCTTTTATGAATATCTCTTTCTTCAGCATCTTCTATGTACTTTAAAATTTTATTCTTGTATTTACTGAGCTTATCTTTATTGTCTTTGCATATAACCACTCGATATTTTAATTGAGATAAATCTACATCAAGATTATGTGCTTCGTGTTGAGATTTGAAAATCGGTGTTGTATTAAAACGCTCAAATAAATAATGTTGTTGATTCATTTCACTGTAAAACCAACCGAATTTATCCCAAATCTTTTTATGAGTTGCAATATCTGAATCAAATTTTAATCCAAACTGAAGCTTGTATAAATTATCTGATAAGCTAAGTGCTTTGTCTGTTTCATCAACTAAATAAAAAAAGTCATTCGCTCCAGATTTAATACCATACTTTACATCTATAAAATGATGAAGAGGAAACAGTTTCCCTTTTCCTGCATTTATTAATTTATGATATATTGCAGGTGAACGAAAATATTGTGCGCCCCAATTTCCATTTATATATTTCCCATCAACCGTACTAAATTCTTCAAGTTCTTTTTGATTAACAATTGCAATTGAATAGTCAGAATTAGAAATGTCTTTCTTGACATTTTCAATTTCGTTTGTCCATTTTTCAACTCTTTTGATTCTATCTTTATCGCTATAGTTACCAAGTAATTTTTCATAATCATTCGTAACTTTTACAAAACGGATATTGTTTTTTATTCTCTCTTTTGAATCACTACATTTTTCGAGAATAAGGATAACTGTATTTATTAAAGCTGTTTCAAAACTTCGTGTTTGTTGATGGTCAATAATTGCAATAATCTTAAAATTGTTGAGCAAAAACTTTTGCAAGCCGGCACCAAATGAAACATCTAACCAACTACTGCTTATTACGTAACCTAATCTACCGCTTTCACGCAAAAAAGCAGCTGTGTGCATGAGGTAGTATACATAGAGGTCGCTTTGCTGGTTTATTTTTTTTATCCCAAATTCTGTTAAAGCAAGATCGCTCCAACGTTGTTTGTTTTGAATAAGTTCTTGTCGTATATAGGGTGGATTCCCTACACAAGCATCGAAAACAGGGATGGCAACTTCTTTACGGTTTCCATCTAACTTTTTTACCTTAAAATTTTTATTTGCATTTAGAAATATTAAATTAAAATGCGAGTTACTTTCAACTTTATTAAAATCGCTTTGAATAATTGTTGGGTAATTGTTTAAAGTTTTTACACTTTGTAATGATAGATTCATTGTCGCAAGAAAGGCTGGGAATGCTGCTATTTCAATACCCCAAAGCCGTTCTAATAATTGCTCATGAGTAATTTTAGGATAGTAAAATTTAATAAAATGGTAAGCGCGAACTAAGAAAGTACCTGCGCCGCATCCACTGTCAAGAATAAGTTTGGTATCGGGAGTAATACAAAAAGCATTTACAATATCAACTTCGTTCGTATTTGTGAAATGTTGTCCACGGTCGTGCTGTTCCTGGTTATCAATTAATGTATTGTATATAGTGCCAATAATATCAGCATTTAAATCATGAAAATTTAAATGACTTATTTGCTCTACATTTTGACTAAGTACAGGAAGGTAACGTTCTTCAAATTCAAACTCGTCAAGAATGGTTTCACTAAAAATCATTTCGAAATCATGTTGTAACACATCATCGAAATGTTTCCTCAGCGTTTTGTTGAGTAATTTTTTATCTCTTGATATTATTATTGGTTTTAATTTCAACTCTGGTACATCACGTTGTAGGTAGGTATAAAAAATTAGTTTTAAGAAAAGCAAATAATTCGCTAACTGACAAATATTGTAAACATCATTGCTGTCGAATTTAAAAGTAACATTAAAAATATCTTGCTCAGTTAAATATTCGCGTAATTTTTTTTGTAATTTTTTATCTTTAGAAATTCTTATATACATTGGTTCAATCATAGAAGCAGATGCTTCGAGAATGAAATTCGATAAACGATTTACAAAGAATTTATCAATACTATCCCAAGTAACTTCTTTAACGCCATGAACAATATCAGATAATTCCTGAAGAAAGAGTTTTAATTTTGGTGCTATTTCGCGTTCATATTGTGGAAGTAGGATTTCATCATCCTTCTTAATATTACTTAAAGTATAAATTTTTAATTTGCGTTCTTGTAAAGTTGTATTGGGTTTAAAGGTTTGAAAAATAATAAGCTGTCGAGGTGTACCCGTAATAAAATATTCCGCACCATTCATATTTGCTTTATTGGCTGCATCCATTACCAATTCATCATCTGATGCATCCCAACTTGCATTTTTTAACTCAATGAAAACTTTTTTACCGGAATCTATATTTGAAGTAATAATGCCATCAGAAAACTTTGCAGTTGTTGTACCTATATTTTGTTCCTGATAGATTTTTTCAAATGCAATCGTTTTATTCTCATCAATTGCCTTTTGAGCAAGGATAAATAGTCTACCTTGAAAAGTTCTTTCGTTCGCTGATTTCTTCATATTATTATAATTTAGTCTCAAAATTAGAATTTTTAACGGTACGTAAACAAAAAAATATATTTTTTGTTTTTCAGAAGGATTATTTTACCATCAAATCATTATTTGCTTGCGCTTTTGTTACAAATTTAAAAAATCTTGCCAAGCAAGCAATAAAAGAGCCAAACTTAAATAGTGTTTTAAAAACCCATTGCTCTCAAATTACAATTTATTATGCAGCTATTAAAAGAGGCGAGCATCAACCTCTATTTATTTTATTACTTTTATTTTTTTTTATATATTACAATCGTTTTTGGAGAAAATTTGTTTCTACGTACTGCAATTGATAAATTGGGTGCATATATGCAAATTTTATGACAAAATTTCATATAATATTTATGCCATTTTTATAAATGAATTTTAAGCTTGTTTCAGAATATAAGCCGACAGGGGATCAGCCGGAAGCCATAAGACAATTAGTCGAAGGGATTGTTAATGGAGAAAAATATCAGGTGCTGCTTGGCGTAACAGGATCCGGAAAAACATTTACCATAGCCAATGTTGTGGAATTAATGCAACGTCCTGTTTTAGTGTTGAGTCACAATAAGACACTTGCAGCGCAGCTTTACAGCGAATTCAAACAGTTTTTTCCTGAGAACAAAGTGGAATATTTTGTTTCCTATTACGATTATTATCAGCCCGAAGCTTATCTGCCATCTTCCGATACATACATTGAAAAAGATCTTTCTATTAATGATGAAATAGAGAAACTCCGCCTCAGCACTACCTCTTCTTTATTGTCAGGAAGAAAAGATGTGCTGGTTGTTTCATCTGTTTCCTGCTTGTATGGAATTGGCAATCCCGATGATTTTTATAATAATATAATAAAACTGGAGCGGGGGCAGAAGTTAAACCGTAATAAGTTTTTACGTTTGTTGGTTGACAGTCTTTATTCGAGAAACGAAGTTGATTTTAGTCGTGGTACTTTTCGGGTAAAAGGCGATACGGTAGATATTTTTCTTGCTTATGGAGATGTTGCGCTCCGGGTAATTTTCTGGGATGATGAGATTGAATCCATACGTTCGTTGAATCCTGTTAACAATGCTACTCTTGGGGAGTTGGATAATGTCATCATTTATCCTGCAAGTATTTTTATGACAACAAAAAATCGTATGCAACAAGCCTTAAATGCTATACAGGATGATATGATGGCGCAGGTTGATTTTTACAAAAATTCAGGAAAAGAGCTTGAAGCAAAGCGTCTGCATGATAAAGTAAATTTTGATTTGGAGATGATTCGGGAGCTGGGTCATTGCTCGGGTATAGAAAATTATTCCCGCTATTTTGATGGAAGAAAAGCAGGGATGCGGCCTTTTTGTTTGCTTGATTATTTTCCGAAAGATTTTATTACAATTATTGACGAAAGCCACGTTACATTACCACAGGTTCATGCTATGTTTGGAGGAGATCGTTCGCGCAAGGAAACACTTGTGGAGTATGGCTTCAGGCTTCCTGCAGCAATGGATAATCGTCCGTTGCGGTTTAATGAATTTGAGGAATTGACAGGACAAACCGTGTTTGTGAGCGCAACTCCGGCGGATTATGAATTACAGAAATCAGAAGGTGTAATCGTGGAGCAGGTAATTCGTCCTACAGGACTGCTTGATCCAGTAATAGACGTGCGTCCTAGCCTTAATCAGGTTGATAATCTTATTACAGAAATTCATAAGCGCATTGAAAGTAAGGAGCGGGTTTTGGTAACGACACTCACAAAGCGCATGGCGGAAGAACTCACTAAATATCTTTTGAAAATGGGAATCCGCTGCAATTATATCCATTCAGATGTAGATACACTCGAAAGGGTGGAAATAATGGATCATCTGAGAACCGGAAAATACGATGTGCTTGTTGGGATTAATCTTTTACGCGAAGGATTGGATTTACCGGAAGTTTCATTAGTAGCGATTCTTGATGCAGACAAAGAAGGATTTTTACGTTCGGAGCGATCACTCACGCAAACAGCAGGAAGAGCGGCGCGCAATATTAACGGTATGGTTATTATGTATGCTGATAAAATTACGGGTTCCATGCAGCGTACGATTGATGAGACAAATCGCAGAAGGGAAAAACAATTATTATACAATCAGAAAAATAATATTACACCACAGCAGATTATAAAAGCAACAAGACCACTTATCGGAAAAACTTCTGATTCGGAAAGAAGAAAAGCAGGGTACTATGTTGAACCCGAAACGATTGATATTGCTGCTGATCCGGTTCTTCAATACATGTCGAAAGATGCCCTGATGAAAACAATTGATAAAACAAAAAAGACCATGGAAAAAGCAGCAAAAGAACTCGACTTTGTTTCTGCAGCGCAGTATCGGGACGAGTTATATAAATTGCAGAATTTATTGAAAGAAAAATTTCAGGAGAAGTAGAATTTACGGTAAGTATAAGATAAAGTAATCGCAATAAAATTTTGTATACTGTAAACGTATGATATTTTAACTTTTTCACTTTTGTTGCATGTTGCATGTTGCAGGTTACAACTTGCAACTTGTAACCTGCAACTTAAAGGTAAAGGATTTAAGCAATTTGAGTATAAATTCATTTATTTATCATCTAAAAGAGAATTACAAAAATTATTTCTTTACCTCTTAATGAACATTGTCTAAAGCATTTATCAAAGCTCCCACTACATCATAAAGACCCTTTCGACAAAATTTTAACATTTACAGACTAAACAACCTCAACCCGCAATTTCAATATTATTTTCATCAAGCAGTGCTTCTCCCCTTAATTTAAGAAAAATCTGCGCAACAGCAAGTACATCTTTCTGACAATAGGTAACGATACGCTCCAAATCTTTTTCTTCCCAATACACGCAGGCTACATCTCCTCCGTCAATATCATCTTTGGGAGTAGGAATATTTAATATTGCAGTCAATAAATTCAGGGAAGTATAACTTTTATAATCGCCGAATTTCCATAATTCCATTGTATCAAGATGATTTACTTCCCATGGTTTTTTACCTGATAAATCGAGTAATTTGGGAAGAGGAATACCGTGTATAATCATTCGTCTTGAAATATATGGAAAATCAAATTCTTTACCATTATGTGCGCACAAAAGAGTCGCGGGGATTAATTTCTTAATCATTTCAGAAAAATCGAGTAATAACTTTCTTTCATCATCGCCTGCAAATGATTTTATTCTAATAATTTTATTGTTATTTTTTTCAGTTATCAGTCCTACCGAAATACAAATTATTTTACCAAATTCGGCATAGATAGAAGTTCTGTAAAATATTTCTTTATCAGCAGCAGATTGTCCTTCTCCAACTATTTTCAGTGTATCGGCTTTTTTTATCCATAATTCCTGCATCCGGGGTAAATGAGAATTAAAATCTGCATGTTGTGGCGCAGTTTCTATATCTAAGAAAATAATGTTTTCTGTTTTATATTGTTCGAGCATAAATACAATGTATTAATTATTTTTTTTCTGTAAATTTTTCTCAATAAAATGTGTTAAAATATCAATCGCAACAAGATTATTTCCACCCTGCGGAACTATAATATCGGCATAGCGTTTTGTAGGCTCAATAAATTGCAGGTGCATGGGCTTAACTGTCTTATCATAGCGATCGAGCACTTTATTTACCGAACGCCCGCGCTCTACAATATCTCTGGTTATAACACGCGATAAGCGGTCGTCTGCATCTGCATCTACAAAAATTTTCAAATCAAGTTGCTTGCGTAAATCCTTATCCGATAAAATTAAAATGCCTTCCACTATAACCACATGTTTCGGCGCAACCGGAATCGTCTCCGGAGAACGTGTACAGGTTAGGTAGGAATAAATTGGTTGATCTATGGTTTTTCCTTTCTTTAATTCTTTTATATGTTTTACCATTAAATCAAATTCTAATGAATCCGGGTGGTCAAAATTAAGCTCCAGTCTTTCTTCCATAGGCAAATGACTCATATCTTTGTAATACGAATCCTGATATAGAACTGCAACTTCGTCTTTCGGAAGATTTTCAATTATTTTTTTAACAACGGTTGTTTTGCCGGAGCCTGTACCACCAGCTATTCCTACTACGAGCATATGATTGAATTTTTAAAGAAATGTTCTACAAACGTAATGAATTTATAAAACATGGAAAATTAATTTCATGGTTATTATACGTTGATATCTGTTTTTTATAACATATTGCCAAAATTGAAATCTCTACGAAAACCTTTTGCCACGGATATCACGAATTTACACAGATTTTTTCGACTATAATTAAGCGATTAATATCTGTGCAAATCGGTTAACCAGCCCTACTAAGGCAGGCAAGCTGCGTGTGGCAGGTCAGTGCATATTAATAACAAATACATTTCAGAAAAGTCTAATCTATATTTGATTAAATTAATGACGAAAAATCAAAATATTATAATTTTTCGTCATTAAGGAATTTCATATTGACAGTGCATAAATTAAAAAACTTAATATCCGTTCGTATTGTACCGTTGATAGAAACATTATTTTGCGCGAGTAGGTTGTTTGCATTAAAATAAATTTCGTATTTTTCTTTTACGATAAATGATATTCCTGCATTCCAAAGTTGATGTTTTTTTTAACATCTGGTATTTGTAATCTGCCCCTGCATACATGGTATGTTTGTCGTGTATTTTTGTAGAAAATTTTGCCTGTGGCATGATAAGACCGTTATCCTCCAGATTCTGGTCTGCGTGCCAATGCGATAAAAATACACTCGTATTCATCTTTTAACCATTCAAATTTCCTTTTCATCGAATATTTTTTGTCATTTAAAAACTTTTCTTTATTATTGTAAGAAATTAATTCTAATAAATCATTAAAAAATTCAAATTATGAGCAAATTTACCCGTTATTTGTTTGTCTTGGCTTTTTTAGCTTTTAGTATTAGCTATTCATTTGCCCAGTTGCTGCCACCCCGTTTTCAGAATTTTTCCATAGCAGATCATTTACTTTTAGAGAAAAAAGTAATGGAAAACCCTGAAGTTTTGGGGAAATATGTAATGTACGAAGAAAACCTTCGAAACATTATTAATGATATTACAGAATCTCCAAAAGGGACGCTTACCGACACGACGCAGAATGGTCGTAAAATTATTCCCGTTGTTTTTCACATTATTCATAATTTTGGAATTGAAAATATCAGCGCAGAACAAATTCACGATGCTATTGAACGTTTAAACATAGATTACAACAAACTGAATAGTGATACTACTGCTCAGTATTCATGGCCTACATTCACATCAAGAAGAGCTGATTGTAAAATTGAATACCGTCTTGCAAAAATTGACCCCAATGGCAATATTACAGATGGCATTGTTAGGCATTATGATGAGCGTACAAATTATGCTTACTACGACATTTGCAGCACTTATGCATGGGATCCAAAAAAATATCTTAATGTATATTCGGTTTCTTTTATTTATCCTGAAGGAATCAATCTTCCTGATGGAGCTGCAATCGGAGGCATGTCTGTGTTCCCTCCATCAAATCCGTTGACTCCTTTATTTACAGGTGGCGATACTTTAGCCGATGGAGTTCTTATTCGTCATGATGGAATTGGGGGTATTGGAACTGCAACAAATATGATGGGACAAGGAATTAATGCGCTGAATCGTACTTTTACCCATGAATTAGGTCATTATTATAATCTATACCATCCATTCCAGAATTTGAAATTATCTTTGGGAACAATTCCTTGTATGGGAGCAGATGGCTGTTCTACATCGGGTTCAGGACTATGTATGTTTGTTTCTTTAAATAATGATGAAGTTGCAGACACGCCTCCTGTTATTACAGCCAATCAGAATACATCTCTTTCCTGTATTGTTCCGGGTAGCAGAAATACCTGTTCCAATAATGTGTCAGGTTATGGTGATGAAGTGGACATGGTTGAAAATTATATGGATTACCAATTTGGTTATTGCACAAATATTTTTACTACAGGTCAGCTTGCCAGAATAAATGCAACCATGATGGGAGATCGTCGCGAATTATGGTCATTAGAAAACTTAATTGCATCAGGTGTTTTCGACACATCGTATCATCCTGTTGGAATTCCGCATCCTGATTTTAATCCTAATACAAAAATGGTTTGTACAGGTTCATCTATAACTTTTACAGAGTATTCATACAATGCTACTCCCGATTTATGGGAATGGTCATTCCCCGGTGGTAATCCTGCTACTTCTATGGATACTACGCCTGTTATTACTTACGACAATCCCGGAGTTTATTCTGCTACATTAAAAGTAACAAATGCGCAGGGAAGCGATTCTATTACGCGTCATAATTTAATTACAGTAGTTGATCCTTCTAACCCTATAACTGGGAACAATCTTGAAGGATTTGAAACAATCAGTGTTCCAAATACGAATGGTTGGATAATTTATAATCAGGATGGGAAAAACACATGGACATTAACTGATTCTGCCTCTTATGCAGGCACAAAAAGTTTACGCGTTGCTAACTTCTATGAAAATACGGCAGGTAGTGTTGACGAAATTATTACACCTGTTTATAATTTTGGCTCAATGTCTCCACTAACACCATTGCGCATAAAATACAGAATGTCGTATGCTGCAAAAAAAGTCCCTAGCAATGCTCTTGCTGAAATGCTTTATGGTACAAATACTGCTGACACTATTTATGATAAACTTTATGTTTATTATTCTACAAACTGCGGTAGCACATGGAACATAAAAAAATCTTATAATGCAACCCAAATGGTAACAGCAGGGCTTGATTCAAACAGCTTTGTACCTAATAATATTAGCCAATGGAGAGAAGAGTTATTAGCGTTTGTTGGTGTAACAGCAAACAGTGCGAATGTAAGATTAAAATTCACTTTTTACAGCAAAGGCGGAAATAACATATATATTGATAACCTTTCTGTTGGAGACGTTTCCACCGATTTTACGGAAATTGAAAAAGAAGAAAATTTAGATTTTTCATTTTATCCAAATCCGATGAATGAAAGCTCTGTACTTTCATTTAATACGCTTCAAAAAGAAAATGTTTCTGTAGATATTTACGATCTTCTGGGACGCAAAATCTGTAATATTTTTGATGGTGTAAAAGAAAGCGGAAATAACAGCTTTGAAATAACAAAATCTATGATGCAAAATTCTGGTATTTATTTTGTAAAAATAAGACTTGGCAATCAGATTATTGCAAAAAGAATTGTTGTTCAATAATTATAATCAAACAATATAAAAAACAAAAGGCTGCAAATTTTGCAGCTTTTTGTTTTTTATGCAACGAACAATCCCATTAATGATTTTACTACTCCTACTCCTAAATCCAATTATACTGGAATTTTTAATCGCTCCATGGAGCGATTCTACAATTCCTAATTCCTAATTCTCAATCCTTAATCCATTTATATTTATATTTCTCTATCACACAAAATTTGTTATAAAAATTCTTTAAATACGTATATAAAATGCAGAAAAAGAAAAATTAATTTTTATAAGGTTTTACTTACATTTGCATTACTTTGTGAAAACTAAAAATTATATTAAATACAAAAAATGACAAAAAAAATCAAACTCTTGCATACAAGCGACTGGCATCTCGGGGCAAGGCTTTTAAATAAGGACAGAGAAGAAGAACAATTATTTTTCTTGAATGAATTAGTCGAACTTATCAAGACAAATAATATAAATCTTCTGATTATTGCAGGAGATATTTTTGACACAGGAGTCCCATCAAACTCCGCACGTAAAATGTATTACCTTTTTCTCACACAACTGATAGGAACTTGCTGCGAACACATTGTAATTACAGGTGGAAATCACGATTCTCCATCAATGCTTGAGGCTCCAAAAGAAGTTCTCGAATTGCTGAACATTTATGTTATTGGTGCTGCTGAAACCAATGAAAACGGAGAAATAAATTTTGACCATGAAATTATAAAATTGCACGGCATAAATAAAGATCTTCATGCAGTAATAGCAGCAGTCCCATTTTTACGCGACAGAGATATAATGAAGTCAGTTGCCGGGCAATCCTTTGAAGATAGAATTGCAGCTATGAGACAGGGACTCAGGAATCATTACCAACATTTAGCTGAATTACTTTCAGAATATAAAGAAATCCCCATCATCGCGACGGGTCATCTATTTGCACAAAAATCTGTTTTGCCCGGAAATGATGCACGACAAGAAGGCGAAAATGATATTCACATCGGAAACCTTGCTCAGGTTGATATGAGTGAATTTTACAGCACTTTTTCGTACATGGCACTTGGTCATATTCATAAAGCTCAAAAACCCGGGGGCTTTGAAAACATAAGGTATTCGGGCTCTCCTTTGTGTATGAGTTTTTCGGAATTCAAAGATGAGAAAACAATTACTGTTGTGGAATTTGAAAATGAAAATTTTATTTCTGCAACAGATATTACATTAAGCAAGCCTCGACAAATAGTGCGATTTAAAGGAAACGAAGAAATTCTGAAAAATGAAATCGAAAACTATTCCAATCCAAACACATTAACGGCATGGGCTGAAATAATCTTTACCGAACCCTTCACGCAAATGTCACTTGATGCGCTTAATTCGACAGCTAAAGAAAAAAACATAGAAATTTTAAAATATACTCTTGAAGAACAAAAAAAAATACAAACGGATGAATCAGAAAAATATTCCGGTAAAACGCTTCAGGAATTAACCCCTGAAGACTTGCTCGAAATGAAATGCATCGAAGAAGGCTACACAGAGGAGCAAATAAAAGAAATAAAACAAAGCTTTCAACTCCTTACCGACCTCATGCACCATGTTGGTACGTAAACACGTAGTGCCACCGCATCTCATTATTTACAAAACACAACCTATCATGAAAATCCTGAAACTCACAATAAAAAATCTGAACTCTATCATGGGAGAATACACGATAGACTTCAACAAATCTCCTTTATCAGACATGGGGCTTTTTGCTATAATCGGCGAAACAGGAGCAGGGAAAAGTACCATTCTTGATGCAATTTCTCTTGCAATTTATAATTCAATACCGCGGGGTTCTTCTGAAGATGATATAATGAGCCATGGTGCTTGGGAGGCAATGGCTGAGGTAGAATTCGAATCAGGCAAAAAGAAATACCGCTCAACCTGGCAAAGAACGAGGGCACGCAAAAAACCCGATGGAAACCTGCAAAACTCCACTTTAAAACTTGCTGACATCACAGATCCGAACCCTGATAAACATAAAACCATTGCAGAAAAGAAAAAAGACATTGAAAAAGAAATTATAGAAATAACAGGACTTGATGTTGATAAATTCAAACAATCGGTATTACTTGCACAGGGCGAATTTGCAGCATTTATGAAGGCAGATCCCGGTAGACGTGGTGAGCTACTTGAAAAAATCACACAGCAGACCGATTACAGTAAATACTCAATTGCAGCTTATAATAAATATAAAGAAGAAAAAAATAAATTAGATCAATTACTTATTAATCTCGAAAATTATAAAACGCTAAACAATGAAGAAAAGCAAGAAATTTTTCTGAAAATTGAAACAGAAAAAACTGAAACGTCAAAACTTGAAATTCTGAGAAATGATGTTTTAAAATCCATTCTATGGCTTGATGCGATTATTGAAAAAGAAAAAGAAAAACTACAAGCAGAAAATAAATATAAAGCAACAGAAGATAATCTGAAAAATGCTGATGAAATAAAACTCCGAAAAGAAGCACACGAAAGTACCATCCCTTTTTTTCCCGATCTGGCTCTGCTTGATGAATCTGAAGCCAATTTTAAAAAAATAAATGAACTAATTTTCAATTATGAAAAATCATTGCCTGCCATTAATGAAAAATATCAAAAAGAGAAAGAATTGCATGATAAAACGGAGCTTTTGATAAATAATCTTCTTAAAGAAATTGAAATACAGGAACCTCTATTTACGCATGCTGCAACGCTGGATGAAAGTATAAAAAATACACAGGAAAAATACAATAAAATTAAAGATGAAGAGATTTTTGTCGCAAAAAAATTAAACGAAATATCAGAAAAAATTCAAAAAAATAAAATACATCACGCTAAATATTCCGAAAAAATTTCAGAAATTGAGAAGTGGCTGGTTCGTTATGATCATTACAAAAACATACCCGAAATAAAAGGTCGGGTTGTTGAAAAATTAAACGCGTACAACAATCTTCATGTTGAAAAAATAAAAAAAGAAAAAGCATTAGAAGATGTAAAAATACAATTAACTGAAACTGGAAAAAGGAATAATATAATTAAAAAAAATCTGCCTGAGCTGCAATCAAATATAGATAAAATAAATGCAGAACTTGAAAAACTTAAAAAGATTAAAACTGAATTATTCGCAGAAAGTGATTTATCCTCTCTCAAAAATGAATTTGAAAAACTCGAGCTGAAAAAAAACGCATTGCAGAATTTATCGCGCATTTCACAGGAATGGTCGAATAAAAAAATATCATGGGAAGAGAACACAAAAAAAGATCAGGAACAAATTTATCTGACAGAAAAATGCTGCATCACAAAGGAAGAAACTGAAATGAAAATTAAAATGCTTGAAGAATATATTATTACGCTTGAGCAAAAAAAAGAAGTTGAAATTCTTATTAAAAATTATGAAGAAGACAGAAAAAAATTAAAGGATGGAATGCCTTGTTTTCTATGCGGCGCAACCACACATCCTTTTGCAAATGGTAATGGAATTTCTTCAACAAGCGAAACAGAAAATAAAATTAAAGAAAAAAAAGTTGAATTAAAAAAAGCAACTAAAGATCTTCTTGAAACAATCCAAAGCATCCCATCCAAAACAGCTATGGAGCAACTAACAAATACCATTACAAAAGAAAAAAATGAAATACAAAAATTAGAAAATGATTTTGAAAAATTTAAAACTGAAATACAAATTCCAAACATCCGCGTATGCGAAAACGAGGAATTAACAATCAACTTAAATCATTCCATTACAAATACAGAAAATCTGAAAAAGCGTATCTCTCAAATTGAAAAAAATAATGAAAAAATTTATCAGAAAGAAAATAATTTAAAAAATCAAACACAGGAGCTCCATAATTTTCAGCTTAACTTACAGGAATCTGAAATGAAATTACAGGAACTCTCAAAAATAGGAACAAATGCAATTTCAGAAATAGAACAAATATCAAAACAGCTTGAAGAATACAATAAATCTATCACTCTTGCGCTTCAACCTTTTGATATTGCTTTTAATGAAGATAAAACAGAGGCTGCAATTTCAACACTTGTTAAGCATGAAAACGAATATAAAAAAACTACTGCGGAGAAATCAGAACTCGGAGAAAAAATACAAATTCTGAATGCTGAAATTACGGGAGATGAAAAAGCTCTTCAAAACTTAAAGGATGAAGAATATCCCCGAAAAATAAAAGAAATTGAAGATGTGAAAAATAATCTTACGGCTTTAACTGAAGAAAGAAAACATATTTTCAATAACCGTAAAATTGAAGATGTAAAAAAAGAATACAAAGAAAAATTAAATGTATTAAATGAACAATTTTCAAATCAGCAAAAGCAAGTTAAAGAAATCACTGAAAAATTAACACAAACAAATACATTACACAATAGTGCTAATGAACAAAAACAACATCAGGAAGAAATTATCCAGACATTAAAAAATAAATTATTAAATAATATTCAAAACATATTTCAATCTATTGAAGATGTCAGAAAAAATATCATGGAAAAAACAGGGTATGAGAAACTGAAAAAACAATACGAAGATGTTATAAATGAATATAGAAATGCAAAAGTCAGCCTTGAAACAATATCAAAGCAACTTACGGAGGAAAAAGAAAAAAAAATAACAGAAGATTCAAAAGAAAATCTTGAATTGAAAAAAATTGAAATAGAAACAAAATATAATGAAATAAAAGAAAGAATAAGCGATCTCACTCAAAAGCTGAAACAAGATGAGGAAATCCGTCAAAAATACAGTGCAGAAGTATCACGCATAGAAGCGCAACAACAAGAACTGAAAAGATGGGATTTGCTCAATAAAGTTATTGGTTCTGCAGATGGTGATGAGTTCAGAAAATATGCACAGAGTATTACGATGCGGCAACTAACAGAAATTGCAAACAAACATCTGGAACGAATCAGCGGGCGCTATAATGTTATCATGCTAAAAAACAAAAAAAGAATAAAAAATCTCGAACTCGATATTGAAGACCGCTTTCAGGGAAACAACATCAGACCCATGGACACTCTTTCCGGCGGAGAAACATTTCTTGTCAGTCTAGCGCTTGCTCTTGGCCTTTCCGAAATGGCAAGCAGCAAAAATCCTGTTGAGTCACTTTTTATAGACGAAGGCTTTGGCTCACTCGACCCTGCCACACTCGACATGGCACTCTCGGCTCTTGAGAACCTGCAATCTTCAGGAAAAACTATTGGTATAATTTCTCACGTGGGATTACTCAAAGAACGTATTCCCTGTCAGGTACAAGTTATTAAAAAAGGAAGCGGAATAAGTGAAATTAAAATTGTGTAATAGATTGTTGAGTCCACTCCGAAAACCCATCTGCACAAATTACACCAACCTGCCAGACGCAGGCGGGTTTTCACAGACCTGCCTTGGCAGCAGACAGGTTATTAATTCTATTAATCAGTGATTAAATCTGTGCTAATTTGTGAAATTAGTGGCAATTCCATAAAATGATACTTTTCAGAGTGGATTCAACATTCAACATTCAACATTCAACTTCGCTGAGGCGAACAACGCTCAACCTCTCTGCGTATAAATACCTATCAGAAAAATATTTTTATAGAATTTTTTCATTATTTTTACATTTTAAAAATTACAAAATCAGATGAAAAAACTATTTTTTACCCTTATTTTTATTGCAGGATTCATTTTTGCGCAATATGCTCAGGAAATTCCGCAGGATGCCCCTCTTAATCCTTCTTTTGTAAATTATCTTAATAAAATCAAATCATCAAAAGAAGAATATTTAAAAGGATATATTCCTCCACCTTTAAAAAAAGATTTTACAGGTTACAACAGTCCCAAATCAGTACAATTTGATGCGAGTTATGATTTACGTACTGCTGGATCTGGTGGTACTTCTTTGCTAACTCCTGTTAAAAATCAGGGAAGTTGTGGTGCTTGCTGGACATTTGCCACTATGGGTTCTATCGAGTCTCGCTGGAAAATACAGGGACTTGGGGACTTTAATCTTTCTGAGGACAATTTGAATAATTGCCATGGGTTTTTATTTCCATCGTGTGAAGGTGGCAATTTAGATATGGCAGCTTCTTATATGTCCAGAAAATCAGGTCCTATGCTCGAAACACAGGATGTTTATTCTGTTACGCCAAATGCATGCCCTACGGGTCTTACCGAGCAGGCATATATTCCTGAAATTGTATATGTACCAAACGATGCAGCTTCAATAAAGCAAGCCATTCTTGATTATGGAGCGTTATATACAGTAATGCACTATGATGATGCTTATTATAATTCGGGGAATTACACCTATTATTATAGTGGTACTAATGATGTTGACCATGCGGTTTTACTTGTTGGATGGGATGATAACAAGGCTACAGCAGGGGGAACCGGAGCATGGATTATCAGAAATAGTTGGGGAGCCTGGGGGCAAAGCGGCTTTTTCTATATTTCTTATAATGATTCTAAAGTTAATGAAGAAGTCGGTTATTTTCCCACAAGAATAGCCTATAATTCTAATATCAATATTTATGCTTACGATGATTTGGGGGCAACAAGTGCAACGGGTTATGGAAGTAATACCGCTTATGGTCTGATTAAATATGTAGCTTCTGCAAACCAGCAAATCACAAAAATAGGAACATGGCTCAGCCAAAGCAATTCTACAGTTTCTATTGAAATTTATGATGATTTTGATGGTTCTAATTTAAGTAATCTGTTAAGTTCAATTTCTAATCAAAGCAAGGGTTTACCAGGGTATTATTCTTTTGATTTGACGAATCCTGTAAACACTGCCTCCGGAAATGATTTTTATATTAAAATTCAATATAATACACCCTCTTATAATTATCCTGTTCCAACTGAAAAAAATATTTCGGGATATGCTTCTGTGTCTCTTGAAACCGGTAAATGCTGGATTAGCAGCAATGGTTCATCGTGGCTTGCTGTTGGAAGTGGAACATCATATCTTTACGATGTTGCTATCAAGGCATACACGATTGCGTTTTCAGATCAGACCAGCACTTTTACCGGAACGGGAAACTGGGGCGATGCTGCACGATGGAATAACGGAATTCCTTCATCAGCAGTTAATGCTACAATTGACGGAACCTGTACTATAGCAGCAAATGCTTCTTGTAAAAATCTTACTATTAATAATACCCGCTCTGCAACACTAAACAGCTCAAAAATATTGAATGTTTCAGGAAATTTTTTAATCAATTCTGCAAGTTCCGGTACAGGTCAGTTCAAGAATAGCGGGGGTACATTAACTATTTCGGGTACTAAAACTATTCAGCGGTATCTTAGCGGTAATCAGTGGCACATGGTTTCTTCTCCGGTTATATCTGCCACAGCTGCTGTTTTTAATGGATTTTATCTCAAATTGTATAACCCTGCTACTTCTCTTTATGATTATATTTCTTCCGCATCTCAAGTACTTACCCCCGGAAGTGGATACTTCGCAAAGAAGACTTCAGATGCAACCGTTAGCTTCATTGGCACTCCAAATACAGGAACTATAACCCCAACAATTGCTACAGGCTGGAATCTTGTCGGAAATCCATTTGCATGCGCACTTGATTGGTCAGCAACAACCCGAACAAATATTGCCGGTTCAACCATGTATCTGTGGAATGGTTCTACTTTTTTAACACATAATGGGGTTGCAGGTACTGCTGATTCAAAATATGTCTCCTCAGGGCAGGGATTTTTTGTGAATGCAACTGGTGCGGGTTTAAGTTTCCCTGCTTCGGCGCAGACTATTTCTTCACAGTCTTTTTATAAGGAAAGCAAGTCCGGGTTAGCTGATATTGTATATGTAAAAGCTATAATGGGCGAAAACGAATATGAAACAATTATTTATTTTGACGCGAGTGCAACAAATGATTTTGATACAGAAAGCGATGCTTTATTATTATCAAGTGGCAATGAAGAAATTCCAGAATTATTTACAACAGCTACTGATAATGCGAAACTTTGTATTAATACGCTATCAGCGCTTCCGAATAATGTTACAGTGCCTTTATCAATAGACTGTGCAGCAGGAGAAGTAACCATAAGCGCATCTCATCTGGAAAATTTCAATGAAAACACGGGTATAACATTGGCAGACCAAGTTACACAACAAACAACAAATCTGAAAACTTCGACTTATTCTTTTATGCATGACGGAACAACGAAAGATAGATTTTTATTGCATTTTGGTCCGGCAGCATCTGTAGAAAATTTGAATACAGAAGCGATGAATGTGTATGCTTTTAATCATTCAGTTTTTGTTCAAAATCCAACGAATGAAACGGGTATTATTAATGTCTTTGACATAACCGGAAAAATGCTTGCAAGCAAACAAATTATTACAGGCTTGAATAAATTTGATTTTAATTTGCCCTCTGCAAGTTATATTATTAAAGTAAAAACTGCAACGCAGAATATTAATAAGAAAGTGGTGATTGTAAAATAAATAACTAACATTTCTCACTTCAGTTTTGCAGTTATAAACATTTGATTGTTAATAAATTAGCTTCCATATTTGCATAATTTTGTGTACTTTTATATT
>MEOG01000064.1:90978-98837 GCA_001769125.1 Bacteroidetes bacterium GWF2_35_48 | reverse complement strand
TTCAGATTCCGGGCAACGAATTCATGAGAAAAAACGTCTTTACATGGGAGTGCTTTGTTTTAACATTTCCATTTCTTATATAAAAATTGCAACCTTTAAATTCAATAATAATTATGAAAACAATTTTAATTTTTTTGATTCTTTTTTTTTTCGGTTCGCTTCAGTTTGCTTTTTCGCAAACCTACCTGATAAGCCAGGGAGGCACTGTTACAACTTGTTCAGGAACTTTTTATGACAGCGGAGGAGCAAGTGGAGATTATACATCGTATGAAACAAATACCATAACTTTTTGCCCCGGTATACCCGGTTCTTTTATAAGCCTTCAACTGGTAAATTTTGATGTGGATGGTATAAGTTCTGGAGGTTTGTGTTTTTATGACGGACCGAATACCAGTGGGCTTTCTCATGGTTGTATCACAAATCTTGACGGGCTTGGAGTGCCAATTACTCAAGTTTCATCAGATCCATCAGGGTGCATGACGATTACTTTTAGTGCGGGTATCAATGCTTCTGCGGGATGGACAGCATACATAAGTTGTTTATATGGGTGTCAGCCTTTTAGTGTTGAATTAACGTCCAGCGTACCATCAGAAAACAATGTCATTTACGACTGTGATAACACCCCGATTACTTTTACTGCTACCGGAAATTATCCCAATAATGATCAGGGTTATCATCAGGAAGACGTAACTACAACTTTCACTTGGCTGCTAAACGGAAATATTATTGGTACTGGAGCAAATTTTACATTAGACAGCAACAGTGTGGGTGTATCCACATTAACCTGTAGTGCCGAAGATATAAACCACTGCATCTCTCAAGCTAGCTTTACAATAATAAAACCCAATTATCAGGTACTGGTTAACTCACCCCAAAACCTTTCTACATATTGGTTGGGACAAGATATTCAGCTTAGCGCAGATACTATTCTTCAGCTTGAACTTAATTCCAGTATAATAGATACTGTTCCTATGTTTATACCGGATGGAAATGGTACATCGTATACAAAATCAATTCATATTAACAGTGGATTACCGGGTGTAACCATTCAAACAGCAACAGATATAGAATCTGTGTGTTTGAATATGGAGCATTCTTATATGGGAGATTTAACAATTACTCTGAAATGTCCAAATGGCAGTTATGTTAATTTGTTGCAATATCCAAATTCAGGAGGAGGTACTTATTTTGGTGTCCCCATTGATATTGATTCAGATTTAAGCCCAGGGATTGGATATAACTATTGCTGGTCCCCTTCATCAACTTATGGAGATATGAATTCGCATGCAGGAGTGACCATGGCTGCTTCTCCTCCTGATTATGAGGAAACGGGAGAAAGCGGACACACATTTGAATCACTTATAGGATGTCCTGTTAATGGGGTATGGACCATAGAGATTACAGATAACCTGAATTCCGACAATGGTTATTTATTTTCGGTCAATATGAATTTTAATTCATCGGTGGTACCAACCATAACACAGACAGATACACTCTCAAATGCGCACTGGTTCGGACCGGCATTAACCTATATTTCAAACACCGAAGCCTATTCACATCCTCAATACACGGGTACATATTCTTACTTTTTCACAGCCATAAATTCCTGCGGGGATACCATTAAACAAATTGTGAATGTCAATGTAATTGATACTCCTGCCTTTGTTTCAGGATATGTGTATCTTGATGCAAATCAGAATTGCATTTTTGATTCCTCAGAAACTGTGTTTGCAAATCGCATTATTGAATTTAATCCCGGCGGAATTTTCGCATCCACAGATGCAAACGGATTTTACATTGCTGCTATGCCACAGGGAAATTATCAGGCTGCGGTTGCCCCGCTGATGTACACAAGCAATCTTTGTCCTGCCATGCATTACTACGATATTAGTGCAGTGCGTGGAGACACACTTACTTTAATGAATTTTGGCGACACCATTCTTCCATACAACGATATGGCAATAATGCTGGGCTCATCAATCATGTCGCTTGGAAACAGTATTTATTTCAATGGTATTATTGCCAATCACGGAAACATCCCTGCAAGCGGAACACTTTATTTTCAGACAGACCCGACATTTATTTACGAATCGTGCTCAACAACCAGTGGCTGTAATAATTCAGGAAACGGATTGCTAAGTTTCACATACACAAACCTGATGCCTGCTGCCACGGTAAACTTTTCTGCGAATTTTATTGTTCCCGTTAACACCGATTTAATTGGCACCACCATTACTTCGTATGCATGGTTTGATACAATTCCCAATGAAATTAATATCGTTGACAATATTGATTCGGTAATGAATCTTGTATACGCTGCCTATGATCCCAACATGAAAGAAGTAATGCCCGCAGGACTGAATTCAACCGGGGATATTTTGATTACAGACAACACTTTAAAATATACAATTCATTTTCAAAACACAGGGAATTGGCCTGCCACAAACGTTATACTGCGAGATATTCTATGTTCGTATGTTGATCCTGCGACCATTGAACCTGGTCCATCGAGCCATCCGTATACTTTTAGTTTAACTGGTCAGGGTCTGGTTGAATTTCGGTTTATGAATATTCAGCTTCCAGACAGTACCAACAATGAACCCGCAAGCCATGGATATGTAACCTACAGGATTAAACAAATCCCGGGAAATGCAATTGGAACAGAAATTACTAATACTGCGGATATTTATTTTGATTACAATCCACTGGTGGCTACAAATACCACTATGAATACCCTTGTGGAAACACTTCATGCGTCTGCATCATCAACAAGTAAAATGAATAGTGTATTGTATCCGAACCCTGTTAGCGACAGACTCGAAATTATATTCGGGGGAAAAACCGGGACACGTTTTGTTGAAATAAGTTCAATAACCGGAGAAAAAATATCAGCTTACCAGTTCAATTCTGTGATCAATACTTCGGTTTCGATGAGTAAGCTGAACAGTGGTATTTACATTGTGAAAATTATTTCCGGCGCAGATATTGAAATTTTCAGAATTGTGAAAATGTAAAAATTAGGACTAACAGAATTAAACCTGTATTAACCAGCCTACATCTTACCGGATAATAAAATGAGACAATTCAGAATGGATTAATATTTCATGTTTTGATTTTTTGTAGGTGCAAAAAAATAATGCTTGTTAATAAGCTACTGCTTCACAAACAAACGAAATCCGTTTCCATGAATATTTTCAATTTCTATAGCTGGATCTTCTTTAAGATATTTACGGAGTTTTGTTATAAAAACATCCATGCTGCGGGTTGTAAAATAGGAGTCTTCTCCCCATATTTTCCGAAGTGCTTCATCGCGTTGTAAAACATCATTTTGATGCATGCACAGCATTGCCAGTAAATCTGCTTCTTTAGGAGAAAGTTTCTGGCTCGTGTTTTCAAAAATCAAGGTTCTTATTTTATAATTGAATTTATATTTGCCAATTAAAAATTCAACAGGCGTTTCTTTTTTCGCTGCTGCTGATTCGCTTACTCGTTTAAGAATGACTTTTACTTTGTGTAAAAAAATATCTGTATCAAAAGGTTTGGTAATATAATCGTCTGCTCCGAGATTGTATCCCCAGATAATATCTTCTTTCAGTGTTTTAGCAGTGAGGAAAAGCAAAGGAATTTTTTTGTCTGTTTTGCGAATTTCAGCAGCAAGAGTAAATCCATCCATATTGGGCATCATTACATCAAGAATGCAGAGAGCGAACGATTCTTTTTTAAATGCCTGCAAGCCCTGATATCCGTCTTGTTTTAACACAACTAGGAAGTCGTTTAATTCAAGGTAGGAGCGCAGAACCATCCCGAAATTAACATCGTCTTCCACTAACAGAATTTTTTCTTTTTCCATATTAAACAATTGGTAAGATTATTTCAAAAGTACTGCCAGAGCCGGGTTCGCTATTTACTTTGATTTGCCCGTTGTGCAGACCTATCACAGCTTTTGCATAAGCAAGTCCTAATCCAAACCCTTTTACATTATGAATGTTTCCGGTTGTTGCTCTGTAAAATTTTTCAAATATCATCTGAGAAGCCTCCCTGCTCATGCCTATCCCTTTATCTTGTATTGAAATAATAACAGAAGATGCTTCGTTTTTTGTTGAAATGGTTAAACAGGGATTTTCCGGAGAATATTTATTTGCATTATCAATGATATTTATTAATACATTCATTATGTGTACAGGGTCTGCATTAACAGAAAACTTTTCAGCATTTGCAGAAAAAGTAATGCCACCATTTCTGCTTTCAATCTGCAAGCGCATTTTTGATACAGACTGATTTAAAATTTCATGAATATTGATAATTTCAAAATTCATGGTCAGCTCATTTTTATCAAGAAGCGCCATTCGTAAAATTGTCTCAACATGAGAATTCATGCGGTTGTTCTCTTCTCGAATGACTTTAGTAAAATTTTGAATTGCCTCTTTATTTTCGATTACTTTGGGATTGTCTATAGAATCAACAGCAAGACCAATTGTAGCAATGGGCGTTTTAAATTCGTGTGTCATGTTGTTGATGAAATCATTTTTAATGTCGGATATTTTTTTCTGGCGAACAATCAGCATTATGGATCCGGCAAATGTCATAATTATAATTATAGTAAATAAAATCTGAACAAACATCATGGCAGAAAGTCCAGTCATAATAAACTTTCCCTTTGCAGGAAAATTTAAAACAAGCTGGTCTTTGCGTTGTAAAATATCGCGCTGAAAAAGATCTACTTTGTATTTGCTGTTCATCATGGATGTTTTGAATCCTTTTGATTTTACAGCAGTGAGGCTGTCTTTGCTTTTTGAAATTACACCAAATTCATAAGCTGTATTAATGCCTTTATTTGTGAGTTCTTTTCTGACAATTTTTTCAAGTTTTTTTGTTTGTATTCTTTTTTCTGTAGGAAAATCTTTAATGTCGTAGTTGAACACCATTTTATTCACTACTTTTTTCATCCAGTCTTCACGTTTTTTTAATTTCTTATTTTTTTCAATAATTTTAATATTTCTCTTTTCAATTTTTTCAATAGCCTTTTCAATTTTAGAAGAAATATTAAACTCTGCATTGTCATCGTCAGAGCTTATTGTAAAAGAAAAACCTTCTTCAGAAAAGTTCATTTTCATTGAATCATTTCCTTCAAAAAACGACATGCTGAATTTTTCGACATTAGCTTCATTCAGTTTTTCATTGATTGTATCATTCCAATTATTTATTATTTCAATAGTTTTCTGAATAGAATCTATTTTTATTTTTTTATTTTTTGTTTTGATATTTGTTGAAACATGCTGTGGAGGGGAAAGCGCAGGAGCAGCAGTAGAATCAGGCACGGAATCCTGCATGTAGATACTGTTTGCAAAAATATAAGCAGCTTCAGAATCTTCCAGTTTTTCGGAAACACCGTTCAGTGCTTCAGTTACAAGCCTGTCGAACTGCTCTTCTTTTACATTATAAGCATCAACAAACCAGAAAATCTGAAAACAAAGAATTCCGGCAAGGCAAAAACTTAAAAGCCCGATAATTATTTTCACGTAGTTTTTTTTCATAATGCAAATATAGAGAATAAGAAAATATAATTTAAAACTTTAACCTTTCCTTAACGTAGTTTAACCTTTTTTTTATTTCGTTTTCTTATTACTGTTTAATATTATTTATAGTTGAGTCCACTCTGAAAACCCAATAAATTAAAATGCCACTAACCTGTCTGCCGGACAGCTACCGTGTGGACACATCTTTTTCTTAACTGGATTTTGTCACAAAATTTGCATACTTATATTTTATTGCCAGGTTTAGCATAGGAATTGTGCAAATTTTCCGCCAAAATCTTTTTAATTATTATTTGTTTATACCCCGAGCTTATTTCGACACTTCGGCAAGCTCTGTGCAGCGCTTCGCTCAATAACCATAGCTCGGGGTTACAAATATTCGACTCCTACGGAGTCGTTTTTCTCACTTTATATCTGCCGTGGTCAGTCAGGAGTTCTGAAATTTGTAAAATTCGTGTCATATATTAGGTTTAATTAATTTTCAGAGTAGGCATAATATTTAAAAAATATCAAACCCTCAATAAAAATACTTCGCATATTTGTGTCCACACGGTAGCTGCCGGACAGGCAGGAACTCAAAAACCCACAAAACATTTATAATCAATAATGTGTTTTTTGTGAATATTTTATTGATTTTAGCCCGTCCCGTTTTCGGGATGCTTTCGTGGCGAAATGATACTTTTCGGAGTGGATTCATAGTTTAAATTTCAATAAATTTTTATTATTTCTGTGTTAAATCAGGATAGTCGTATTGTAAAACCGAATAGCTTTCTTATTTTTGTTGTTTAACTTGTTTTTAATGGTAGAAGCGAAATTAAGCAAAGAACAAAGGTTCATACTTGCCTGTTCAAGAATTTACAATGATGAAGTTGATAAGTCTGAGATTATTTCCCTGCTTCAATATAATTTAAATTGGGGGGCTTTACTTAAATTTGCTATTCCAAATGGTGTTGCTCCTTTAATTTATAAATACATAAATTCTATCGGATACAAAGAAAGTATTGAAACTGTTTTTTATGAACAGCTTAGAAATGCCTATTTTCAGACTTTTTCCAAGAATACCCGTTTGATTGATACTTTTTTTGAAATTCAAAAAAATTTATCTTATGATGATATTCCGTGCATTTTACTCAAGGGTCCGGTTCTTGCTGAAATGATTTACGAAGATATAGGTCTTCGTCCCATGGAGGATATTGACATTCTCGTGCATGAAAAGCATTTGGAAAAAACAAATGATTTAATGCTTGAAATGGGATTTCAGCAGGCAAGTATTGTTAAGTCTGATTTTGTTGACAGTTATACAGAAAAGCATCATCTTCCTCAATTTATTAAGGGAGTAACAAAGGCTGAAATTCACTGGCATATATATAATAAAGATGAGCATATAAAAATTAATATTGAGGATTTGTGGGAGCGCTCAATTAAGGTAAATATCAATAATGAAGAAGTAGGTATTCTGTCTCCTGAGGATTTTCTGATAAATTTAATACTTCATCTGGATTCTCATTTTACGGGTGGAAAAATTAGAATGGGTCATTTTTGTGATATAGCAGAATATTGCAGAAAACAAAAGCTAAACTGGGATGTCTTTTTTCAGAATGCTGAGAAATATAATGCAAAAGAAATAATAAATAATTTTCTGTATCTCATATCAAAATATTTTGATGTTGCTTTACCTGTCGAAATTTCATCGCCATCAGATGATTCAATTGAATACCGATTTTTAGCGCTTCTGCAAGGGAAAAAATATGCACCGGGAAACCGTAATTTTAATGTTGAGAAACTTCATGAGGTAAATGGCTTTGGAAATAAACTGCGCTTCTTTTACAATGATTTATTCCCTTCTAAAAAATTTATGATACTGCGTTATAATATTAAGAATAAGAATCTATTTATTTTTTATTATCCTTATCGTGTATTTGATGGTGTGATTAAATATTTTCGGTATTTGATTGTGAAAAAATAGAAATTTGAAAATTAATAATACGTTGGGCTGAAGCCAACGTGAAACAACTCGAATTAATGCGAAACAACTCGAATTAAAGTGAATCAACGTGAAAAGAAATAGTCGTGAAACATTGTGAAATAAAGTGAAAACGAAGATAAACAAATAAACTTATTAGATATTACTTTGAATACTGTGAAGTGAGAATAATTTTAGGCAATAATAATAAAGAGGAGCAAAGAAGTACGTATTTCGTTTGGATAAGCGAAAATCATAGTCCGCTTTATCGAGAATAATAATTACAGTCCGCTTTAGCGAGAATAATAATTACAGTCCGCTTTAGCGAGAATAATAATTACAGTCCGCTTTAGCGAGAATAA
>MEOG01000064.1:0-90885 GCA_001769125.1 Bacteroidetes bacterium GWF2_35_48 | reverse complement strand
CCGCTTTAGCGAGAATAATAATTACAGTCCGCTTTAGCGAGAATAATAATTACAGTCCGCTTTAGCGAGAATAATAATTACAGTCCGCTTTAGCGGACTGATTAACATTAACATTAACATTAACAAATAAATTTACAATCGGCTTTAGCCACATTTAACCTTAATCTTATGAGCTGGGTACGAGTCTGGATACACATAGTATTCTCAACAAAAATCAGAGAACCTTTTCTCTCAACAAAAGAAATCCGGCAACAGGTTTTTCAGCATATCAAACAGAATGCAGAAGAAAAAGATATTTGGCTCGACAGCATCGGAGGTTACAGCAATCACGCGCATTGTTTAGTTTCTCTCGGAAGGGAGCAAACCATCAGCAAAATTGCTCAATTGATAAAAGGCGAATCATCATTTTGGATTAATAAAAACAAAATCATCAAACACAAATTCATCTGGCAGGATGACTACTGGGCAGTCAGTGTTAGCGAAAGCCATCTGCAAAATGTTAGGAACTATATTTACGGTCAGGAAGAACATCACAGAAAAAAAACTTTTACTGAAGAAATTGATGTTTTCACGGAAAAATACGGATGGCAATTGATCAAAGAAAATGAATAGATTTTTTATAAACGATGTTAAATTTTAGAAATAAATGAGGCTAAAGCCGAATTGGGTTTATTGTATTTAATACGTTGGCTGAAGCCAACGTGAAACAACGTGAAACAACGTGAAACAACGTGAAACAATATGAAACAATATGAAACATTATGAATCAATGTGAAACAACGTGAAATTAACGTGAAGCAATGTGAATCAACGAAATCAATTGAATTAACAACGAATCAACGTGAAACAACTGAATTAACGTGAAATCAACGCAAATAAACTGTATCAACGTGAAACAATGTGAAACAACGAAATTATCGTAAAACATTGTAAATTATCGTGAAACTATAAATAATGGAAGAAAAAAAAATTACTGACAAAATCGATTTCAGAAATTCTAAAAATCAGCATCAGTAATTTTAAATATTAAGTCCACACAAATTAGTTTCAAAGGGCATTTATTCTGCGGATTCTTTCTAATAGAGTAGGGTGGGAGTAGTGAAAAAAAACATACACCGGATGAGGCGTTAAATTGCTTAAATTTTTTTCTGTAAGTTTTTTCAATGCACTTATAAGATGTAATCCGTTATAGTTTATTGTGGCAAAAGCATCTGCTTCGTATTCATTTTTTCTTGATAAAATATTTAGTCCGATTCCTGTAATAAAAGATATGGGGCTGAAGAGAATTCCAAAAGTGATTAATCCAAGATGAAAACCATGCTGTTCTGCTCCAAGTGCTTGTGATAATAAGGGATTGTCTGCTACTTTAGAAAAGATGAATAAAATAATTCCCGTCTGAAGTACAGATAAAATCATTGATTGTACGGTATGCTTTTTTTTGTTATGTCCTATCTCATGAGCCAGCACTGCCACAATCTCTTCTGTACTTAAATCATTAATCAATGTGTCGTAAAGAACAATGCGTTTTTTCTTTCCGAATCCTGTAAAATACGCGTTTGCTTTGGTTGATCTTTTCGAGCCGTCAATAACATAAACATTTTTCAATTTATATCCGACTTTATTACAAAAACTCTGGATTGCAGTTTTTAGTGCTCCCTCTTCCAAAGGTTTTTGCTTGTTAAATAATGGAACAATTAATGAAGAATAAAACAAAGCCATAAAAAACATAAATCCGCTTACAACAGACCATGCAAACAGCCAGAAATATTCTCCGGTTGATTGAAAAAGCCAGATTATTAAGGAAAGTAATCCTCCACCAATTAATGCAGTAAGCAGCCATCCTTTCATTTTATCAAAGAAAAAAGTTTTGGGTGTGGTTTTATTGAATCCGAATTTTTCTTCAATAACAAAGGTATGATATACGCTGAAAGGCGTTGAAAGAATGTCTGAAGCAAACATGAGTATGCCGAAAAAAATAAGCGCAATAAATATTGTGTTTTCAGATAAGCCTCGTGAAATGGTATCAATAATAGCGAATCCGTTAAAAAGCAACATAGCAAGGATGAGACCGAAGCTGAAAGTGCTTGTCAGGAGCGAGAATCTGAAATTTATTTTCTCATAATTTTGTTGTTGAAGGTATTTTGTCGAATCATAGATTCCTTCTAATTCAGTGGGTAATTTGTCATCGCGGCGTTTGGCATTCAGGTATTCGAGCCAGCGTTCAAAGCAAAAGTCAAGAATTATTATTGCTATTATTATTATGAAGATAATTTGTGCCATATTATTTTACTTAAAAATCGATTTGAAAATTATTCAATTTGAAGATTTGAAAATTATTCAATTTGAAGATTATTCAATTTGAAGATTTGAAAATTATTCAATTTAAAGTTGAGAGAATCTGTCTGGTCATTATGCTTTGTTTGCCTGATTTGTATCCTTTTCGGCAAGGTGAGTTGAACCTGTTTAAATAAATAACGACAATTAGAAATGATGTTTAATTGATGGAAAAATTATTGAATGAGATTCAAAATATATTAAAAAATCTCTCCTACGTGTTAATCAGAAAGAGAATTCAATTTTTTTACTTTAATATTTCAGCAGATATTATTTTAATATCTTCTAAAGGACGATCATTTTTGTCGCGTTGCACAAGGCTTATTTTATCAACAATATCCATTCCTTCGATAACTTCGCCGAAAATAGTATAGGTTCCATCAAGATGCGGTGCGCCGCCTACTGTTGCATATATTTTTTTCTGTTCGGGAGAAAATGTTGCAGACTTAAAATCCTTCCCAATAGCATTGTCAAGTTCTACAACTATTTTATTTAAGCCAGCCTGATCTCTTGCGCGATTCAGTGAGTTTACTCTATTTTTTAATTTAATATTTTCTGGTTTGTTGATATATTCAATATAAAATTGCATTTTCCCTTGCTGCGCCATGCCTGCTTCCATATTGGTAAGTTCCTGTTCTGTGAAAGTTTTTCCCTGTACAATATAAAACTGAGAACCGGATGATTCTTTTTTGGGGTTCATATTATCACCAAGTCTGGCTGCTGCAAGCGCACCTCTTTTATGAATAAATTTAGAGTTGAATTCCGGAGGAAGCGTATATCCGGGACCACCATTGCCCAGCACAGCATTTTTAGCTGCAGTTTTTGAATCAGGGTCGCCTGTTTGCAACATGAAATCTTTAATTACTCGATGAAATAAAATACCATCATAAAATTTCTGGTTTACTAATTTGATAAAGTTTTCTTTGTGCTTGGGTGTTTCATTATACAGTTTTATTTTAATGTTGCCCATGTCTGTTTTAAATAAAATCTGGGTTTCTTTCTGTGCGAACACGCTTGCTGTAAACACGATTGTTAGAAATGCGATTATTGAAAGTTTCATAATAAAATTATTTGAGTGATTTTTTTTTCAAATTTAATGTTTTACCCGCTGACTGAGCGGAGTCGAAGTCAGCGGTGTTTATGGATTATTTTTCATACTGACCGGCTGCCCTGTTGCTTCGAGAACGTTCCACCAAAGTTCGCTTTCAAGGATAATTTTTTTACGTTCGTTTGTTGCAACAGGAATTGGCAGATATGTGAATTGGTCGTTCCAGTTACCCACCACGAAATCTGTTTTCCCTGCCATAGCGCCATGCACGGCATTTTGCGCAAGCTGACTGCAAAAAACACTGTCGTTCGCATTTGCTGGAGCACTACGGATAATGTAGCTGGGATCAATGTATTTAATTGTAAATGGGAATTTACTGTGTTTAAATTCTTCGGCTATTTTTTCTTTTAATAACAAGCCGATGTCTTTGTGTTTTACATTTCCTGAGGCATCTTTTTCTTTTTCCTGTTCTTCAAAAAGAAACTGTCCTGCTCCCTCTGCAACAACAACCATCGCATGATTTCTTTCCATCAGGCGTTTTTTTAGGCATTTGATAAATCCCCGACCGCCATACAATTCAAAATCCATTTCAGGAATCAATACGAAATTAACTTCCTGCATGGAAAGTGCTGCATGAGCTGCAATAAAGCCGGAATCGCGACCCATCAACTTGATTATTGCAATGCCGTTGTATGCTCCCATTGCTTCATTGTGCGCATCTTTAATAATATTATGCGCAATGGAAAAAGATGTTTCAAAACCAAAAGAACGATTGATAAAGTTAATATCATTATCAATAGTTTTAGGAATTCCTGCTACTGCAATTTTTAGTCCTCTTTTTGTAATTTCTTCATGAATGTCGTGTGCTCCGCGAAGTGTTCCATCTCCGCCAATGCAGAAAAGGATATTGATGTTCATCATTTCAAGCGAGTCCACAATTGCTTCGACATCCTGACTACCGCGTGAAGAGCCTAGAATAGTGCCACCCATCAAATGTATCTGACTGACAAAATCCGGATTTAATTCAATGATTGGATGCTGATAAGAGGAGATAAATCCTTCGTATCCGTATTTGATTCCAAAAATCCGTGTAACTTTATATCTGTAATAAAGTTCATTTACAACACCTCTGATAACATTGTTTAGTCCGGGACAAAGTCCACCGCATGTAACAATAGCCACTTTGGTTTTAGCAGGATCGTAATACAAAAATTCTCTTGGTCCCGCTTTTTCAAAAGCCATAGGTATTTCGTTGGATTCTTTTGCATTTAGAAAGCCTTGTAATGTTGTATCATGAAGAATTTTATCATCGTTGGTTACATAATTAAATATTCCGTCACCAGAGGCTTTCGATAAATTCAATGGAGATTTAACAGAACATTTTCCAAGATTTTTGATGGTCAGGTCGTGTGTGGACATTTGGTTTATGATTTTATTTGATACAATACCGAATATGCAAATGTAGCAATGGAATTTGAAAAATAAAAAAACATGATAAAAATATTATCTGCCATACAGAGCAGAAAGTTTTTTAAGGCGAACGGCAATGTTTTTATTAAGGGCATCTTTTCTGAATCTCCAATTCCAATTCCCTTTTATCGTTCCCGGAGTATTCATGCGCGTACTGTCACCCAGTTCAAGAATATCCTGCAATGGTATGATTGCTAAATTTGCAGTTGATGCAAAAGCAGTTCTGATCATTGCGCGGCAGATATGTCTGTCTTCACTGTCCATGTATTCGTTTGCATGCTTTTTATTTTCGTCTGTTGTTTTGTTATACCAGCCGAGAACGGTGTCGTTATCGTGTGTTCCCGTATATACAATACAATTTTTTATATACGAGTGAGGCAGGTAGTCGTTTTCTTCTGTAGCATCAAAAGCAAACTGAAGAATTTTCATTCCTGGAAAATTAAAGGAATCCCTCAATTCTTCAACTTCCGGGGTCATAACGCCAAGATCTTCTGCAATGATTGGCAGTTCTCCAAGTTCTTTTTTAATTGCTTGAAATAACTCATGCCCGGGTGCTTCAATCCATTTTCCGTTAACAGCTGTTTCTTCCTCCGTGGGAATAGCCCAGTATGCACACAAGCCTCTGAAATGGTCAATCCTTATAATATCGTACAATTTTAAATTATACCGAATTCTGTCAACCCACCATTTAAAATTATTTTTTTCAATTTGCTCCCAGTTATAGATTGGATTTCCCCAATACTGCCCTGTTTCGCTGAAATAATCAGGTGGAACACCCGCAACCATAATAGGTTTTCGTTCTTTATCCAATAGAAATAACTCGGGATGCGTCCATACATCAGCACTGTCGTAAGAAACGTATAAGGGGATATCTCCAATAATGTTTATTTTTTTTGAACCTGCATATTCTTTGATTACTTCCCACTGCCTAAAAAATAGCCATTGTATGAATTGTTGGTATTCAATTTCATCCTGCAAGTGATTGCTGATGGTTTTCAAAGCATCTTTTTTTCGCAGTTTGATATCAATTTCCCATTCGTTCCATGAAGTATTATTGAAGTGCATTTTTAATGCCATAAACAAAGCATAGTCGTAGAGCCATTTTTCGTTTTCAGTACAAAAAAACTCAAACACGTTCTGTTCTTTTTCTGTTGCGCTGAGTTTAAAGTTGAGGTAAGCTTTATGAAGCATTTGTTCTTTGAAAATTATTACATCATTGAAATTAACAGTGTCTTCTGAAAAAATATAAGAACCGATATTATCCAATTCATTTTGCGGAATCCAGCCTTCTTCAACCAACTTTTCTAAATCTATTAAAAATGGGTTACCCGCAACAGACGAATAGCATTGATAGGGCGAATTTCCAAACCCTGTTGGACCCAGTGGCAGAATCTGCCATATCTTTTGCCCGGCTTCATAAAGAAAATCAATGAAAGAAAATGCTTCTTTTCCAAGAGTGCCAATGCCGTATTTACCGGGAAGAGATGTTGGATGCAGTAATATACCGCTTGATCGTTCGATGTTCATATCATAATATTTTGATACAAACCTAATTTATTTTTCAGAAAGAAAAAAGAGACATTGAATAAAGAAACGACAGATAAGACAAAAGTTTTAATATTTTTGTATTTTAAAACTTAAATATTATGGATAATATCAGGCTGAACAAAATTTCGCGTTTATTACAAAAAGAATTGGGCGATATTTTTTTAAAGGGCTCTATAACTTTATTTGGAGGCGCAATGATAACTGTAACCTATGTGAAAGTAAGTCCTGATCTCTCGGTTGCAAGAGCCAGCATCAGTATTTTTTCCTTAAAGATAAAATCTGAAGAAGTAATGGAGCTGATTCAGACAAATAAGTCGAAGATTCGTTTAGAGCTCGGAAATCGTGTCAGAAATCAATTAAGAAAAATACCCGATTTAATATTTTATATAGATGATTCGTTAGACAAAGTTGAGCGTATTGAAAAGTTATTGAGGGGAGAGGATCCTGATAAATAGTGTTTGTCCAAAATGTCCGATAGCTGCGTTATTCTCGAATTGAAAACAGTCATTTACAAAAGTAAACTCCTTGGTTTTCAATTCTTCGAAAGCCTTGCTCTCGAACATTCTGAACTAAACACTAACTTTATGGGCAGACACTAAAAAGTAATTAGTGCTGCTTTGTAGATGGTAAGTGGTAATTGGTGACCGTATACCGATTACCGAATACCGAATACAATATATTTTTGTTAATAAATGAAACTATCTCTTTACATAGCGCTTCGTTACTTGTTTGCGAAAAAATCGCAGAATGTTATTAATATAATTTCCGGCGTTTCTGTAATAGGAGTGGCTGTGGGCACTATGGCTCTGATAACTATTTTATCTGTTTTTAATGGTTTTGATTTTTTAATTCGGTCTTTGTTTAATGCTTTTGATCCTGACATAAAAATATCAGCTGTGCATGGTAAAGCTTTTTCTGAAAATGATGAAAGGCTGGTAAAAGTTTATAAAATGCAAGGGGTCAAATATTATTCTGAGGTAATAGAAGATAATGCCCTCCTGCGTTGTAATGAGCGAAATTTTCCTGCAATAGTAAAAGGGGTAGGAAAAGATTTTATCAAAATGACAGGCATTGATACCATGATGATTTCCGGTTCTTTTATGTTAAGGGATAAAAATGTGAATTATGCTGTGTTAGGGAGAGGCGTAGCTTATCATCTTGGCGCAGGTCCGGGCAGTTTTTTTCCAATTTCTGTTTATGTTCCCCGGCGTAACAGTTCTCCTGATAATCCTGCAGAGGCTTTTACGATTAAGTCTGTTTACCCTTCAGGTGTTTTTTCCATTCAGCAGGATTTTGATATGAAATATATTATCGTTCCCATTGAATTTGCGCGCGAACTTTTTGAATATCCGGATAAAGTAACCAGCATCGCTATTCGTTTGGAAAAGGGTGTGAATGCGAATAAAGTTCAGAATGAAATAAGGCAAATACTCGGATCAGAATTTAGTGTGAAAAACCGCTACGAGCAAAATGAATTATTATTCAAAGTAATGAATTCTGAAAAGTGGGCGATATTTTTTATACTTACTTTTATTTTACTGATTGCTTCTTTTAATGTACTGGGTTCATTAACCATGCTTATTATTGATAAAAAAAATGATATAGGAATACTTCAAAGTCTCGGAGCAGATAAAAAAATGCTACGAAATATTTTTCTTTTTGAAGGCTGGATGATTTCTATTATTGGCGCTTTGATGGGTTTGTTGTTCGGTTTTATTATTTGTTTTCTACAGATAAAATTCGGATTTGTAAAACTTTCTGGAGGAGGTTCTTTTATTATTAATGCCTATCCTGTTAGCATGCAGCTTTTAGATTTTGTTTATGTTTTTATAACAGTATTGTTTATCGGATTTCTTGCTTCGTGGTATCCTGTCAGGTATATGACGAAAAGGTATCTGGCATTTGAGTAGAATTGTTCCATGGAACGATTCTACAATTACCAAATACCAACAAATGCAACCATATTCAATTATTTTTGTCTTACTATTGTTATAATTTTTTATTGAAATTAAAATATGAAAACTATGTTACGATTTGTTTTAATTTTTTATTTGTTTTTTGTTGTTATTAATGTTCAGGCTCAGATGGGCTCTAGTTGCGCCAATCCAAATATTATAACATCAGTCCCCTTCTCTCAAATGGGTTTAACAACTACCGGGCTTTTTAATTATTATACTTCGGCTCATGCCTGTGGAAGTAACTGGATGAATGGGAATGATTATATTTTCACTTATACGCCTACAGCAGATGAATTTGTAAAAATCAAACTTTCCAATACCGGTATATATGCCGGAGTTTTTGTGATTTCTGATTGCCCTGATGCTCCCGGAGCTATTTGTGTTGCAAAAAATGAAAGCGATGATAGTGGGAATCCTGTTATTCCCGGCGTGGCTCTGACCGCGGGTACAACGTATTATATTGTTGTATCAACACAAAATTTTTTCACTTATAATATGACTACAAATTTTAATATTGAAATATCACATTCTTTTCCTTATGATGGGGGAACGGCTTATGTAAATCTTCCAAAATCTACTTGTGGCTTTACAAATAATGAGGAATTAAATGTAGTTCTTGAAAATTATGGGTCAGATACAATTGAGAATTTTTATTTTGCATATAAAATAAATGATGGACTCGAAATGGAAAATTTTTATGGAGCTGCCATTCCTCCGGGCGGATGGGTGTATCATACCGCAGCTTCAAATATGGATTTATCTTCAGTAGGCACAACCTATAAAATTAAAGCATATACAAAAATAGTGAACGACGGTAACAGAGACAATGATACAACTTATCACAACATTACAAATCTTCCGGTTGTTTCATCTTTTCCTTATGAAGAGGATTTTGAGAGTGATGCCGGAAGCTGGGTTACAGAGTGGACTGACTCTAGACGTCATTATACTTCGTGGGAGCACGGTCTTCCGAATGATACAGCCTTAGATCATGCAGCCTCGGGTTTGTATTGCTGGAAAACGAATCTTGATAGCACAACCATGCAAAGCGAAAGTTCTGTTTTATTAGGTCCTTGCTTTGATTTTACCAATGTTGAACAGCCTTGGATAGATATGAATATTTGGTATCAATTGAATAATTTGGATTTGGTTATTTTTGAAAAATCAACAAATGGCGGGGTAAACTGGATTCGTATTGGAAATAGTGGAGAAGGGACTAACTGGTATAATGTTCCGCAAGGAGTTTCAACTATTGGCTGGCATGGAAGTAGTGGTGAATGGATGAATGCAAAACATGCTTTGGACGGTTGTGGAGGCTTGTCTTCTGTGATTTTACGCGTGAAAATAATAACCGGAAATGCAGAACAAAATGCAGGTTTTGCAGTTGATGATATAAAGATTTATGAAGCACCTCAAGCGAATATTGGTGTCAGTTCTGTAATTTCACCGCTCAGTAATTGTGGATTGACAAATAATGAAACAGTTGTAGTTGGAGTTTATAATTACGGATTAGCTCCACAAGCTGATTTTGATGTTGCGTATCGAATAAATGACGGGATACTGATATCGGAAACCGTTACAGATACTGTTCAGCCGGGAGAAACGCTTAATTTTATGTTTTCTCAGTCTGCTGATTTTTCAGCATATATTAATTATAAAATTTTTGCTACAACAATTTTAACAAATGATTTTGATTCCACTAATGATGCCGATTCAATGGTGATTGCAAATTATCCTTCAGCCTCAACTTTTCCTTATATTCAAGATTTTGAAACATCAGCAGGCGGATGGTTTTCGTCTGGAATAAATTCTACATGGGAATGGGGAACTCCCGCGGATACAGGCATCACGCATGCAGCCTCCGGATCAAATTGCTGGGTAACAAATCTGGCTGGTCTTTGTGGAAGTCCGGAGCAGTCTTTTTTAACAGGACCTTGTTTTAATCTTGCGCTGCTTAAAAGACCTTACGTAAAATTTAAAGTATGGTATGAGAATGAGCAGGGGTTTTTCGGAACACAATTTGAATGCTCTGCTGATGGAGGGTTGAGTTGGCCAAACCTTGGTGCAGCAAGCGATTCGCAATGGTATAATCAGGGACATAACTGGAGTGGCAGATCAAAGGGCTGGGATACTGTTTTGCATTCTTTAGACGTGTATCAGGGAGTGCAGAATATTCAGTTTCGCTTTGAGTTTGCAGGGTATGAATTTTCTGGTTTTGGCTTTGACGATTTTGAAATTTGCGATGCACCGATTGCTTTTTTTAAATACACAACTTCAGGGTCTCAAATAAATTTTATTGACAGCTCTATCAATGCGAGCCAGTATTTATGGGATTTTGGAGATGGAACAACTTCTACAGAACAAAACCCTGTCCATACATTTACAACGCTTTCAGCAGGAGATACAGTGCAGGTTCGCTTGATTGTAACAAATGATTGCTTTGTTGATACATTTTATCAGGATGTTATCAAATCAGGGGTAGGGGAGTTAAATTTTTCAAAAGTGAAAATATATCCGAATCCATCTGATAAATTTATTACGATAGAATCAGAAGATGCAGACCCTATTGAGGTTGTAACAATAAGTGATTTTCAGGGAAAAGTTGTATTAAATTTTAATGCAGGAAAAACGTCTAAACAGCAGGTTGATGTTTCGAATATTTCTACAGGCGTTTATTTTTTAAAAGTTAGAACGATGAAAGCCAATATAGCTCGAAAGATTACTATTGAATAAAAATAACACTAATTCGCATGAAAATTAATAATCCGATTTTCGTGCACGTAAATAAATTGTAAACAGAAATTAGCACAAGAATATTACGGTGCGCTGCATCTACAAATATTGACGTGGCTCTGTTGCTTTAAATGTTGCCACAGCGCTGCTGCTACTGATAAAGATGTTTTGCAGCTTTGCCTTTTCAAAAAAATATAGCTGTTTAATTGCGATAATTAATGTAGCTGCATAGCAGCGTTAATATTTGTAGCAGCGATAGCTGCGTTGTATTCATAGGTGCAGCGCACCGAAATATTTTGATGATTGTATGACCGAATAAAATTTTAAATATTTTAAGCCGAAAAAACATATCCTAAATTGAAAACACCAAGGTCGCTAACTCCGGACATATTAAAAGGAATTGCTGTAATCCTAATGATACAGGTGCATATTACAGAGCAATTCGCATGCGCTGATATTTATGAAAGTTTTCTTGGCAAAATTTCTTTATTTCTTGGCGGACCTTTAGTTGCTCCTGTTTTTCTTGCAGTAATGGGATATTTTACTATTGCTTCAAATAAAACCACTTTCCAAATGATTGTGCGGGGACTGGGAATTATTGGAATAGGTCTTCTTCTTAATTTATGTTTAAATGCATCACTCCTTTTTAAAATTTATTCCGATGAATTTCAGATCAACCCTTTAAATTATATTTTTGGTGTTGATATTTTGTTCTCTGCCGGAATTGCAATTATTATCATTGCTTTGCTTAAACAGATATTTAATTCGAAATTTTATTTGTATCTTTTTATTGCTTTAATAATAGCTTTTATTGCTCCCTACCTTAATGGAAAAGGGATTTGCTGTCCTTATCTTTTTGCTTTTATAGGCGGAGATTTCTCTTGGTCTTACTTCCCTATGTTCCCCTGGCTTGCTTATCCACTTGCGGGAGCTGCTTTTTACGTTATGAAAACAAATTATGAGATAAGAGCAATTTCTGTAAAAAATCGCTTAATTTTAATGGGAATATGTATGCTTGTTTTTATACCATTTTTTAAAGAAGGATTTGAAACTGCATCCGTACTTTCTTTATACTATCATCATGGAATATTATTTTTCGGATGGTGTTTAAGCTTTATCTTTTTCTGGGTATTTCTGATATCTTTTATAACAGAAATAAAACAGGGTAATAAATATCCAATTATTTCTTTTCTCGCGTGGACAGGGAAGAACGTAACCTTGTTTTATTTTATTCAATGGTGCATTATTGGAAATGCAGCGAGTTATATTTTGAAATCGTATGGATATATTGAACTTATTTTTTCATTTATCATTATAACTGTTTTGACTTCTTTATTGGTTTTTCTGATTCAGAAAGTGAGGTTGATAAAAATAAAAAAAGCTGCCTGAGTAAACAAACAGCTTTTTTATGAATATAAAATAACAAGCTTACTTTTTCGTGCTCGTATATTTTGAAAGTTCTGTTTTAGACACATCAAAATCTAAAGCTTCATGCACTTTAAAATAAAATTGTTTATCCATACAGAAATCCCATGCAAACTTTGCAACATCAAGGCGACTGTCTTCAAAGTCAAACAACTTAACAATTTCTTTAATCTGGAATGAAGTAAATGGGCACTTCTGGCTCGAAATAATTTGTTTGGCTATTGTAACGCGGGTATTGTTGAAATTTTGTTTTTTAATGGCGTCTTTAATTTCGAGAAATTCTTTATTTAAAATTTCGCAAGGTTTTACTTCTTCTTTTTTAGGCAGGTTTGCTGCTTTTAATTCTGCAATGGCTTTATTAATCTCATCATTTAACATTTTCTTTGGACCGGGCGCAGAAAGGCATTGTTCCGCTTTTGTAAAATTTTCAACATCATAGCAACGATATATTGCTTTTTTCAAAAAAAATAATTTATCTGTATTTGAATTTATGAAAGAAGCAAGTTTCATAATATGAGTTGTAGTAAGGCAATTTCCCTGAATAGTTTTTTCAGCGAGGTCGTTTTTTTCCGGATCAGAATTTAATCTGAAAACCTGCATTGCAAGTCCGTCAAAATCTTTATCGCTTAAAGGTGTTGTGCAACCTTTCAATCCATTGTATGTTGTTGCATTTGGAAAGTCCCATCTCGGATAATTTGGAGTAGTTTCTGTTGGCTTCACATTAATATTCTGTTGAGGAATTGTATTGGTTGAAGTGTTGGATGAATTTCCTCCTTTAACTTCTGCAATATAGTCGTGCAGTTTAAAAACATAAGAAAAATATCCGAAAGAATCGTACACTTCATAAAAATTGCTTTTATCAAAAGTACTTGTGTAAGCTGCTTTAGCAAAATCAAGACGATTTACATCATTTGAAAAAATACCGGCCATTTGTTTAACCTGTGATGCAAGCAAACAAACATTGCCCAGCATTCGTTTTGCATGTTCCAGCTTTTTAGCTTCGTTTTGTTTCGCATTAATTTCATTCAGTTTTAACTGAAACTCGTCGTTTGAAATAGGATTTGTGCAGTTTTTGGGTTGCGCTGCCAATATCAATACCTGTGATATCAAAACAGCTAAAACAAAAATTTTTCTCATATATTTTAGATTTAATTAATTATTTTTTTTTATGACGTTATTAAAATTATTTAGTGTCTTTTGCCGCGACAACCATAAAGTCAGTGTTTAGTTCAGAATGTTCGAGAGCGAGCCCGCCTTGCCGGTAGGCAGGGCTTTCGCAGAATTGAAAATCAGGGAGTTTACTTTTGTAAATGACCGTTTTCAATTCAAGATTAACGAAGCTATCGGACATTATGGACAAACACTATTTCGGCAATTTATATCCTCTCTTCTTTGCAGCTTCTTCAAGCTTTTGTTGAAATTTCGATTTTTTTACGGGCTTCGCTTTATTGGTTTCTAATTTTGCAAGAATTTTTTTATCATCAACAAATTGCCTTATTAATTTTGTCTGACCATAAGTAATAATATTTGCAAGGAAATAATAGTAACTGAGCCCGCAAGCATAATTGTTGAACCAGAAAAGCATCATTACAGGCATCATCCATAACATAATTTTCATACCGGGCATCGAAGAAGCAGAACTCATCTGATCGCTTTGAATGAGTGTAACTAAAACGATTGAACCGCACATGAGAAGTGTAAATAAACTTATGTGGTCGCCATAAAATGGAATTGAAAAAGGAAGTTGCGCAATTGAGTCGTAGGTTGAAAGATCGTCTGCCCAAAGGAAACTTTGTTGCCTTAATTCTATTGATGCAGGAAAAAAGCGGAATAGCGCAATAAGAATAGGAAACTGTAAAAGCATAGGAATACAACCCCCCATTGGATTCACCCCGGCTCTTTTATACAATGCCATGGCAGACTGTTGGCGCTCCATAGTTTTTTCTTTGGGTATTTTTGAATTCATTTCATCCACCTGTGGTTTCAGTACACGCATTTTAGCGCTCGACAGATAAGATTTGTATGTGAGTGGAAATAATAAAAGTTTAATGATGATTGTTAAAATAAGAATGATAATTCCATAGCTGGAGATATAGGAACCAAGAAAATTAAAAATTGGAATTACCAAATATTTGTTAACCCAGCCAAAGATGCCCCAACCCAGTGGTACTAATTTTTCAAAACTCAGATTGTAGCTTTCCAGTATTTTATATTGGTTGGGACCAAAATAAAATTTCATTGGAAGGGTTTCACTGCTTTTATTATCAAAAGGCAAACTTATTTCAGCAGAAAATTTTTTCAGAAATTGTTCAGATGTATCTGTTTTAACAGCATGAACCATTGCATTCAGAAAGACACTGTCTGCAACTAATATGGTTGAAAAAAATTGTTGTTTGAATGAAATCCATTTAACTTTTGTACGTAAATTTTCTGAGGCATCTTCAGCCATTTCACTAAGATAACTTACTTCTTCATCCGTAAATTTCCAGTAAATGGAGGAATTATCTTTTTCCCATTGTTTACCTTTTTCGAGTCCGGGAATTAATGTTTTCCAATTAAGTGAAATGTAACTTGCGTTTTGTGAAATGATTTTATCCATATTCACAAAATTGATTTTGTATTTCAGGAAATAGCTGTTGGGCTCAAGTGTGTAAACAAATTCCATATATCCGGTTGAATCGCCGGTCAGTTTCATGGAAAGCGATTTTTCAGATTTTTCTGCATTTAAAATTGTATCAGAAACAGAGGGCGTAAAAAACAAATCGTTTGTGTAAATGTTTTGGTTTTGTGAGAAAAAATTCAAACCAAATTCATTTTTATCTCCATCAAAAAGGATCAGGGGTTTCCCATCAAAACGCAGATATTTTTTTAGCTCGACAGAATGAACGCGTCCCCCAAGAGTTGCCAGTTTAACCTTGATAAGTTCATTTTCAATAAAAAAGAATTTATTTTTTCCTTCTGTAGCATTAGTAAATACACCGTATTTCGTTGCGAGTTGATTTTTCTTAACTGAATCGGGGAGCTGCGCTATAGAATCTTTTTTTATTATTTCAAGTTCTTTGGCTTTTTGTGTTTCTTGATCTTGCTTAATGTTTACAGCAAGTATCGAATCATTTTTTCTTTTTGCCGCTTCAATATCTTCCTGACTCGGACTTGAGACGATGCTGAAAAGAATGATGCAAACACCTATCACTGCAAGCCCGATAATTGTATTCTTGTCCATTTGTGAGTTTTAATTAAAAAAATAAAAAATTTGCGCAAGATAATCAATTTATTGAAGTGAAAAAATAGTAAAAAAGCAAATAGAAAAGTATTGCTGCGACTCTTATACAATTTTTCTGAAAAGGTAATCGTTTATTAACTTATCGCAGCCTTAATAAATGCAACAAAAAGTGGATGCGGGTTTAACACTGTGCTTTTATATTCTGGGTGAAACTGAACGCCGACAAACCATTTATGTGTTGGAATTTCAATTATTTCAACAAGGTTTGTGTCAACATTAATACCAACAGGGACCATTCCATTTTTCTTATATAATTCAAGATAATGATTATTGAATTCATACCTGTGTCTGTGTCGTTCGCTTATTTCTAATTTTTTGTACGCTTGGTAGGTTTTTGTGTTTTTAGATAAAGAACAGGGATAAGCTCCCAGACGCATGGTTCCTCCTTTTTCGGAAATTTGCTTTTGTTCTTCCATTATGTCTATTACAGGGTTTTTTGTATCGTGGTTCATTTCAGTAGAGTGCGCGTCTGTGAGATTTAAGATATGACGGCCAAATTCAATAACAGCGCATTGCATACCCAGACAAATTCCAAAAAATGGAATATTATTTTCTCTCGCTAATTTAACGGCGGCAATTTTTCCTTCAATGCCCCGATGCCCAAAACCCGGAGCAACCAGAATGCCATTTACTCCTTTTAATTTTTCTTCAACATTTTCTTCTGTAATATTTTCAGAATGTATTCTTTTTATATGTACTTTACATTTATTCATAGCTGCCGCATGAATCAGAGATTCGTTAATAGATTTATACGCATCAACAAGTTCTACATATTTCCCGACAAGGGCAATCGTTATTTCGTGTTGCGGGTTTTTCAGATTTGTAATAAAATCAATCCATGGTTTTAACTCCGGTTCTTTGTTTGATTCAACTTTGAGCTTAGCAAGTACCGTGGTATCTAATTTTTCTTTATGCATCAAAAGTGGAACTTCATAAATAGTAGAAACATCTTTAGATTCTATTACCGAATTAATATCTACATTGCAAAACAAAGCAACTTTTTTTCTTATTTCCTGAGTAAGGCTTTTTTCAGTTCTTAGCACTAAAATATCAGGCTGGATTCCATTTTCGAGAAGCATTTTTACAGAATGCTGTGTGGGTTTTGTTTTTAATTCTCCGGCAGCAGCAAGATAAGGTACAAGTGTTAAATGAATAACCAGTGTTTTATCGGGCATCTCCCATTTTAACTGACGGACAGCCTCAACAAAAGGAAGCGATTCAATGTCGCCGACAGTGCCTCCTATTTCTGTTATAACAAAATCATATTTATTATTTTTTCCGAGCAGTTTAACTCTTCTCTTTATTTCATCGGTAATGTGGGGAATAATCTGTACTGTTTTTCCGAGATAATCTCCTCTTCGTTCCTTGTTAATTACAGCTTGATATATTTTTCCGGTTGTTACATTGTTTGCCTGTGATGTAGAAACATTTAGAAAGCGTTCGTAATGACCAAGGTCGAGATCGGTTTCTGCTCCATCTTCTGTAACATAACATTCTCCGTGCTCGTAAGGATTCATGGTTCCCGGGTCTATATTAATATAGGGATCGAGTTTCTGAATTGTTACAGAGAATCCCCTTGCCTGAAGTAATTTTGCCAAAGAGGCAGAGATAATGCCTTTACCCAAGGAAGAAGTAACACCGCCGGTTACGAAAATATATTTTGTTGACATAATTAATGTATTTCAAAAATTGATAAAGAAGATTCAAAAGAAATAAATTTTTAGGACTTTAAAGAAAATTTTATTTACCAGTTAGTAACAGATGAGGAAAAGATTCTGATATCGTCGTTTCAACTGAATGATTTTGGATGGGGTGGGGGGGGTGCAGGTTGGGAGTGTTGCAGGTTGCAGGTAATTGGTAAATGGTATGTAGGATGGAAGGTCTGTAGCATCGTTCCATACTTCGACTTCGCTCAGCACAGGTGGAACGATTGTACAGTCCAGAGCGAGGGATCAGTAATCGGTGTCTGAGCGAAGTCGAAGACACCGGGTGTTGCAAGCTTTAAAAAGTAATATTTACTCCTGCGCTTGGCATAAATGGTAATTGGTTAACTCGTTCCTGAATTATACGATCAATGTAGAAAATATTTTGCTGATTATAAACATTTGTAATACCCACATTGGCTTCGAGTTTTGAGTTTTTGCCCAGTTCGAAACTGTGTTTTAAAGAAATATCAAGCCTGTGATAGTAAGGAAGTCTTCTTTCTCCAAGATCTCCATAAATCACACCCACCTGACCGTTCGCATTGGTGTAATTGGAATTAATTCCATCTGTAAAGGATAATAATTCATAGTAACCTTGTGTTGGTGTAAATGGAAACCCTGATCCAAGATTCCATCTTACATTAAATTCCCAGTTCAGGTCTTTTCCAAATGTATAATTGCCTACTAAATTAACATTATGGCGTCTGTCGTAGTGAGGATTATATGTTACATATCCATCAAAGCGATCAACATATCCTAAAGAATAAACACACCAGAGATAAATTCTCTTAAAATCATATTTGAAAACAAAATCTAAACCATAAGCATTTCCTGATTCAATGATAAAATCTTTTTTCAGGTTATCGGGTTTATCATTATTTTCAGGAATGTCATCATAAAGTTTATTTCTGTTAATGTTTGTAAGTTGTGTGTTTCTTTTAAAATAGCCTTCAATGTTTACATTAAGTTTGTTTGTAACATCGTACTCAAAACCAAAGATTACATGAGCCGATTTCTGTAATGCATGTGTTATTTCTTTCCCGTCAAATTCTTCCTGTAAATCTCCTACTTCAGGACTTGAAAGAAATCCGTAAAACAAATTAACAACATCGCGATCGGAATTAGCGCTGATAAAATTCTGGGAATATAATCCTGATGCCAACTTAAGCCTTAGTTTATTCGAGACAATGTATTTCATACCAAGTCGTGGCTCTGGAGAAACGTGATTTAAAGAAGCGTAATAATGAAGTCTGAATCCTGGTTCAAATAATAATTTTTCAAATGAATGTTTGTATTTCAAATAACCTGCCATTTCAGTTGTGTTTTGCTCCTGATTTAATAGTCTGCCGATAGAGTTATAGTAGTTGAAGTCTGTTTTAAAACCTAATGCTTCCAGTCCGTAGCTAAATTCATTTTTCCCTAAAAAATAAAGAAAGGAAAGACCGAAATTAAAACCTCCGATAAAACTGTTACGGGGCAAAGCGTCTTTTTCTTTAAGGGTAATTTCATATTTAGAATATGAAAAATTTGATTTGACAAGAACATTAGAACCGGCAGGTACAAGAATAACATTGCCTCCGGCACCTGAAGATTGCCAGTTTAAGTCTGATATAGCGCGGTATTTAACCTGGTCTGTAAAATTAAATCCGAAAAGACTGACTTTTGTTCCGTTTTCAGCATTCAGAGATACTTTCCCATAGAGGTCAGTAAAATTGAAAGGAAGACCACCTGTATCAATATATGTATATAGATATTTTGAACTTTGTTCTAAGTAAGAAGTTTTACCTGAAAAAATATACGATGCAGTTGTTTTTCCATCTTCAGTTTGTTTTTTCAGTGGCCCTTCAATAATCAATTTTGACCCGAAAGTTGTCATGGATGCTTTCCCTGTATGACGCTTTTTATTTCCATCTCTCATTGTGATGTCCATAATGGAAGAGATGCGCCCTCCATATTCTGAATTAAAACCTCCTGTAAAAACATCTGCATTTCTTATAATATCAGAATCAAAAACAGAAAACAAACCAATCGAATGAAAAGGATTATAAACAGTCATTCCATCAAGAAGCACTTTGTTTTGAATAGGAGAGCCACCTCGGATATATAATTGACCGCCCTGATCGCCTGTAAAAATAACTCCGGGTAAAATTTGTACGTACTGTGCGAAATCTGGCTCTCCACCAATAGAAGGAACAAGTTTAATCTGCTTGGGAGTAACTTTCACAACAGACATTCTAACATCAGTAACAGCAGCTTGCTTTTCTGCAGAAACAACCACATCCTGAAGCGCTATGCTTGTTTTTTCAACATACAGTTTTTGATTAACAAAGCCCCCTGCTTTAATCGTGATTGGGATTTTCAACGTATCATAACCAATACTTGTAACCAATAATGTATATGAGCCTGCCGGAACTTTTGAAATATTAAAAAACCCATTTACATCTGTAGAAGAACCAATTTTATTTTCTTTGATGTAAACATTGGTAAACATCATGGGTTCGCCTGTTTCTTTTTCATACACAAACCCTCTTATTGTACCGGTTTGGGCATAAGACAGAATTGATATACATATAAATAAAAAAAGGATACTAATTTTTTTCAGAATCATTCTATCAAATAAATTATCAATGTGAGATTTTCAGAATTATTATTTCATGTTACGCAAAAAGCTTTTTTATAATCTGTCGGAAGCCTGAAGACCGAAGTCGGAAGTGGCTTTGTTCCGACTTCTGACTTCTGACTTCCGGCTTCCGACAATAAAACATTTTCCGCAACAACAACTATATCGCTAGTTTAATAAAATAGACAAAGAATTTTCTTTCCCCCCTATTCTTTTTTTATGTTATCGAGCATTTTTACTCGTTCTTTCAGCATTTGAATTTCGCTTTTTGCTTTTTGAATTTTATCGTTGAAATCTTTAATCAGAGCTTCTGCATTTTTAGATTTAGAGAAAAAGCCTATATTATTTTCCCACAAGTGTAAATCGCCTTCAATAGCTCGTATTCTATCGTTAATTTTAAGTTTTTCAGAATAGATTTTGTCTTTAGGTTTATCTTCATTTGAATAAGACTGAATGCGGTTTTTAAACTGCATCATTTCTGTTTTTGACCTATCTAAATTTAAATTGCTGTAATGTTTATTAATAGCTTCTCTGAATTTTTTCTGAAGTTCGTCTTTCATTTTAATAGGAACATGCCCAATATTCATCCACTCATTTTGAAATTCTTTCAAGCTGACAATAGCCTCATTATTGTCTTCTCCGGGGACATAAGCCTCAATTTTTTCAATGAGTTCATTTTTTAATTTCAGATTTTCCTGCTCTTCCTGTATTTGTGATGCAAAATGTTGTTCTTTCCTGTTAAAAAATGCATCACAGGCTGCGCGAAACCTTTTCCAAACAAGATCTGAATGTTTATTGGGTACGGAACCAATTTCTTTCCATTTTTTCTGAAGTGTAATAATCTCGTCGGTTGTTTTTTTCCACTCGCTGCTGTCTTTGATTCCCTCAACCTGAATACATAATTCAATTTTTAACTGAAGATTATTATTTTGTTCTTCTTTCAGTGATTTAAAAAAATCTTTTTTCGCATTAAAGAACGTATCGCAGGTTTCTTTAAAACGCATGAATACTTTTGCATTATTTTTTTTGGGAGCAGGACCTATTGTTTTCCATAATTTTTGCAACTCAACAAGTTCTTTGGTTCTTTCTTCCCATTCTTTAGGATTCTTATTTTCAAATTTGATAATTTCTTCAGCTTTTTCACAAATCATTGTTTTTGCTTCAAGATTATTTTCAAATTCAGCTTTCAAAACATCAAAATGATCCTGATGTTTTTTATTTATAGTTGCAGTAGTTTGTTTAAAGCGCTCCCATACTTCTTCTTTTTTATCGCGGGGAACAGGTCCTATTTCTCTCCATTGATCGTGTAAGCCTTGTAATTTTTTAAATGCTTTCAGGATTTCCGGCTCTATTATAAGTTCTTCAGAGCGCTCACAAAGTCTGATTTTTTCTTCAAGATTTTTTTTCAGGTCAAGATCACGAAGTTCCTGATTAATTTTTATCACATCATAAAATTGTTCCACCTGATGATGATAATTCTGCCAAAGCTGACCTACTTCTGTTTGTGGAACCGCTCCTGTTTCTCTCCATCTTTTCTGAAGATCGCGGAAATTCTGATATGTTTTATTGATAGATTCCTTGCTGTTAACAAGCTCTTTGATTTCTTCAATAATTTTATTTTTAATTTGCAGGTTATCCTGTTTTTCTTTTTCTATTTTTTCTGTAAAAGCGGTACGGAGTTCTTTATATTTTTTATATAATTCCTTGAATTTTATTTCATGGGGATCTTCTTCTGAAATAAAGGCTTCCGGTTCTCCTCCGGCTTCAATAAAAATCTTTTTCTTTTCTTCAATTTTAGCCCTGTGTTTTTTATAAAAAGCTGTTTTAATATTTTCAACATTCAGTCTGATTTTTTCTATCTCTTGGTTTTCGATAAAATCTTCCAGCCTGACGAGCAGTTCCTCTTTGCTTATTACAGAATAATCCATCAAGGGCAATTGTACTCCAGACTCAACGTCTTCATCCTGTTCTTCTGATTCGGATCCATTTTCCAGTTCTTCCAGTTCATTGGTTAAAATACCTCCTTCTTGTGTATCGTTAACCTGTTCAGATGGAACCTCAGATTTAATTTCATTAATTTCGGACTGTTGTTGAATTTCAGCATTTTTTTCAGAAATATTCGTTTCCAAAATTTCAGAAGATACCAGAATTTCTTTGTTTTCAATTGCATCTGATACGGGTGTATCAAGATTTTCCGTTGTAGGAATTTCGTTTACCGGGTTAATCCCTTCGTTGTTTACTTGAGCATTTTCATCGGGCGTTTGCATAACACAAAATAATTTAATTAATACAAGACTATTGTCTGTTAGAATTACCACGTTCTTCTGTTTCCAGAATTTTATATCCGCTTTCGCGGGTTTGGTTTTACATTTAAGCCTACGAAATTATATAAATGAGCAAGATTCACAAAGATTTTTGAATTAATTTACAGTATATGTTTGTATATCGTTATTGTATAGGCAGATTATCAGTGGTATAATTACTTGATGTTCCTCAAATTGTAGAAATTGATGTTTATGTTGAAGTTGGAAATCGGCGGTCAGCAGTCAAAAGAGTCGGCAGTCGGCAGTCGGCAGTCAAACAAGTCGGCAGTCAAACAAGTCGGTAGTCAAACAAGTTGGTAGTCAAACAAGTCGGTAGTCGGCAGTCAAACAAGTCGGTAGTCAAACAAGTCGGTAGTCAAACAAGTCGGCAGTCAAACAAGTTGGTAGTCAAACAAGTCGGTAGTCGGCAGTCAAACAAGTCGGCAGTCAAACAGGCTGAGGACTGAGGACTGTAGACTGAGGACTGTAGACTGAGCACCTGCGAGACAACATTCTTCGTAACGTCAGTAATTTATTAAAACCCGTAGTTTTTTAACAATAAATTTCTATTACTTTTGCAGCAATGCGAATAGATATCCTTACAATATTACCTGAACTGCTTGATAGCCCATTGAATCATTCTATCATAAAACGCGCACAGCAAAAGGGCATCGCAGAGATTTTTGTTCACAACATCCGTAATTATACAAACTATAAACACAGACAGGTTGATGATTATGCATTCAGTGGGGGCGCGGGAATGGTGCTGATGATTGAGCCCATTGATAACCTTATCACACATTTAAAAAAAGAACGCGAATACGACGAAATTATTTATACTTCGCCTGATGGAGAACTGTATTCTCAATCACTTGCCAATTCGCTTTCTCTGAAAAACAACCTGATGATTCTTTGCGGACATTATAAAGGCATTGACCATCGCATACGTGAACATCTGATAACAATGGAAATATCCATTGGAGATTATGTTCTTACCGGAGGAGAACTCGCGGCAGCAATAATAGCTGATAGTGTGATTCGTGTTATTCCAGGCGCAATATCAGACGAACAATCTGCGCTTACCGATTCTTTTCAGGACGGGTTGCTCGCACCACCTGTTTACACGCGGCCTGCTGAATATAAAGGATGGAAAGCACCTGATATTTTACTATCGGGAAATACAAAAGAAATTGAAAAATGGCTGCATGAACAATCGGTTGAACGGACAAAAAAATTAAGACCCGGTTTGATCTGATGATTTTTTGTTTTTTTCTGTGAATGAAATTCCTGCGCGCAAAATAAAACCTTTGTTTAGAGTCTCTCCCATTATGAAACCTGCACTTTTATATCCGTATTGTACTGATAAAGTGAGTGGGTAATTATTATTACTGAATTTGAATTTCAATGTATTGGAAATACTATATCCGAAATGATTTTTTTGCGAAGATAATTCTTTTCCTCCGAGCCAGACTTCAGGCTGTTGCCATAAGTCTGCTTTTGCAGAAATTTTTATAAATTTGAAATCAAAAAAATCAGAAGCATTTACTCCAATTCCCCAAAATTTATGAAATGTTGGTTCTCCATATCTTCCATAAACAGAAAAAAGTTTTTTGTTGAATTTCAGAAAATGATCAGAATAAAATTCAGCGCCAAAGGGTGAAAGCCCAAAGCGAAAGGAAGGTAGATATTTTACGGATGCCATTTTTATCATTGGGAAATCGAAGTTCTCCTGACCTGACCAGAGATATGATTTTAGATAGGTGTAGGCTGCAAAATACTGAAATGTGTTGAATAGGTTCAATGCAGAATATTTTATTAATTTATCTATATTATAATACGTACCATTGCTGAATTGTCCTTCATTGCTATTGATTTCAAAAATATATGAACCGATATCATTACTGTAAGAAATTGATTTCTGATATTTTGTGAATACAATATATGAAGTTAGATTGTGAAAGCTGCCAAGAAAAAGTCCGCATTCTCTGTAGTTGATGCTTTCTCTGTTTAGCCAGTTCTGGGTAAGCTGGTCTGCTAAAATACCTGTTGCTTCATTTCCGCCTGTTGTTTTCAGTATTCTTTCATGTTTACTAATGATTCTGCCATCCGGAGGATTCCCAGATATTGCCATTCCATTTCCTTTTCCATAAGGGAAAAACAGGTTGAGCGTATAGCTTGAATTTGTATAACCCAGCTCTCTGTAGCGTGCACCGTGCCCAAACACTTCATGTTGAATAAGACCCGTCATGTGGTCTATTATATTGTCGAGAAGAATTGTTTTTCCTAGGCGATATGCTATTCCTGCTGATTTTCGTGCAAACGTGTTTTCTTCAAAAATGGAAGTTTTGAAATAAAAATTTTCTGCCTCATAAATACATTTATGGAATGTCAGAAGGTTCTGCCCTGCTACAATTGAAGATAGATTGCGGTCTATTACAATACTATATTCAGCCTGCGGATATGCAGATACAGGAGAGAAAAGTCTTATGATAAAAAAAAATAAAAAAAAGGAAAAAGACTTCGCTTTATTAATGACCGATATTTGCATTTTCCAAAGCTGTGCGATCATGTTTATGTTTGAATAATATTGCAAAAAGTATTGCTACAACTAATGAATAGGCGGCAAACGTTATCCAGATGTCCGGCCATTCTTTTTCTATATGTGTGATTGTCTGGCCATTTTCTACCACGGTTTTTTCAACAGTAAAGTAAGCCGCAATGAGTTTTCCGCTGATAAAACTTCCAATGATTGTTCCGAAACCATTTGTCATCATCATAAACAAACCCTGTGCGCTGGCTCTCATCGAGGGATGGCATTGTGTTTCCACGAACAAAGCTCCGGAAATATTGAAAAAATCAAAAGCCATTCCATATACAATGCATGAGAGAATAATCATCCATAATCCTTCTGCCGGGTCGCCAAATCCAAACAATGCAAAACGCAATACCCATGCAACCATGCTCAGTAACATTACTTTTTTAATGCCTAATCTTTTAAGAAAAAAAGGTATGGTAAGAATAAAAAGTGTTTCAGACATTTGTGAAATAGACATTATAATTGTAGAATATTTTACAACAAATGAATCTGCATAAATGGGAACATTTTTAAATTCATCGAGGAACACATCTCCATACATGTTTGTAAGCTGTAGCGAAGCACCAAGCAGCATGGAAAAAATAAAAAAAAGCGCCATTTTGTAATTGGCAAATAATTTAAAAGCATTTAAACCGAATAACTGAACAAAAGAAGATTTGCCTGTAGCCTGCATCTGAGGCGGACACTTGGGAAGAGTAAAGGAATAAATTCCCAGAGCAATGGAAGCAAAAGCCGAGAGATAAAACTGGTACTCCGTTGCTTTGTTTCCTGTAAGATTGGTAATCCACATAGCTGCAATAAAACCGATGGTGCCAAAAACACGGATGGGAGGGAAGGCTTTCACAACATCATGCCCGGCCTGTTTTAATGCGTTGTAGCCAATAGTATTTGTCAGAGCGATTGTTGGCATATAAAAGCACATGGCAAGCAACATAAACCAAAAAAAAGTATCCGGGTCATTTATCAAAGGAAAACAAAAAACTGTTGCCCCGCTTAATATGTGAAGAATTGCATATAATTTTTCGGCATTAATCCAGCGGTCTGCAATAATGCCTGTTAGTGTGGGCATGAAAAGCGATGAGATTCCAAGTGTAAGGAATATAGCGCCGAATTCTGCCGGACCCCATTGTTTTGTCCCAAACCAGTAGTTTGCAATTGTAATTAACCATGCTCCCCAGACAAAAAACTGGAAGAAATTCATTACGACTAAACGGACTTTTAAATTCATGATAAACAGTTTTAAATTTTTTTCATCTGCTTTTAAATACCTCTGAATATATTAAATTCATAAAAAATTTATGTAAAACTAAGAATTTAATACAGATTTTAAAAAATAAAAAAACAAGAAAAATTTCAAGTATTATTTTTTTTTGTATATTTGCAATCCCAAAAAGGCTCCATAGCATAACTGAATACCTGCCTGCCTGCCGGCAGGGTGCATCTAAAGATTTGTCATGCAATGTTTTATATAGTTTACGTCATACAGAGTTTACAAAGATAATAGATTGTATGTTGGGTTTTCAAAAGATGTAAAAAGAAGGCTTTTAGAGCATAATAGTGGTAAAACAAGATCAACAAAAGGATACATTCCTTGGAAATTGGTATATCAAGAACAAGTAGAAAGCAGAATAAAAGCAAGAGAAAGAGAAAAATATCTTAAATCTGGATGTGGAAAAGAATATATTAAAAAATGGCTCCATAGCATAATTGAATAGTGCATCTGACTACGGATCAGAAGGTTGGGGGTTTGAATCCCTCTGGAGTCACGATTAAAAACACAAAACCCTTGCAAATACTGGACTTGCAAGGGTTTTTTATTTGGTAGGTAAAACATAGGTAAAACAAATTAACAAACCCTGAATTTTAAAGGGTTTGCATAATGTTTTACCGAAGAACTATATTGCAACTCATTGTCTATTAAATGAATGTAGTAAAATTCAATGAAGACAAAAAGGAGATGCTTTTTAATTTGTACTGACGGTTAAATCTCTCCCTACTTTAAATGCAATAGGCTGATTTGGGCAAAGTATTTTCTTCCTCCCTTCATGTGTTGAATCAATAAATGCATCGAGTGCCTTCTTTGCCCAGCGTGTTTGAGGCAGGTTATATTCAAGACGTTTCTTGATTTTTGCTTTTATATTGTTTAGAAAACTTCCTGATAAGATTTCTACAGAGTGATTGAAAACAATGTGAGCCGGTGAAAGATAAACCACTTTGCCCTCAATATCGCATGTGAAAGAAAAGCATTGGAGAAAGATACCATCATAACTGAATACAACAAAATATTTCTGACCAGGGATGAGGCCGGAACAATAAAAATTATTGTCCTTATTAAATATGGCATCCTTCAGGTATTTGCCATCAGGGTTGTAGATTTCGCATTTGAATTTGCTGTAATCTATTATTTGTTTTTTCTCATTCATATTTTCAGATTTTTCAGATTTAACAATTAAAACAATTAATTAAATGGCAATGAAAACAGCACTGATACTGCGTTCCTTTGACATTACCAATTCAAATTTACCTGTGCCCAGGTCTTTTACATCTGCTGCATCAGTACCATCCCATTTGCTGAATGAGAACCCAGATTTTGCAACAACTTCCAGTAAGGCCACTTTATCCCGATCAAAAATATAATCATTTAATTCCTGACTAATAAAGCCAGTTACAGTAATAGTCCCGTTTGCATCAGTCGGGATTTTCAAAGCAACTTCATTTCGTGGTTCAATGTCGCTATCATTACCTAAATAGCCTTGTTCCCAAAGCTCAATTATATCACTAAATAGTTCATCAATTGAGCCACAGAAACCGCACTGGTTACCATCAAGAATAAAAGAAGTAGGAAAAGCATAACAGCAATCAAAAAGCTGGTCAAAATATGGGTGTTCTTTGTCGTCAGTATCTTTGCTGATATAAAAACGGTTGAAACGGCTGACCTGTTCTCCTTCAGTTGTGAAAAGCGAATACAAACCAAGAATACTGCCATCAAAACCTTTATCACCTAATTCAATTTCTTTGGTTGTATTTTTAAGATTCCATTCCATTGGCTCAGACTGTTCATGTTTAGAATCACGAAGGGCAACACCCCAAAAGATAATAGTATAATCAGCAGGTTTTTTGATTTTTGTTTTCTTGATATCAATACTTAAAATGAGATACCATTTATCAGCTTTCTTTTCATATTTCCATGAAAACGCATCAAGTGGAACAAGGTCATCAGGAATATCAACATTAAAGCCCTCGACTATTGAAACAGGTGTGAAATCGCTTGGCTCAGAAAGATTAGGAATCGGGTCATAGTGTCCTTCAATATCAAAAGTGTCATAATAAATGAACCACATCCTGCCATGGCTCCAGATGTTTTCAAAAGCATGTTCATGACCACCTGAATAGTATGAACATAGAAAAATACCAACAGGATTTTCTGAAAGTAAATGCCGTATGTCAAATTTTATAGAACCATCCGTTGTTTTATATTGACCCAACACCGCACAACATAAATAAGGAAAAGGATTTTGAGAAGATACCGGAAGATTAGGAACATAACGGACAGTTGTAAGGTCAATAAATGGGTTGTAAGTTGCTTCAATAATTTCAAAAGACGGAAGATTTGGTTTACCAAGCCTGAGATTATTCAGAGGAAAACAACCGGATTCAGGGACACCGGACATATTTTGTTTGATAGCCACAGCCCAAGGCGTAGAGCCTTTAGCAATAGAAGAATTAAAGAATTTAATAAAATTCTTATTCAGGGGTTTTAAGAATTGCAGAAGTGTAACCATCCGGGAACGTTGTTTTTTCTGCGCTGGTGAATTAGCATCATGGATATCGGGCTGATATTGATGTGCAGTTTGCAAATCACGCCATTTAGCAAAAACAACATTTCCAAGTTTACCAGATGCATTGCCAAGAAAACCTTGATTAATACGTGCCATAAATTTTAAATTTTAGAATTACGATTTACGATTTTAGAATTTGAATGATGTTTTGATAGGTTACTAAAAAAGGCAGTTGAAGGACTTTTCCGACAACTGCCTTCAGAAAGAAACCACCAACCAAATGAAAGCTTTAAGCAATGACTGCCACCGATGCAAGAAAGCTGCTGTCAGAAATTCTATCACCTGCAGGCGTTTTAAATGCCATAAAAATATGCACCTGATTACCTACCCAGGTTGCAGGGACGGTTAATGAAAGACTGACATCAGCACGGGTTTTAGTCACCATGTCTTGAATAATTGCTTTTTTTGTGTTATTAATAATGAGCGCCATTACTTTATCAGTTGCAAGCGCATCACCATTACCGGAATTATCTACCCAGGTAATATCTACTATATGACCAGCTACAGCTATAGCAGCTCCGGTATCTGCGCCGGTTAGTGTGCCTTTTGAAATGATAAGGCTTGCAAAGTCAACAGCATAGTTTGGAAATACGCCCGTTATTGCGGTGCTGATGTTGGAACGGACAAACACGTTAAACTGTGACATACCAGTGGCTGCCTGTTTGAAGCTGACACGGATAAAACCCATGAAAAGCCTTGCAAGGGCGACCATAATTGAGAATTTACTACGCTGCTCTTTCTGGAGTTGCGTTTTAGGGTTACGCACTTCAATGGGTTTGGTGCGCATGGTGTTTTTCCCAAATTGTTTGGAAAAAACGGCTGAACCAAATTTTTTACGGGTTCTGCCTGTTACTGGATTTTGAACAATTGCCATAAGAAAAAAGATTAAAGGGTTAATACTAAAATTTTGAATTTTTCCCGACCATTTTTTATCACAGTTTAGTGGGCTTGATATGGACTTAATACGGATTTGATACGGCGAAAAATCATTTGGAAATATTTTTCTGATTACTGAACCACTCCGGAAATTTTTTCTTCAGCAAATTGATTATTACTGTCGCCAGTATACCGCCTACGATGCTGATAATGTACTTTATCAGTTCTTCAATACTGCCAAAATTGTTGGGATTTACGCCGTCAAGGCTAAAAACAGTTCCTGCTGTTGCAACTGTTCCAAGAATGAAATTTAAAAAAGGATGTACCATAAATTTACGTTTTAAAGTTTAATACAAAGGTACATCACAATACAAGTACAAAATTCTACAATGCTTATAAATACAGGGCTTATGATGAATTATTCACTTTGCTGCTTTCAGTTGCCGAAATGAAAAAAGGGACTTTCGTCCCTCTGCTCAATTTTGCAACTCAAATTTTACGGATTTGAGGTTTATGGTATCGCTGCCATATTTTGCCCGGATAGAATCAATAGATTTTGGGCTTTTATTGATGCTTTTATATTCAGGTGGGCGATAATACCACATGACCTTTTTCGGTGCAAAATAAAAACCTATTTCTTTTAATTTGCACCTGTGCGGATAGGTGTTACCAGATAACCAAATCCAGTTTCCGATAAGCTCAATAATAAGACCATGAAGCCCGATCAGATGGTTAATGATTTCAGGATATTTAATAAATTCCTCCTGATCTTCTTCGGATTGTTCAGCAAAAGAGAAAACAGGATTTCGGATACTGCTTTCATATTGTGCGTTAATTTCTTGCATGGTTGCAGTATTTCCGCCTTTGTCTGGGTGGTGTAACATTGCTAATTCTTTGTACCTGCGTTTCACTTCTTCGAGTGTCCGGCAATCTGAAAAATACTGTGTTTTCATAGGCTCTGTTGATATTTATTTATAATTATTTTCTGAAAAGCTGCTCGCTTCACGCTCGCCGCCGCATAAAAAGAATATATCATTAAAAAAACCTTAAGCATCCAAAAAGCCGTGCGGTTGCTGAATTGCAAGGTTTTTTCAAAAAAAATACTACCCGTAGGGTTGGAGATTTTTTTTGAAAAACTCTGTATAACCTTGCAAGGGCGTTGGCGGCTTATCTTTGCATAAGGTTTTATTAATGATTCCTCAGACCATTTTTTAATTTTCTTTTTTGTTTTCTGACTTTAAGGGTGGTTGGGTGGGGGTTGGTGGCTGTAGGCGTTTTGGCGTGAGTTTTTGACTGAGTGTAAGCAAAAATCATTGAGTTGATGAAGGATTGAGGCAACTGAATGATGTGTGGTTTGAACAATTGTGAGATGAACGAACGAAACGAAATGAAGGATTCACCGGAACGGTGGCTCCGGAATGTAGTGAAGTGGAGAGAATTGAACATTTGTGAGAACATTAGCTCTCAAAAACCATGACAAAACAAGGTGCGGTGGATCGCTTGGGACACTCATTAACGAAAACGTTGGTAAATGTCAGGGGACTGGCGTGTTTTTTTGTTTAAGCAAATGGATTCCGCAGGGCTGGTACAAAAAACATGACAGACCAGAAGCCGGGCAGGGTAGCTTTTAACTCACATGCGAAAAAGCGTAGGCAGAGCGGCTATTTAGGTTTATCCCGTAACGAAGTGGAGACATAGAAGCTGCTATGGGACAAAGCCATTAAATTCATTTATACCGATGAAAACGGCTATTGTTCCATAGCTTCTTTTATGTTAAATAGCTTGGGGTTGTTTTTTATTGCTGGCGCAAAGGATGCCGGTGGAGGCGGTTGGAGGCAGCCTGTTTTTTTGTTTTGTGTGTTGGGAAAAAGCAATGACTTGAAGCCCGGAATGGAATGAGGACTGGAAAGTGATTGCGGTGAAGTGCATAGTGCATGAAGCCCGCAAGCCATGAGGACTGCAATGCTCTATGCACGATGTGGGCTGTGCAAAAAATGTGAAAGCGATAAAAACAACAGAGGGGTTGGCGTGGGGAATGCAGCAAAAAGACCATGCAAGCCCTGACCGATTCATTTCAAGGAAAGGGCGGGGATTTTTGCTGCATGAAGGGTTAGAAAAATATTTATCTTATACATGATTGATTGTTACTGAAATTAACCGATGGTTGTTTGTAAAATATTTTTTGGAAGAACAATTCTTATCTTTTTGTTTTATCTTTGTAGAAAATCGAAAAAATGACACAATTTGATTTCATACGAGATATAGCAAAATATGGTCTGGAAAATGACCAGGAAAGATTGCTATTTGCTTTAAGTGAACTAATTGATCATTCAAAAAAGTCCAAAAAAATTAATTTCGCTTTGCAATTACAATCACTCATAAAAGAATCAATCAGGCAACAACAAAACAGCGGCCTTGTAAAAGTTGGTTCAAATAAACATATTTTGCGTGAGGAAGACAGAGAAATTAATGAATTTATTATAGAGAAACTTACTTCTGATTATAAATTTTCAAATCTTGTTTGCTCAACAGATGTAAGAGAAAATCTTGAATTTTTTGTAAAAGAGCATAAGTCAATAAATATTCTCAAACAGTTTGATTTACCTATTTCAAATAAAATATTACTACACGGGCCATCAGGTTGCGGAAAAACTTTAGCCGCTTATGTTCTTGCAGGGGAACTGGAAAAAATGATGGTAGTTGTAAATCTGGGCGCAATTGTATCTTCAAAGCTAGGAGAAACCAGTAAAAACCTTGCAAAATTATTCAGAAAAGCTACTACTGAAAACACAATAATTTTTATTGATGAGTTTGATTCTTTAGGAAAAATCAGGGATTACAGCCAAGATCACGGTGAAATGAAAAGAGTTGTTAATACCATTCTTCAACTTTTTGATTATTTGCCACAGGAAAATTTAGTGATAGCCGCAACAAACCAAAAAGAAATGATTGATGAAGCATTAGTAAGAAGATTTGATGCTATTATAAAGCTTGAACTACCTAATGAATCTCAAATAAAAGAATTAATTGCACTGACGTTAAAAAAAGGAAATTTTAAATTCGATAATACACGAAACTCTCAGAAAATTATAAAATCATCCCTCGGATTATCTTATTTTAGTATTCAAAAGACCTTAATCACTGCGTTAAAAAGAACACTGCTTAGTTATGCTGAAAATCTCAGACCAATAACTGCGACCATAAGTACAGGAATATGGCAGGAACTTGTTACTGAAGAAAAAAAGAATTTAATACGCAGCTAATTACTATTCAACATTTAATTCTGCTTCCAAGTCTGTAATTGCTTCCAGCGTATTTACTGCAAAAAGTTCGTAATATAAATTACCTTCAAGAAGATTTTTCACAGGTCTTTCCTGAAAATTCATGGTAATGCTAAATTTATAAGACCTGTTAAAGTGATTTTTCTGTTCTTCATTCATTAATTTATGACGTTTACAATTTATGGCTAATTTGAAAGTGTTATCATTACCAGAGATATTTTCAATATTATAAACCAGCTCCATTTTTTGTACGTTACTGAGGAGTTTTGATTTAAAATAATAATCCTCTGACCATCCCTGACCATTTTTAATTTTGATATTTTCTGCGCTATTTCCATTTAAGCCATGAGGTATTTGTTTCCCTTCTGTATTTGTAGTCCACTCGTTTAAATTCATATTTTTTAAAATGCCAAACCCAATATGGATGGGGCAATAGGCCATTTGATTATTCAGCAAGGGTTCAAAGCTGTAGCAAAGAGTTGCTTTAATATCGAGAACTGTACTTTTTGTTGTTTTTGATAAAAGATATTCCGGAATATGAAGTGGGTAAGATTTTATTCTATCAGGGCTAATTTCATCTTCGATAATTATTGTTACTGAATTATCAGTAGAATGTAAACATTCGTTAATTACCGGAATACCATTGCCAATAATGCGTTGTGCAAATTTTTCTGAAAAATTGTTATAGAAAGAATTGAATTTTGGCACAAATGCGGAACTTATTAATAATGCTTTAACAGATTGCATGCTCAGAGACGGATAACGATAAATTATTTTTGCTGCAATATTGGCTATAAGACCAGCAGAAAAACTAGTCCCTGTGTTTTTATCATAATAAACACCTGTTTTGGCTGAAAGATGCTTTAATCCTGTAATACTACAATCAAGGCTATTATCCCAATCGCCGCCATAATATAAAATATCCGGTTTGTTTAAGTATTTGTTTGATTGCTTACTTGATAAAATATCAGATTCAAAATCGTAATTAAACTTTGTTGAATATAATGCCGGAAAATCATTATCAACTGCAATGCCCGTGTTTATTTCGTTTTCAAAATTACCGGCACATGAACCAATTGCCAAGTTATTCATGCTTTCAGATGGAGATTTAATATTTGACCATTGCTGAATAAAATCATCAGGGTATGCTATTCTTGCAGTACCAGAATTTTGATCAATAAAATAATCCTGTGAAATATTACCTGCTGAAATTATTATAAGAATATCCAATTCATAAGCCAGCTTATCCAAATTAAAAGCAAATGCCGATATAGGTTCATTATCGCCCTTAGAGTCATTTTCTGTGACAGTAAGGACAAAAATTCTTACACCATATTCCTCATGAGCTTTCCTTATAAGGTTTATAATTTCTAAATCAGAAACACGGGGAGAATTAGTATCTAAAATTTTTATTGATAACAGCCATGCATCTGCCTGTTTGTTACCTGTATGGTTTGTGATAAGCTGAGAGCCAAGCGCAGCAAAACCAGCAACACCAGTTCCATGACCGCAACCATTGAAAAGATTATCAATTAAAGAACCAGTGCCTGTCAGGTCGTATTCATTATTGGCATTTTTAACTATTGCATTTAAAGGTGTATTTGAACTTATGCCTGAATCTAAAATGCCAATAACTGGGGCATCTGGAGAGGGCGGCACCAAGGTAAAACCAAAGCTTCTTATTGGTGTATTAAATGACCCCGGCGCAACAACACCAGCCAGAGAAGAATTTACAGAATGAATAATATCAAAATTTGCAATTATTTCATTTATCAGAGCCTGTGAAGCACCCCATATCTGAATTGTCTTGTTCTCCTGATTATGAATGAATGTTATATTGTTTCGGTGAAGATATGTTTTTAAACTTTCTTCTATTGGGTGGATGCGGTCATGAAATAATTCAGTAACATCAACAAGGTTTAAAAATGCAGAATCGTAAAGCTGCCTGTAGGAAATTATGTTTGAGTCTGATAATAGTCGAAAATCTTTTATGTATCGAATGTCAACATTATAGGGCAGATTCCCTGTGTGATCGTTAGTTCTTTGAAAAGTCTGCAATTCCCGAAAAAAGTTATTAAAAAGGTTATCGTTATCAATTGCAAAAAGCCCCAATGAATTGAATAATTCAAATTTTACGGGGACTAGGCCAAAGTTCTGTTTGTAACGATTTGTAAATTTTTCGATATCGAAAGGACCAAAAAAATTAATCAGAATGTAATCTATATGTTGTGGTAAGCGTAAAGTATTGTTTCTATTTTGATGTCGGGTGTTTTTATCGCTATTAAAATTTGCAGTACAATTCCTGAAAGTATCTTTCATGTGTTGATAGTACTTGGGCAAACCATCATCATCTCTAGTTACAACCCTAGTTTTCTGTTTGTACTCAACAACACCTTCTTGCGGATTATTAAAATGAAGATGGGAATTGTTTTTTTCTTGTGCTGGCATAAATTTTTTATTAATATTTCACTAAATCTTATATGGTATTACAAATATACATATTATTAATCAGGCATTATTGTATATAAATTTTCTAACAGTGTTGATACAAGTAAATTCAAGTGTGTTTGAAGAGCAATAAAACCATCAGGTGAAAGAATAGACAACTCAAATGATGCAATATTTTCTAAAAATAGCTGAACTTTTTTATTTGTAATTTCATAACCGGATTTCATAAAATGAGCAAAGCTCTGTGTGTTATCGGTCATTTCATTTGCTAGTTCAACTATTTCCTTTGCTTTTTTTTGATCTTCAGTTAAGTCAATCGGATCACTATCTTCTAAAAAGGTATCTTCATCGTCATCATTTGAAAAATCTCTATCAAACCAATTTTCAATTACAGGCCAATTAATCGGTATATTATCAGGCACAAAATTATCTAAGGCTTCATCAAATTTGTCTTCATCAGTAATAGTTCTGTTACGGTATAAAATATCAGGTATTTCACTAGCAAATAAAAGAATATCATCTTCTATTAATGTTTCAATTTCAAGATATGTTTCGGGTTTCAGGTTATAAAAATTATCTCCATAATATTCTACTAAAAATTGTTTGATTTTTGGAGATATCGCCTTATAAAGTTGTTCATTAAATAAAATTTCATCTTCAAATTCATCTTCAGATTCAAGAGAAGTATCTGCGTTTGTATTCATGTGAAAATATTAATAAGAAAAATAAGTTTAGTTGTGTTTCCTTTTCACTTGTTCTAATTAAGATTGTTTTAAGGAATTAATTCTGTCAAATATTCGCCTTTATAAAATATTCTATCTAAATTAAAAGAACTGCAAGCAGAAACGATATCATTATACCTGTAATAAATAGCATCTATTAATATTTTTGTCATTTCGCAATAGGTCTTTATTTGTTCTTTAGAGTTATATTCTAAACATTTCCGACATCTGCCCGAACAAATATGCAAATATTGACAAGTCCTACAATCCCCAAAAATATTAATAGAAATTTTATTATCTAAAGCAATGTAATCCTCTGAATTTGTATTTCCAATAATCCGGTCCTTATTACCAATATATTCATCACAAAGATAAACATTACCAGAAATATCTATTGCTTGAAGATCATGACCACAACCACATTTGAAAAAGTTATTCTTTTCTTTTTTTATTATTACTTCTAACACTATCTGAAAGGGTATAATATTTATAACAATACCTTGTTCTAACTTATTTATCCAGTGTGTTAATAAATTTTGAATTTGTTCAGAGTAATTTTTCAAGAATTGATTTGAATCATTAAATTTTGACTTACTTACAATTTGCCAATATAGAGCATCAAACTTATTCTCTAACACAATAACGGCTTTGTAAATATCTGAACCTTCATCATAAGTCAATCTGGCAATTATGTTTTTATTATTCTCTTTAAGAATTTTAGCATTGAAAATAATCTGGTCAAAAGTACCTATTCCTCTAAAAAAATCCTGAGTTGCTTTTTCACCATCAATGGATATTAATACTGTATTAACAAATTTTATTATTGTGAGTGGTAATTTGTTTATTAAAACACCATTTGTGTACAGAATATATTTTATTTTCAGGTCATTTGTTCTATTGATTATTTCTTCGATAATGTGGGGAACAAGAGTTGGTTCCCCACCATAAAAAACAATAAAATTTTGAATCGCTTTTCTTCTATCAATATCCCTTCTAATATATTCTATCGTAGAATTTAATTGACTATCACTTATGACTAGCTCGTAATTTTTATTATTTACTATTTCATTTGCAAAACAATACTTACATTTTAAATTACAATTATAAGTAAGGAAAAGCACATACTCCATATTCTAAATTTTTTTAATATCCTTGTAATTATACCAATTAAGCCAACCGTGTTGTGCATGTTTATATTCGTAAATATCAATAATTGATTCATCAATTGTTATTGTTCCGCCAAACCGGCATTCAATGAATAATTGATTTAATCTTTTCATGGATTTTAACATTGACGAAGTATAACCCAGCAAAACTTCATCCCAATTTTTTTTGCATACACCGTTTTCATTATTTCTATAGTGATAACCAAGTTTTTCAATAAATGCAACATTCTCTTTTTTCATGGAATGCACTACCTTTATTAGTATATCTTGATCTTCACCGACTTTTAAGAAATTATCGTAGCATCCAATTTTTTCAATAATATTCTTCTTCGCAATTATTCCGTGGTAATAAAAATCAAACCAAAGAAACGGGTCTAAATCAGTAAGCCCAAATTCTTCAAACCATTGTTTAAATTTATTTAGTTTACGATACTCCGATGAATTGGAATTAAAATAATTAACTTCAAATGCAGCTATATTTACGTGCTTATTCAAATTTTTCAGCTCCTGTATTAAATGAGGTTCTAATTTATCATCAGAGTCTAAGGAAATGACCCATTCTCCATTAGAAAGATTTATAGCTTCATTTCTGGCAATAGATAACCCGCTATTATTTTCCAGTCTTTTAATTGTAATATTTAATGGTTTATTATATTTATTAATAATATCAAGATAACCATTAAAAAAACAGATATCAGAACCATCGTCCACTATGATCCACTCGAAATCATCAGTAAATTTTATATTGCATATAGAATCAAAACATTCTTGGAATATATTGAAATCTTGATTATAAACGCAGGTAATAATGCTTGCAAACATCGGACTCAATTAATATAGAAATTCTTCTGTTAAGGGTGGGACAATAACACGGCATTGAATAATATTAATTGGAAATTTTGCGCTTATATTGCCATTATTTGAAACAATGTTGTCAATCAATTTATGATTATTAATTGCAGTAGGATGTAAAGAAAATGCTCTTATAGCACCTAATACACCAAATGTATGTATGCCTTGCGCAAAAAAGACTCTTTTGTTCGGATTTAATGGATTATCAAAACGACCAAAAAAAGCATGATCCAATGATAAAAAGTCATCATTCCCTTTTTGAGAGTGGAATTCTTCACCATTGTAAACCATTGTTTCATCTAAATAGGAAATATCAATTCTTAACGTTTTTATTATTTTTTTAGCAATTTCATTATTAGGTGTATTTTGTGTTCCTATTCCGCCTATCAAAACTAAATTTTCTTCTATTATGGAAGGTGGAAGGTTGTCAATAGACAAAATTTTTATTTCAGATTGAGGATATAGTTTACCAAGAAGAACAGAAATTTCAAGAATAGAATCTTTATCACACAAATTATCTAAATATATATGATCGGGTGAATTAAATTCTTTAAATTTTGATGGCGTTTCGCTTGATGCTGCAATAATATAAATATGACTTGGATAAATATCTCTCCCAAAATTCCATGTTTTTCTGGCTAAGTCTAAGTAGTTTTGTTCTGTATGTTTGATTTCACTAATAACGTTACTTATTCTATTAGATAAACGGCCAATAATATCTTTTATGTTTTCATAAAACAGGACATGAGTTCCAACAATATCGGAGGGAATTGAATAATCGTTTTTTGATTTTTTACTTTTTAATACAATTATTGGGCAATTAACACCTCTTGCAATGCCATATTCGTAAAAAACATTCGGATTGTTCTCTGAAATATCTATAATACACAAATCTGTATTTTTTATTCTATATTCGATTTCAATTTGAAGGTTGTTACCAAATTCATTAAAATAAAAATCCGGTACTACTTTAATATTTTTATTTTTTGAATCACTCTGTGCAATCTCACAAACTTCTTCAATTACAGAAATTATGTCGCTTCGACTATAATAATTCTCTTTTGAAGTAAAAGCATAAACAAAAAAAACTTTAAATGTTCTCATCCTTGAAAAATTTATTTTTTGAAAGGCTACCCTTCCACTCAGATGAACTATATAATTTATTTTTATAAAAAATGTGATTTGCTGGTATTGTATTCCTAATGATTTCACCTGCTCCAATGTACGAATTTGCACCAATTGTAACATGACCTATTATTATTGCATTTGCACCAATTATAGCATTATTTTCAATAACAGGAGATTTTTCAACCGTTGTAGCCCAGTCAGCTTTCGGATTATTATATTTATGCGTAATTCTGCCAAAATGAGTAACATTATTTCCTATTATTACATCATCAGAGCAATTGCCACCTATTTGACAATTACTCCCGATGCTTACATTGTCATGAATTCTTGCACCATATAACAATCTTGTTTTCTCTCCAATAGTTGAACTTGAACCAACCCTGACATAAGGATCTAAATAAACATCATCTTTTAGAATAGCTCCTTTATAAATTACACAGAAGGGACTTAAATAAACATTATTCCCAATTTTAGTAATTAATGGTTCTTTGAGATATTGCATATCTTCAGGATGCGGAGGCAGACCTATTATACAATAAGGGAATATTTTTGCTGTTTTTGAAATATTACAACCCTTATATAAATAGTATGGTGAAAATATATTTCTGATTGTGTTAAACATTCTTAATCCAATTTACAATAGAATTAATTACAAAATTCCGGTATTCTATATTTTGAGGATTTGTTGCGTTTTCATCATCTGGTAAAACAAACCCATGATCTGCACCGCTAACTTCAATTAATTTTCCATTACCATTATCATTAAAATGTTCTCTTGAAATATTGATGGGAACTATTGAGTCTTGATCACCATGAATAAAAAGAACTGGTATATTCAATTGTTTTAAAACTGATGCAGGTTCAAAACAAAGTAGCTCATTAAATAAAGCCATACCTATTTTAAAATCATTTCTTATAATATATTTTTCGGTATTCATTTTATTTTTCCCAATATCAGAAAGCTGGTCTTTATCCCAGAATTCATGATCTATAGCCCAAGGTTTATAGTCAAGTCGTGGATTTAATAAAATTAGACTTTTCATTTTATTTGAAAAGAAACTACTTGCATTAATACTAATACCACCACCGAAACTTGCAGCAATAATTATTAATTTCTCTGTATTTGTTTCTTTTAATAGAAGATTAGTTGCTGAAATAATATCATTTATACAACCAGATAAAGTTAATTCATTCTGTTGCCTTTGACTTTTACCATGAGCTCTCAAATCAAATGAAAATGAAGAAATATTCAAATTTAAAAGCTCCATTGCGATATCGACAAACAAGTTGTCTTCTTTCCTATCTGATGTAATACCATGCACAAATAAAACAGATAATTCTCCCTTTTTATCTGCATTATAAAAATCACCTTCAAGCTGGGTGCCATCAATGCTTGAAAACTTTATATTATTACGAATCATAAAACTGTTTATTTTAAGTTATTTTCAAACTATTATATCATTTTTCTTAGAACATCAGGATCGGGTAAATATTTTTTATATACCTCTGGTAGTTCTTTGCTAAGTTTATAAGTGGCCACACCCATAGGTTTATCAATTGAGCGAAAAGAAAATTCAACAGTGGTGGTCTTTTTCTCTTTACAAAGGATAATACCAACAGATGGGTTTTCGTGTGGCAGTTTAATATACTCGTCCAAAGCACTCAGATAAAAATTTAGCTTCCCTGCATATTCCGGTTTGAAAGCCCCTGTTTTTAATTCAAAAGCCACTAATGCTTGTAAACTCCTATGATAGAAAAGTAAATCAACAAAGTATTCTTTTTCGTCCACAATTAAGCGATATTGATTGCCCATATATGTGAACTCTCTGCCCAGGGACATAATAAATTTTTTGATGTTCAGAATAATTTCATTTTCGAGAACCAGTTCGTCTTCTTCATCAATAGGCTGTATATTCAGAAAATCGAGTAAATATTCATCACGAAATGCTTGTAATACATTTGGATTTAATTTTGCAGGTAATGTTTTTTCAAAGTTTGACTGAATTTGTCCTGCTTTCTGAAATGAATCCGCATCAATATGATGTGTGAGAAAATCAACTGTCCATTGGTTTTCGACTGCTTTATTCATGTAAAAACTTAATGCATCCCAATTACGTACTTTGTTAAGAAGCAGGATGTGATGAGAAAATGGAAGGCTTAAAAAGGTATCAATAAATGAAGCAGAGGCAAGAGAATCTATTTGTTGTGAATTTGGCGAACCAAAAGGGTAATTGCTTTGTTTTACTACATTTTGAAGATTTTTAACGGACAATTTTAATTGGGCCGTTGATAACGGTCCAATTTCATTTTTCTGTGGTAATTGGGCCGTTGCTGACGGTCTATATTCCAGAAAGGCGTAAGTCTGGTAGAATTGACGCATTTTTTTTAAGCTGGTAACAGAGAAACCCCGAAGTCCAGATAATTCATTCTGTAGGTCATTTGATATTGTTTCCAGTACCTTTGCGCCCCATTTTTCGGATTCGATTTTTTCTGATAATTGTTTTCCAGTGTGAAAGTATAAAAGAAGCAATTCACGGTTTACTAACCTTGCCGCCATGTAGCGACTATGAAGGATAGAACCCTTTAATTCTTTTATAAAGTCAAAATATACTGAATTCTGCATCAAAAGTTCTTGTTTTTAATCTCTACAAAACTAATATTTTTTAGAAAGAAATAATGAGATATTTAAGAGAAAAACAGAGAAATAGTAAAATGGCAGCTACATAAAAAGATTTACGGAAGTCAGAAAGTCAATACAATCCGGGGGAGAAAGAAAATTAGTGAAAATTAATGAAGTAGTTTTTTAACCATCATCTACCATGAAAGAGAAAAATAATTAAAATATATCGAAAATGCGTTTTAATCTTACCATCTTACCCCTTGCCTAATTTTACTGGTGTTGTAATATGTTGTAGGATGTTTTTTGAAGTTACATCTTACACCAGATAGGGGTATAATTTTAAGGTAAGATGTAAGATTGGGGTAAGATGTAAAAAATGATCTTACCCCTCCTGTAAACTTCGACTACGCTCAGTTACCGGAGGTATGGGGTAAGATGGTAAGATGTTTTGGCGTTTTTCTATATTTTCTTAAAAACGAAATAGCCATAGTTTTTATCGGGGTAGTTCTTGTCTCTGGCAAATGAAAGCATTTTAAGTGCACGGCCTACATTGATGTTATTCAGTTTTACTTTACCGCCTGTTTGTTCAGCTATATACAAAAGTATGTCTGTAGCAGTCATAAAACAACCGTGATTTTCACGGGTTCCCGGAGAAAGGTATTTATGTATCAATTCAAATTCGGTTGTTGTAATATTAAATTGCCTGTTGTATTCTTCGTTTTCTTTTATTTCTTCGGGTGTTAAATCGCAATGAAAACCGGATTTGTAAAGTGTATAAGCCTGCGCCCAGACATTATCAATATTCACTTTTTCTTTGTATGACCAATCTATTGAGCGGATTTCAAAACATAACCAACGGACTGAGCCTGATTCATCGTTTAAAAACTCTGCCTGATTCGTTGAGCCTATAAATGAGGCCCTGCGTGGAATGATTGAATTTTTTCTGTCGTATGGCAAACGGTCATTTATCTTGTCTTTTGAAAACAAGGATTTCAGAGAGTTGATCTCGACTTTTGACAGTGTAGAAAGCTCGTCGAGGTTGATTAAAAGGTTTGTTGTAAGTAAAATGCGGGAATCCTTGTCAATACTTAGGTTTTCGGCAATATAATTTTTCAGTGAGGGCGGGCAAAGAAAGCGGCAAAATGTTGATTTACCTGAATTTTGCTTGTCATGCACTAAAATAAAAGCCTGTTTGTTAAAATAAGAATCTACCAAAGCGCATTTCACAACCCGAACCAACCATTTTTTAAAGTGTTTATCGAACCTGTCGCATAATTCAGGCTTTAAATTCACAAAAGAAACCAATTCCTGAATAAAATCAGTTTTGCCATCCCAGAGCGGCAGGGATTCAAAATATTGTATAAAAGGGTTGTATCTATGCACCATTGAGGATTTAAGGAATGCAACCAGATTTGAAAGGGAAAAACTTAAACCATCTAACTGCATTTTTATAAAAATATCGTTCTCATTCATTGGCTCATAAAATTGCTGGTCTTTTTCCTTGTATTCAAAATTTGTTGACACGTTGTTATACCTGATATCGAAATTTTCTAAAAGGTAATCACGGACTAAATGAAATTTGTTTGTGCCTGACTTTTTTGATTTCGGCTTTTCATCGGTTTGTTTGCCAGCGATTGCGTCGGTTGGCTCTGTTTTTTCTTTTACACTTTCGAGACGTGCCACTGGCATGTCTTTACTGTTATCAAGCGGCTGTTGAAGCTGAATTGACCCTTCGACTTCGCTCAGGGTGACAGCTTCGCGGACAGGTGTAAAGGTAGTGTTTGTACGCTGTAAAGACTGTGTATTGGGATTCATACAAATGCCGTGTTGTTTTGCGAAATGGAAAAATGATTTTACGGTAGTGCCGGAATTATTCGAATTTAAACATTTGTCGAATTGTTTGTTGCATTCTTCAGAATTGTATTTGTGATAAAACCGACTGATGCGGTGGAACGGTTGCTGTGCTCCTGCGCCCAGCGCATCAATGAGGGCAAAGCCGATACTGAGCCAATCTTTATATTCGCTGGTAATATCAATCTGATGCTGTTCAATTTGCTGAATGATTTCTTCGATTTGTTCTGATACCTGCTTTGCTGTAGTGCGGAATACCTGCGCATTGTTGTTAATGTATATATTCGGGTCCCATGAAAAAAAACACAAGCGGGTTATGTCCTTGCCTGATGGGTCAATGTTTACATTGAGTACAGATTCATAATATTTTTTCACCTGGTTAAAAACAAGCTTGTGGTGATCCTGTGAGGAATTTATTTTAACCAGAATTTTCAGGCCGTTCCCGGATGGGCTTGTAAATACACAATAAGTAAAAGCGATTCCCTGAGCCGTTTGTTTGATATTTGAAAGCTGACTGCTGCTCAGCTTATCAATATCAAGAATGAGAAGCCCGGAATATTCTTTGAGAAATTCCATTTTGCGACCACCTTCAAACAAACCGCATGGAGTGAATGCAGGAAGAGATTTTTTCTGTTTGTTATATTCGCTTTCATTTTCGGCAACAAGCAATGTGCGAAGTTGCAGAATGCGGTTTTTATATTTATCGCTTTTAAGTTGTTCCAGAATAACCGTTATTTCGAGGTTATCTGAAACTTTGTTGAAATTATTGAAAACAGAAACTTTCATAGGCTTGTGATTTTAAAACACCCCTACTGTAAACTTGCGAAACAAGAAAACAGAGGGGTGCAGATAATTAGAATGATATGGCAAAACAAAAAAGCAAGCTGGTCAGATTGAAATTTTTGGTTTCTTAAAAGCCTTGCGTGTGTGGTTTCGCAGATGTTCTTCGATTGCAGAGGCACTAACGTAGATTTTACCGCCAACCTGCGAATAAGTAATAATGCCCTGATCACGGTAGCCCTGCAAGGTGCGTTTGGAGATTTTAAGCAACTGGCATGTTTCCTCAATATCGAGCCATTGCTCGGATAAAGGTTGTTGCTTTACTACATGCTTGAAATATGATTCCAGATTGTCGAGCTTTGATAAAAGCTGCTGGAAAACTTCGGATTGAATTGTTACAACTTCCATTTTATTTTTTATTAACGGTTAAACAATGGCACCGGAACCAATGCAACATTCCATGGAATGTTGTTACAAATGGCAGGTACATAATGGCAATTCGTTGCAACGGAAAACCAGAAACAAAAGAATATAAAGATTTTGGGTGACCGGTGAAAAAAAAAGTTCCCGAACACGTCCGGGAACTTTTTTTATTGAGAGAACAAACAGGGAAATATATATTTATCTGAAAATATTATAGTTATAAAAATTAATACAAACATTGTGCCATCAGGGGTTCCCTAAAAGTATTAAAAAGTTCCCGGGAACTTTTTTTATTTTACAAGATTGAAAAACAGATTATTGCTTAACAGATTGAAAAATGGAGAAAAGCAAGTTCCCATGAGTTCCCTGAAAAATTCCCCTAAAAACAGGGAACTTTTATAATGTGAAAAATGAAGAAAAAGAATTAAATCTATAAAAGATTAACCTTTTTTTCGTCGTCTTTATGTGGACGCTTATTAAAATTAGAGGGTTTTAGCATGGTGCAGATAGAATTCGGATTTAAGGGTTCGTTGTTTTTGTCTATAACAAAAAATGAAAGTAGTTTGCTTATTGCTGCGGAATTACTGTCCATGTAAGGCAAGCCGTTTTCAATGTTTTTATTCAGCATTTGATAAAATGCATCAGCTAAAATATTGGTATTGCCGTTTAATTTTATAGAGTTTTTGAACTGAATTATACCCAATACTTCTTTAAGCAAAGGTTCCGGAATTTTAAGCGTGTTTAAGCTATTGAGCTTTTGATATTCTGGATTGATTTCACAAGACGGTGAACATACATTGTTTTCAGTTATGATTTCGTATAGCAGAGGGTGTTCAATAAATAGCCAGGGATGTTTTAATATCCATGGGATTTTTTTCTTAAATGTTAATCGAAGTACATCTTCGGAAGTTGTTTTTTCATTGAGAAATGGTTTGAAAAATTTTGAGTAAAAAACGATGCTACGTATTATGAAAAGATTCAGAACATAGATTATAAATAAATCTGACGAAGTAGCTTGTAAGTCAGATCGTGAGCAAATATAATTGAAATGTACCTGTGAATCGTGATTGAGTTTACGTAAAAGCTGCAAATTGCGAGATGCTATAAATGCAGTTTCTTTTTGTGTTGAAGTTGATGCGAGGATTTTTTCAGCACGAATTTTAATACGTTCGAACTCGTCTGCAAAAAAATTGAGATACGATTTTGTTTTATAGTCGAGTGGTTCCGGCAAGGATATATCTTCGCTTAAAGGATAGATTATACGAGGCTTAATGATTGCCTGATGTAATTTCTGCTCAGTATTGAATGTATATGAAATTTCAATATCATTGGCAGTATGATAACCAAAATGGGTTAAATCTAGTTTTGTGACTGAATTCAGAATTTCTTCTTTAGTTTGAGCGGAACAAACAACATGGGTATTCGCAGTGCGAACCAGATTAAGAGCAGATTTAAGAGCAATTTTTGTAGCAAATACCGGATTAAAAGCACCCCTGACGACCTGCTTAAATATGACAAAATCAACAGCACTAAGGACTTCAAAGGATACCATAATTTAATAAGTAAACAGATTAATATATGTGAAGGGCGGTTAAGCATACAAAATTTCCAAATAAAATCAAATTAAAAAAATAAAATGAAATACAAATAAAATACAGCACACTAACATGAAATAAAACGACAAGCATAATAAAAATGGGGACCAAGGAATAAAGCACTTCATAGACTACTATAATAAACTATTCCCTCTATTCCTGTATTCAAATGGATTAGGGGTAGTAAAGCGCAAGGTTACTTCAATTCCACCGTCTTTGTTGGTGGCATATTTTAAAGAAGATGTGTTCATGTCGTAGCTTAAACCTAATGCCCAGTGCTTTGATTCAAATAGAACAGAAAAAATCCAAGCATCGCCCCACCTGTAATGTGTCCCTACCGACAGGGCTGTTGAATATAAAAATCCTTTGTTCGCAGAATTATCTTTTACCATAAACCTAAAATAAGAACCTAATATTAATTCACCAGATACCGATTGTCTCATAAAAGTGAATGTTGGAACGACAGCAAAATTTGTATTTGAAATTTCTACAGACGCTTTACCATGAGCTACAAAACGAGTATAAAGGTTGTCTTTTGATGCATTGAAAAATGAATATTCAGGTTTGTTTACATGAAAAGCAGCAACCCCGATTTCGGTTTTGATACCTTCATTTGAAATTAAGATTTTCACTTTTTCTGATTGATATTTCCAAAGCAACCCTATACTTGCATCCCCCAATAAAAAACCATCGTAGTTGATATTTTCTCCAGAAGCTAAAGCCGGATTAAAGCCATTACCATCATACTGGTTATCCCATTGCATGTCAGTGGAATTTATATTATTTTGAATGATTCCACCTTGTATCCCGGCTGTGAGCATATTTAACCTAGATAATTTCACATGATAGGAAACCGAAAGGTTTATTACAGTAGTGGATAGTTTTGTTATACCCGCAATATCATGCAATAAGTTTATGCCACCACCTAAATAACCAGTTTTTAATTTATTTCTAAGAAAACCTGCATCAGCCGAAAAGGCATAGGTTTTATAAGGATTTTCCAATTGACCCCATTGATCTTTATATGTAAGTAATATTCTTGCATTTTCATTAAAAGATCCGGCTGATGCAGGATTTATGTTTAATGGATTCGCATAATACTGTGAAAAATGAATATCCTGAGCGAAACAGTTTAAAGTTTCAAACCTAAGGTTTAAAGTAAGAACTGTGAGAATGATAATTATTGTACGACAGTTCGATAACTTCAATGTGGTGCATAACTCATTACAAGTTTTCGAGTTCAGGCTTTTCATATTTTTTAATTTATTCTACAACTAATTTCCCTTTATAGTATTTGTCTCCTATTAACTCAATAAAATAGATACCCGTACTCATGAAATCTCTGTCAATAGTAAATTCTTCGGAAGTAATACCATTTTTGATATTAATAATATTTCCTTTCATATCTGTAATTTTAAGGAGGTAGCTAGAATGTCCGGGGTTTGAAAATTCTACAACAGCCAGCTTGTTACAAGGGTTTGGGTATATATTTAAACAGTCAGGTGCTTTATACGAAAAATCCTGTACACTTACCGGGTCATGGTATTTCTGAATATTAAGAGTAATCATAAAATCGTGAATTTCATTATCCCTGTATTCTGACCATATATTACTGCCAAATTCAAAAGTTCTATATGAGAATGGAGGGGTTTCATCAACAGCTAAAGCGATTCCCTGTCCATTCATTTCCCACGCCACATAAACACCCCCGCTATTTATAATTATATCGTGAGTGGGATTAATTGTTGAATAACTGCCAATCAATATATCTGAACCAGAAACCAAAATAGAATCGAGCAAAGTTCCTGGAGCACCATCTGCACCATCATCATCGTAAATTTTTGCAGCAAAGGATGCTCCATAAGGGTTCTCTTTTATAAAATATCTTGTATTAATAATTTTAACAGGATAAACAGGGGGTATATAGTATACACCCAGACCACCAGTTCCGCTTGCCCAAGAAATACTTTGAGATGTAAAATTATCGGTAAAATTCAGAGTCATTATATTTGACGAGGTATCAATAGCGACAAGTTCCTGTACTAATGAGTCGTTTGAATGAATTCCATCATTAGATATGCCCGACAAAGTAGTTATATAACGATAAGTTCCGGGAGAATTTGGAATGAACGAATCAGGGTAATTAATAGTCCTATCCTGATCTATTAAAATTGCATTTGAAAAATTCTTGGAGGTATTAACAAATGAAATACCAACCATATTTTTCACATTACCGGTTGCAGTAATTGGAGGAGAAATATCTAAATTTCCGGTATTTGCAATATTTGCACTCAGTGAAAAATTTGTCGGGTAGGGAAGGAAAAGACCATTACTTCCAGGATTTGTGTTCCAGATGACACTTCCATCGACAATAAAATAAGAAGGAACCGGAGGATAATAATATTTTATTGTATAATTTGCTGAAGGATATGAACCATAAAAAGGTTGCAAGCCCATGCCTCCTGTTACGTTTTCAATACCTGTTCTTATATCAGTATATAAAGTTGTACCAGATGTACTTTGAAAATTTATTGTAATAGACTTGTCGGATCTGCAAACAATTATTTGAAAAGTATTACTGCCTGTCCAATAGGGATAGGTTGAAGAATAAAAAGGTACATTCACATAAGAAACAATTACAGAGTCGCCTGATGATTGATAATAACATTTTGCCGGATTCCCATCACCGATAAAGGTTAAGTCAGCTAATAAACCGCAAATAAAATTATGCTTATTATCCGTGGAATCGGGAATTGAAGGAAAAGTTGCCCCAATATTGATACCATGACCAAAGCAAATATAACCGTTTGAACCAATCCACATGTCTTTTACAGTGTACCAATAAAAAGAAAAATTGGCAGAATAAATGCCCTTATAATTATCGTCGCCTAAGCCTAAAACAGGAATGCCTGTTAAGGAAATATCAGCCCAGTTGTAAACAGGGCCACCCGGTTCATTGCTGTCTTTCCAAGTATATCCGAATGCATCGGGACCGCCAGAAGATGCAAACATATTAAACGAAAGAAACAAACAAAATAAAATGAATGATGATTTCTTTTTACAAAACAAATTTATCGAAACTGGCATCTTTGCGAAACATTTGATACTTGCCGATGTTACTGTCAATAATACTTTTGATTTCATAATTAAACAATTTAGGTTTATAATTTATATTAATTTTTCTTTTAAAAACCAGACAGGTATTGCAGCACATAAGAGCGCTTACAGACCTGTGAGAATATGCTAACGTACAAGGGTAACATTCCCTTTTACTTCAATTGTGTTGCCAGTTATTATTTCCACTTTTACATAATATACAAAAACAGCGGCATTCATTGGTGAGTCTTTGTAACACCCGTCCCAACCTATGTTTTGGTCATTTGTTTCAAATACTTTATTACCCCATCGGTCGTAAATTGAAAATTCCAGATACCTGATACCTCCACCTCTAACATAAAGCTTATCGTTTTTCCCATCACCATTTGGAGAAAAAATATTAGGCACATAAATACAAGTTGCCGAAGCTGCGGCAATTTCACAGCTCCCTTGAGATATACACGAATTGCCATCGGTTACCTGTACAGAATATGTCTCAGATACCAAAGAATTAATGTCTTCAATAGTTTGACCACTACTCCATATATAAGAATATGGAGGTGTCCCATCTGAAACAGATAAATCAATACTACCATCATTTGCTCCCAAGCAACTTTCGTTTGTTTTATTTATAAAAATTACAGGCATGGGATTTACTTTTAAAGAAACATTGTTTGATGTTGCGGGGTTGTTGGTTACACAAGATGTGAGGCTTGATGTCATTATACAAAATATACTGTCGCTATCAGAAAATGAATTTTGTGATAAAAAATTACCTGACCCTGCAAATAAGCCATTAATAAACCACTGATATGCAGGACTGGTTCCTCCATTTGTCCCTGAAATCATTATTGAATCATTAGTCCCTGCACAAATAATTGTGTCGGTTGCAGAAATGACTACGCTCACCAATAAAGCAGGCGTAACAGTTAAATTTGTAGTAATTATGCTATCACAACCATAGATTGTATGCAACGAGTCGGAATAGTTGCCAGATGTAAGTTGCCAACTACCGTTTAAGAATATGCTGTCGCCTTGACATATCTCAACTGCGCTTGGTATGACATAGGCCTGATTTACATTCAGGGTTAAGGTGATAATAGAATCGCAGCCCTTTACAGAAGCGAATGTATGAGTATAAATTCCCGCAGTAGTTAAAATAGTATCTCCGAAATTATAAAAATTACCCTCGCATATCCCGACAATGCCTGATATGATGTAGGTGGGGTTTACTGACATTACAATTGTGCCGGAGGTTGCCGGATTCCCCGTTACACATTCGGCAGAAGATATGAGAATGCAGTAAACAGTATCGTCATTATTTAAATTTGTGAGGTTATATTCAGAACTATCTGCACCTACAGGATTCCCATTCAGATACCACTGAAAAAAGGGGTTCATTCCACCGTTTGCATACAAGGCAGAAAAGGAAACCAATGAGCCATTACATATTATTGTATCGGATGCAGAAATACCAATACTCACAGGCGCAAGTGGGGACGGTTTTACCAAAATGCTGACACATGGTGTTATTCCGCAAGCACCTTCAGCCCTGACAAAATAAGTTATTGTCCCAACAGGAAAAATACTTATAGAATCGCTTGCAGTTATTCCAAGTAGCGTATCGCCACAACCACCTTCGAACCAATACCATGAAGCCCCTGTCCCCAATAAACCACCTTGCACCTGCAAAGTATGCGGCTCACCAACACAGCCCGAAGCCGGATTAACCGTAAGGGATACCGGAACAGATGATGGCACGCAGGAAGAACCATACAAGGCAAAGGGCTCTCCGGTAAAATCGTACCAGTTAGAAACGGATAAGCTGCTGAAAGCAGGAGATGTATTATAAACTGCGGTCACAGTTCCTACATCCTCCCACCTATCTGGTGTATTTTGCCAGTGGGATAAACCGGAAAAAATACTATCAGTAGCGTTATCATAATAAATACAAATTTTAGCTCCATCGGCACCAAGCGTTCGGTTTATCCGGTGGAAAAATTTATTATTAATATCTGATACTATCCCGTCTGTTACGCCCAAGTCAAAACCCTCGGCAGAAGCATCTACATTTGCCATTCTTACTGAAAACATATTTAAATTTACTGATGTCGGAGTTATTGTAACGGGCCTGTAACGAAATGTACCAAAAGATGAACCGACAGGAAATAAATATGGCAGAGAGGTATTTGTCACCCGTGCAAGGCAACCCGAGCCAGTACTGCTGACGTAGCCTGTCGTCCGCATGATAGCAGACGTATCAGCAGATAACACAGACATAGAATAATTTTGAGTGTTTAATTCCCTGTCGTTTAATGACAATTTCCCCTCTGCCATGCTGTTAATATTCAATTTTTTTACACCGGTTCCCTGCAGATTTAGGTTATAAAACAGAGTGGGATTTATGCCTCCGATTATTTGCGTATCACCAAGCAAAAAAACGGTACCCGGACTTGAATTGGTAAATGTTGCATTTCCTGAATTATTGAACCAATTACCGTGAAGATTTATTGCCCCTGAATTATTAAAAGTACCACTATGGAGATTAATCAAATTTCCGGGAATGACAATAATTGTACCTGATTGAATATGTGTTTTTGAGCTGTCGTTATTCCACATAGAAGTTTGAGCAAAAACATTGACTGTATTTAACATAAATGAAAAAATAAATAAGCAATAACTAAACCGTTTAGACAGACCCAAAAATGACAAGTACCACATTACATTTTGTATTATGGGCATTGGTTTATACCTAACAAATTGTGCTTTATATTTTATGTTCTGTATAATTTTCTTATTCATTATTTTGTCAGAATTATATATTCATCTAATCGTATATTGCATTACTTAAAGTTTTTCAGTCCTTTATGCACCTAACAGCAAGTCCGAATGTTTTAGTAAATTTACTTCGCCATACTTTGCTGTTGCCGTAATCTACACGCCGATACCAAGCGGTTGTTGTATTGAACTCTGTTGATGACCACCAGTCACCCCTTATATTGTAATCGCCGAAACCGGCACCAACATCGATACCAGACGGAAGGGCAGTGAACCCGCTGGAGTTGGTTGCTCCCGTGTTAGGACTGTTCCAACAGGGTTGTGTTCCGCAAATGGGTGTTACTTTCAGGTTTCCGCCTTCATCTGTACCTAATGAAAAATCTGTTGTGGTAATATTATAAGGAAAGGCACCAGGATTGCTGCCAACATTTTTTTCCAATGTTGTCCATTCATAATGGGAAGGTATATGCCATCCATTTGGACATATTCCCTGAACCGGAGAAGAACATTTATCAGTGGGCGGTGCACCTGCACCATTACAGGAAACAGAACCATTCATCATCTCTGCCCATTCATACAAACCACCAAAAGGACAAGTCGGGTCATTAAACCCACCACTGTTTGGACAATATTTCTGTGTACCTGCAGGGTTTTGTGCTCCAACGTCAACTCCAACAAAGGTGCCATAATTTAGATTTTGTGCCATCCAGCATTGGGAGCCGATCAAGACTGTATTATAAATTTGACCATCGCGTGAATCGGTTAGAGGGCTTCCACAGATGTAGCAGGCAACAGTGTTTACAGAAACAACTCCTGAATTGATACTTGTTCCGCATGAATTAGAAGCCCTCACACGATAGTAGTAAGTTGTTCCGCAAGTTATGCCAGTTGAAACGCTAAAGGAGGTTACATTACCTAGCTCAAGATTGTTAAAGCCTACAACATAAGATGGAAATGACGGAAAATTATCAGTGGCAGCATCCAGATAATAAGTTGTAGCACCTGAAGCCGAAGCCCAGTTAGCGGAAAAAGACGTTTCGGTTATATTAGTAGCATTACCAACAACCGGGACAGCAGGCAAAGGATTAATAGTTAACGCAAAGTCGTCCGAAACTATTCCGCTATCGCCGCAGGCATTGATCCCTCTTACAGTGAGAATGCCAGATGTTGCACTTGCAGAAAAACTAATAGTAACAGAATCGGCTGAACCGTTAATTGTTGCGCCTGTACCTGAATATGACCAGAAATAACTTGTGGCATTGACGATGGAAGGCACGGAATATACAACCCCATTCTGACTCTGGCAAACAGAGTCCATACCATTTATCGAACCAGCAGCAGCAAGAACCGGATTGACTATTATTGAAAATCCCATAGAAGAAATACCACCATTCCCGCAAGCATTGATGCCATATACAATTAATGATCCAGAAGTAGCCGATGCAGAAAAATCAGCAGTAATTGTATTTGTGCCCACACCGGCTGTTATAGTAAAACCTGAACCGGTAAATAACCATAAATAACTATCAGCATTCGTAACTAAGGGAACCGAATAAGAAATACTATTTTGAGGACTGCAAATATATGTTGTGCCTGAAATTACACCTGCCGCACCAGGTAAAGAACCGGGTAACTGGCAAGCAATACAAGCAATATGAACCCAAGAGGCACCAGTCGATAAATATGTTTCGAAGCATTGAGTTGTTGTATTAAATATAATTAAGCTATTTGATGGATTTATAATAGCATTGCGCTGTGCGGTAGTCAGGCGGGGAATAAGCAACCCCCTGTTCACGGAACTTACATCAAGACCTGCTGAACTATCAGCAGGGTTACCGGCAATATTTATCCCTACTCCCTGTGCCTGGCAGTTTATAGTAATAAGTTTAATGTTTAAAATTACTACAGCAATTATATAAAGCAAGGATTTTAATTTCATTTTATTTTGGTAGTAATTTAATTAATACGTTACAGGAAAACTTTTTTAAAATGATATTATTCATTAATATTTCCATTTATTAAAACACTTTAAATTCTTTTTTAATTTTTCACGCACCTGACACTTAAAGCGTAAGTTTTACTCATCTTGCTACGAATTACTTTTGCCTTGTCATAATTCATAGACCTGAGCCAAGCTGAATATGTCCCTGAATCTGTAGAAGACCACCAGTAACCGCTCCTTCCATAACCCCCTAAGATAAACTGCCCATTCCATGACCCCATACTACCAGGAATGGCAGAAAACCCGCTTGAGTTAGTAGCCCCAAGATTCGGATCCACCCAATGTGTTAAACCCGCTTCTTTAAGATTCCCTCCTTCATCTACACCTAAATACAAATTGTTAGTCGTTGTATCATAAGGGAAAGCTGCCGGATCAGAGCCTGCATTTTTTTCTAAAGTGGTCCATTCATAGTGGGAAGGTATATGCCAACCAACGGGGCAAATACCCTGTACCGGAATTGAACAATTATCATCAGGCGGGACACCTGTACCATTGCACCCTGATGAACCATTCAACATTTCAGCCCATTCGTATAAACCACCAAAAAGGCAAGCTGAATTATCAACATCGAATTGACTCTGACAATATTTTTGGATACCAGGAGGGTCTTGCCCTCCAACGGAAATAGGCACAAATGTGCCATAATTTAAGTTCTGCGCCATCCAACACTGAGACCCGATCTTGACAATATTATAATTTTGACCGTCACGCGAATCAACCAAAGGACTGCAACAAGATGCTGTTGTGCTTTGTGACAGGATAGTTGCAGCAGAATGCCCGCATAAGTTATAAGCCCATACATATAAGGAATATGAATTATTACAGAGTAGTCCCGTTTGTGTACAGGAGATACTTGCGCCGTTGTCAATTGCGGTATTATAATTATTATTTGTATTGTATTTATACCCGACAGCTCCCGAAACAGCACTCCAGTTCCAAATTATTTGCCCGTCCGATGGAATATGTATTCCTGATTCCGGAGCCGCAGGCAAATGATTTACGGTTATTGCATAGCTTGCTGAAACCGGACCAAAGCCTGCAGTATTTGTTCCCATTACGGTAAGAACACCGGAAGTAGCACTTGCAGAAAAATTAAGCAGAACAGGATTGGTAAAACTGCTTATAGTCACACCAGTACCAGAATATAACCAAACGTAACCAGTGGCATTTTGGATTGGAGGCACAAAATAAGAAATTCCATTTAAGGGACAGCAAATAAAATTTGAGCCTGAAATATACCCTGCTGAATCAGGTAAAGAGCCCGGCAACTGATTATCTATACATGAAATACTCACCCAGATAGCACCTGCTGCATAATAAGCTTGGAAGCACTGTATGGTGGTATTAAAAATCAATAAACTATTGGCGGGGTTGCTGATAGCATTGCGCTCGGTTGTGGTCAAACGGGGAATGAGCATACCCTTGTTATTGAAGTTCACATCCAGTATTGCAGAACTATCAGCAGGATTGCCGCTGGTATTGATACCTATACCCTGGGCAAGGCAATTTAAAGTTGTAAGTCTAATATTTAATGTTACAACTGTAATTATAAGCAGGAATCTAACATTCATTTATTTTGATAACTATTTAGAATTATTAGTATAAAAACATCATAGAAAAAGGTTACAATTATTTCAATCTTTAACGCAACGAACGCTATAACTTCTGATTTTTAAGTCACCGCCCCGGCATACCTTGTCATCACCAGATTCCAGTTGTCGCAACCAGGCACAAGATGGGCAAAACCATTCATTAATATCCGTAGCTGACCACCAGTAACCGTATTCTCCAACAGCAAAGAACGCTCCCGCATTACCCCTACCACCTGGAAGTGCACTGAACCCACTGGTATTGGTTGCGCCGATGTTAGGACTGTTCCAACAGGGTAGCGTACCGCAAACAGATATTACTTTCAGATTACCGCCTTCATCTGTACCAAGACAAGCACCACCACCTAACAGACTCGCATTATAAGTAAAAGCACTGGGATTAATGCCTACATTTTTCTCTAATAAAGTCCACTCAAAATGCGACGGGACATGCCAACCCACAGGACAAATGCCCTGTACCGGCGAGGCACAGCCTGGTTGTATTGCACCAAACCCATTACAACCTGCAGCCCCGCTCATCATATTATCCCACTCATATAAACCACCCATCGGGCAGGAAGCATCATTTAACCCGCTAAGATTGGTACAATATTTTTGATCGGGAAGCTGTGACCCACTGTGTACCGGACTATATGTACCATAATTAAGATTCTGCGCCAACCAGCATTGTGAACCAATCTGCACAGTGTTATAAACCTGACCGTCGCGTGAATCGGTGAACGGGCTGCCACATAAAAAGGTACATACCGTAGTAACGGAAATAGTAGTTGAATTTGCTGATGTACCGCAGGGGTTATACGCCCGAACACGGTAGTAATAAGTGGTGTCGCAGGTTATGCTGTTTGATACATTAAAAGTATTTATATTGCCAACATCGAGGTTATTGTAACCTGCAACAAAACCAGAAAAAATACTATCGGTTGAAACATCAATAAAATAACCAGTGGCGCCTGCTGCAATAGACCAGTTAGCTGAAAAGCCTGTTGCTGCAATATTATTGGCAGCAAAAGCAGAAAAATAGCCGGGTAATAAACAACCAATACAAGCAACAGTTGCCCAGATAGCATCAGAGCCAGAAGTGTAGTAAGCCTCGAAGCATTGAGTAGTAGTATTGAATATCAATAAGCTGTTGACTGGATTGTTGATAGCATTTCGTTCAGATGTGGACATACGGGGAACGAGTAAGCCTTTGTTGGTAAAGTTCACATCAAGCCCTGCCGAACTGTCGGCAGGATTACCATTGATATTAATACCTACACCCTGTGCCATACAGCTATTAGGCAATAAAGACAGCAAATAAAAGGAAAAAGAAACCAGTAATAAATAAAACCGAAAAATCAATATTGAATAAACGGAACATCGTTTTAATAATATAAAAGAATCAATGTACAGCAATAATCTTTTTATCATTTTCACGATTGTATAAGTGATATACAGGAATGAGACCTTTTCACTCAGGATATACTTACAATACCGAATTAAATTTATTTTCATTGTTATTAATTTCTCTTGAATTTATTTTATCAGATGCTAAAAAATTTCATTATGCAAAACAGATCAATGTATTCGTATAGCAGATAAGATCAACTATTTTCGTATTTTTTCAATCCTTTACGCACCTTACTGAGGCACCATACAATTTATTGTCACCTGTCCTATATATAACAGTAATGGTATTCCCTGTCATCCGAGACCAGGCATTCGTTGCATCAAATTCAAAAGATGTCCAAAACCGACCCCAGTTACCCGCATCTGCAAATGCCCCTGTCCACGATTGCCCATTCGGCAGAGCAGAGAAACCTATTGTATTTGCACCCCCTGTGTTTGGGCTATTCCAACATGGAAGCGTTCCGCAAACGGGTGTTACTTTAATATTTCCACCTTCGTTTGTACCTAACCAGCCACTGGTTGTTTCATCATAAGGGAATGCTCCCGGGTTGGAACCTGCATTTTTTTCCAATGTTGTCCATTCATAATGTGACGGAATATGCCAACCAGCAGGGCATAAACCCTGTACGGGAGTTGAACATTTATCGTTGGGTGGAACACCCGTACCATCGCAACTGGCAGATCCATTCATCATGGTAGCCCATTCATATAAAGCTCCCATTGGGCAAGAGGCATCATTCACCCCGCTAAGATTCTGACAGTATTTTTCACCTGCTACCTGTGCCCCCCCGTGTATTGCAACATAAGTCCCATAATTGAGATTTTGAGCCATCCAGCACTGTGAACCTATCAGAACGGTATTATAACTTTGACCATCGCGGGTATCTGTGAAAGGATTCCCGCAGGTAAAGCAAGAGGATGTAGTGAGATTAATAGTCCCTGTATTGGAACTTGTACCACAGGTGTTTGTGGCCCGTATGCGATAGTAATACGCCGTGTTACAAGTCAAGTTGGATGCAACATTGTAGGTGGTAACATTTCCAACATTCAGGTTTTCATAACCTGACACAAATGATGAAAAGCTGCTATTTGTTGATACATCAAGGTAGTAGGATGTGGCACCCGTCGAAGCCGTCCAATTGGCACTGAAGCTTGTCTGCTGTATGCTGGAGGCTGCACTTGCCGAAAATGAACCGGGCAACTGGCAACCTATACATGCAACACTGACCCAAGTGGAACCAGATGCATAATAGGCCTCAAAACATTGTGAAGATGTATTAAAAATCAACAAACCTTCTGCGGGTGTACAGGAACATGCGGTGGCGATGTTGTTGCGTTGTGCAGTGGTCATTCGGGGAATGAGCATTCCGCTTGTAGTGCTTTTTACATCGAGCATTGCAGAAGGATCGGGGTCAGCACCCGTGGGGTTGATGGCAACACCCTGAGCGAGGCAGGTTGAAACTTTAAGTAAGTATAAAGTTAAAATTATAAACAGAACAAAACAATTTGATTTCATATTTTTCATATTTTTAAATCTTTACATAATTGATATTCTCAAAATTTATTGATGCGTGTTTGCTATACTTATAACATTGATTGAAATTCCTTAACAGGTAATTTATTTACCGACAAACGCTTTACATTCCCTTGTGAAATAACATTCCCGCATTGTAAACATTTATGAAAAAAAATCCATATATTACCTGTATGCAATACTTTTGTTTTTTCTGATGAATGGCATTTCGGACACAAAATGTATTCGTCGAAAAATTTATTTTCCTGTTGTTTAGTTTTCATAAATTATTTCATGGTTTCCATTTAAGGTAATCAGCGTTTGTTGTATAATGCATTTTCTGTTTCTGTACAATTGCTTGATGTTTAAAAAAAAATTCATTGAATACAATAGTCAAAAAAGCAATTGCAACAAAAATCAGTAATAATATAAGTTCTTTCTTTTTCATTTTATATATTCTTTATTCGTTTGTACAATTGTTCTTTATCATAATGTTCTTTATCCTATTGAATATATTTTTTCAGTGCGGATAGAACCAAGCTAACAGCATTATGAGTATTAGTTTTTTTATACATATTCAGTTTATATGTTTCAACTGTTCGTTTTGTGATGTTCATTTTTTTGCGATTTCACCAGTTTTACCTTCACCTAAATAGCTCAATACCTCGGATTCTCTTTTAGTAATGTACATTTGCCGCTTCATTAATATTAATTTACAAATTGTCTATTATAAAGAATGTCCCCATTGCCAGAGGTAAGGAGAAGAAAATATTCAGGGGAATCTAAACTAGACATGTCAATAATAATCCTGTTTATCCCTTTTCCCATGAAAAATAATCTTGTAATCATTGTGGTACCATACAAAGCATCAGTGATTGTTAAAGAAACCATATCTGATTCTATGATATTTAAAGAAATATCCAAATTGTTGACTTGCTGGTCATTTATGCTTACCTCAACACTTACCTCGTCTGAAACTTCATTTTTCATCTGTTAAAAATTTTAATTTTAAAACAAGCCAGATACTGCTACAGGGATAAGAAGCAAACCCAAGACTTATTTTTTGTTTTAAATAAAAGAATTTTATATTCAAAGCACATTCAATTTTTATTTAGATTGAATCCGGTGATTTTGACAAACTCAAATACCGGATTTTATTTATCAATTATAATTTGTTTACAATCTTTATAAAGCCCGTTTGTTGTTGCGACTTTAAAAAAATATAAAGAATTGCTTAAATGCGAAAGGTCAATGGTTAATTGATTTATACCTTTATCGATTGAGAATTTATTTTGAAAAAGAATCCTGCCTAAAACATCGGTAATAGAACTTTCCACATCAGTATTTTCTGAAGAACAAATCTGATAATATAACTGACCATTAGTAACAGGATTAGGATAAATGGAAATAACCCCAAAATCGTTGTTTTTACAATTGGCGACAATAATATTGTTATATTTTTTGGTTCCGTCGTAATCAATATTTATAAGACAATAATAATGTAGACCTTCATTTGAAATATCATAATCCGTATAGAAATAATATAAAGACTGGTTGCTGTTACCTGCTCCGTCAACATCCGCAATTGTTTCCCAATTTTGAGCATCAGTACTTCTCTCAATAGAAAAATAATTATTGTTGGTTTCAGAGGCGGTTGACCATTCCAGTAAAATAGATTGTACGGAAGGGGAATTTAAGGATTGGGTAATTGGGGAATTACATGAAGCAGTAAAACTTAGCAGTTCAATAGGTAAAGGAGCTGAAGTGGAGCGGGCTATACAAAAATCGGAGAAGCCGCTGAGGGCGGTTCTTTTGGCTATAACAGGATTGCTACCAGTTCCTGATTGTGTACTATTATCGTGAGTTCCCAAAGATTGCCAAGACTCAGAGCTACCTGTACCTTTTAATATGCAGTGTTGAGTTGCCGATGCTCCACCATTAGTCTGCCCCCGTGAAGTTAGAGTCACATCGTAATTGGTAGCTGTTCCTGAAGCAGGGGTTATAGACCACCAACCATAATTGAGCCTATCGGTTACAGGTGTACCAAAAACTGTTATGCCAAGCCCGCTAATATCTGTACCTGTATTATCGGTTGTAAAAGTTGCGGTGAGATATGTAACCGTAGAGCCACTTACCAAATTTACATTAGCCAATTCATAATAAGAAAATGTGCCAATAGGAAAATCATAAGAACCTGTAGCAGCTACTTTTCGTTTTAAAATACCATTAATGTACTTTGTGACATCATGACCGATAATTGCGAATGTATTATTATTTTCAATAATTACTTTATTGGAACTTGTGGTTATGCCACCGTTTGTAAAAGTTAAAACCCCGTTAACCTGAATATCGCCGGAAGTCAACGAAACACCGGCACCGTTATCTATTTCCGTATTATAAAATATTAATGTAGAGGTGGTAGAAATTTGCTGAGATACCGTACCGTTAAATTTAATATTAGAATTATTACCCGATGACCATGTTGCAGAATTATCAATATTGCCAGTAATTTTAATATTTCCATTATTGGTAAATGTTCCGGAATTTGAATTTTTACAATTCTCTTTTATTATAAAGTATGCAGAACTGGAAATTTTACAGCCTGCACCGGAATTGACAAATGAAGGGACAGCTGATACAGGATGAAAAATAAATAAGAGCAGAAAAATTAAAACTACTATATTTTTTAATACAACATAAAAGACTGACATCGGAATATTATATATTAAATGTATAAACAAAATTACAGTGATGTAATGGCAAAGGAAATACCCTGAATCAAGGTTTTTTTATATACCTGCCAGCAGGTATGCAGAGGTGCGATTTAGGATAGGGAAGGTAGTCATTCAATAGTCAAACAGTTGTCATTCCATGGAGATAGGTAACCAATAATCGGTCAGTACTCAATTGCCGATAGTATGATGTTTGCAGTAAGGCTTTCAAGATAATGCATCGCAATAATAAGTACCGCCAGCAGTGATTTTATCAATGGCGGCAAGTAGTTCGTGTTTCCCTGCATTTTTAAAAATATAACCATCGGCTTTGGAATTAATAATACGGTTTAATATTTCGCTGTCACTGTATGATGTTTGCACTAATATTTTAATATGCGGAAATTCCTGTTTGATTGTTACAATAATATCGTTTGTGGAGACCTGAGAAGCATTCAAATCCGTAATAATCAAATCAACCGCCTGCTGCTTTAAAAACATCAAAGCTTGTTCAATTGTATCAGTCTGTGCAACAAGTCTGATATGATTTGCTTTGCGGAAAACTAATTTCAGTCCCTCTCTAAAAAGAGGGTGATTGTTAACGATTATTATTTTTATGAGGGTATTGTTATTCATTGTTATTCTATTGACATTAGGTGGTAACCAGCAAAAAGTAATGGATAGGTATAAGCTAGTTGACAACAGCCACAGCCGATAGTTTTTGGTTTATACATTAGATACTCTTTTTTTTAAACAAAGATATAGGGGGAAAAGTCAAAATAAATACCCGCCAACAAGGTTTTTATTTATACCTGACAGAGGGGATGAGGAGCGAAGAGGGAGGCAGTTGACAGTTGTCGGTCATTAGTCATTCAATGGTCATTCAGTTGTCATTCAATAGTCATACGGTGATCATTCGATAGTCGTTCGTTGGAAAGCGGTAAACGGTAATTAGTAATCGGTGATCGGTAATCGGAAGATCAAAAAGAGGCAGAAGGCAATAGGCGGTAATTACGAATTACGAATTATGAATTACGAATAAAAAAAAAGGAGAAAATCAGGATACAATATTATTAAAGATTGCAAATTTGATGAGTCCCACGATTGTTTTTGAATTGGTTTTATGAAAAATATGTTTACGATGGGTTTCGACGGTGAGCGGACTTATAAACAATTTAGCAGCAATTTCGACATTTGAATATTCCTGACAAATTAGTTGTAATATTTCCACCTCTCTTATGGTAAGTTCTTTTACCTGCAGCCCTGCCTGTTTTTTTTCAGGCTTCATATTATCCAACATTATTGATACAGCTTCGTTGCAGAAATAAACACCACCAGCATAAATTTTGTTAATAGCAGCAATCAATTCGTGTTTATCAACATTTTTCAAAATATAACCTTCGGCTTCGGAATCAATTATTTCACTAATAGTATTTCTTTCGTTATAAGAAGTTAATACTAATATTTTTATCTGGGGAAACTCTTTTTTTATCCATTTGATTAATTCAGTGCCCGACATTTCAGGCATTTGAATGTCGGTTAAAACCAAATCTATTTGCTGCTGGCTTACAATTTCAATAGCTTGTTTGCCTGAAAGTGCCTGAGCAACTACTTTGATATTGCCAGCCTTGCGTAATACCAATTTAATGCCATCAATAAATATCTGGTGATCGTCAACCACAAGAATATTTATAAGTGAATTATCTTTTTCGTTCATCTTTTGAATTTAATTGACCTTTGAATTAAGCGAGATAAGAATACTTATCTCAGTACCTTCACCTATTTGTGAAATTAGATCAACTGACCCATTTAGCATTGTGACACGTGAATAAATATTTTTCCAACCTGCACCTTTGCTTTTTTCAATTTCCATAACATTCATACCTTTACCATTGTCTTTAATGCAAAGCGATAACTGGTTATTTTTGTTCAAAAAAACTAAACTCACCAATGAAGCATCCGCATGTTTGATAATATTGCTTAATATTTCCTGTATAATCCTGTAAACAGCAATTTCAACCGATTCGGTCAAACGTTTATCGAAACCATCAATGTGACAATCAATTTGGAGTTTATGGGCATTATTGATTTTTGAAACTAATTCATTAACCGAAGCAGCAATGCCCAATCGAGTTAAAACAACTGGCATAATATTATGAGAAATACTTCGGACTTCTTTACAAGAATCGTCAATAAGTTCAAGAGTGTTTTTCAAAATTGATTCGTCTTCCGAATCATTAAAACAAACAACATCTTTCAATTCAGACATGTTTAATTTGGCTGTTGCAAGCATGTGGCCAAGGCTGTCGTGAAGATCTTCGGCTATTCTTTTGCGTTCCATTTCCTGAGCTTCAATTACTTCTTTAAAACGTAATTTTTGTTGTTCAGCCATCGCTTCAGCAATAAGAATTTTTTGTTTATGCTTGTACCGATAATAAAACAATAATGCAGACGTAACAATAAGAACGAATAAAGCAAAAAAGATAATTATTAGGTTCCGTTTTTTATTTTTTTCCTGATTAATTAATAATACCTGATTTTTTGATTTGATATTTAGTAATTCTATTTCTTTTTCTTTTTTTTCGGTTTGATATTTGGTTTCCATTTCAACAAGTTGTTTATGCTTTTCCACATTGAACAAACTATCATATATTTGTTTGAGAAGTTTGTAGTTTTCATATGCTTTTTTGTAGTTGCCAAGGCTATCGTAAGAGGAAGATAAATATTCATAAGCAGTTTTTTGTTGTTCCAATACACCAGCTTCTTTAGCTATTTTCAATCCCATTTCAGCATATTTTATTGAACTATTATAATTTTTCAGACTATGATTTAAACCGGCAATGTTACTTAATACACCAGCAATTTCTTTTTTGTCACCAAGTTCTTCAGAAATTTTTAAAGATTTCAAATAATTTTCATTAGACAGAGCAAACTTACCTTGATCAGAGAATACATTACCAATATTATTATAGCAGTTAGACATTCCCTTTTTATCCCCTAAACCTTCGTGAATTTTTAGAGATAGGCGAAAAGATTCAATGGCCTTATCATAGTTACCTTGATTTTTATGAACTAAACCAATATTATTATAACAATTGGACATTCCAATTTTGTCAGTCAGTTCAATTTTTATTTTTAAAGATTTATAATAATATTCCAGAGCTTTATCATAACTAACCTGACGAAAAAGAATATTCCCGATATTATTATAACATTTAGACATTTCTATTTTATTACCTATCCCTTCATTTATTTTTAAAGATTTAAGATAATATTCAAGAGCTTTATCTGAGTTTCCCTGAATACAGAGTATGCTACCAATATTGTTGTAACATTGAGCCTTTATTCTATTGTCATTAAGCTGTTCGGAAATTATTAAAGATTTTTGGAAATATTGAATTGCACTATCGCAATTACCCTTAAAATATTGCACAGCACCAATATTGTTGTAACAATCAGAGACTCCTTTTTTGTCCCTGAGTTCTTCTTTAATTTTTAAGGATTTATTATAGTAATCAATAGCAATCTTATAATCTCCTTTATTTTTAGAGATACCAGCAAGACCGAAAAAGCATTTTGCGATACCATTTTTATAGTTTATTTTTATTGCAAGTTGTAAGCCTTCTTGCCCATATAATATAGCCTTTTCAAAATTATTAACTGATAATTTTTCACAGAGAGCTGCTAAAATATTAATTTTAGAAGTATCATGTTTTTCTGATTTAAGTTTCACCAAAAGGCTGTCAATATTACTCTGACCAGAAGCTTCAATTCGAAAACCAAAGAAAATAATAATACAGAAAAAAAGTATGAATTTGTTTTTAGTCATTGAACTTATTTTTACAAAAATACGATTTTGAAAAGAAATCTAATGAGAATTGAGGATAAAAAGTGAATGATAACATGAAAGATATTGCCTTTTACATTGAGTTTATGCAAAAAACAGTTCGAGTAATAGGGTTTGGAGAAGCGCAGTAGAATAAGCGAACAAACGGTGTCGTATTTTTGAATAATCAGTGGACATTTGTTATTGGTTGCTGGAAAAGCGGTGGAGTGGTTGCGACAAGGCGTTGATAAGTTGTGACAAAACCGTGTCAAATTATTTTTTTGAACTTTTCTTAGCCTTTTTCTTTACCGGTGGTACTTCATCAAAAACCTCCATTGCTTTGTCCAGATCAGCATTCACAATTTTTGCATAAACTTGTGTGGTACGGATGGAATTATGCCCCATGAGCTTTGATACATATTCAATTCTCATTCCCTTGCGAAGTGCACGGGTTGCCCATGTGTGGCGGGATGTGTGAAAATGTAAATGCTTGTCAATTTTGGCATCTTTAGCAAGGTCTCGCAAATCTGTGTTTGTGTAGGTAGTTATAGAAGAAATCCGGGCATGAAGAATTTTAGGGTCTTTCAGTTTATCGGTTTTGTCCAGGAATGGAAAAATAAAATCATCTTTCGGCACATCTTCTGAATAATATTGCTGAATAATTTCAAGGGCTTTTTTAGGCAGTTTTACAGAGATTACAGAGCCGGTTTTTTTTGTGCTTAACAGAATATGATCGCCGGTGAAATTTTCCCATTTTAGCTGTATTAAATCAGAAATACGAATACCCCCAGCATGACAGGCAAAAATATACATGTTGCGGTGGTGGTACTTCATGGAACTGGGATTGAGTTTTAAATTTGCAAGTGCTTCAATTTCTTCCTCTGTTAGAAAAACCCTTTCGGATGGCTCCCAAAACAGCTTATAATTTGCAAACGGGTTGCGCTTTGGCAGGATATAGTTTTCTTTAATAGCTTCGTTTATAATCCGGCGAATGGCTTTAAAATTGCTTACTATCGTGTTTGGCTGATTCTTTAAAATACCCCGCATGTGGTTTTCATATTCCTGTAAAAATTTTAAATTAAGCTGATTAAAGTTAAATTCTTTGGAGCCAGTATATGTTTGCAATTTGGTGAGAACTGCTTTAAACCTGCGATATGTTCCGATTTTCCCTTTGCTCTCATATTGTTTTATAAAGCGAAATGCATAAGTGAAAAAATCTACCGGGGCAACACCCATGACTGATTGTTTTAATGCAATGGCCGGGGCGTTTGGGTCATCTATTTCAATATCAAGCAAGGATTTCATTGCATCATTGGTTCTTTCCACCAAATATGCATTCATCCTGACAGAATTTGGGTGGCCGGGTTTTACTTTTTCCCCTTCAGCATCCCAGTATTTGGGGAGTACATAAAGCTTTAAAGAAACATACTTTGGTTTTCTGTCTTTTATCAAGCGCAGGTAAATAGGGGCTTCTTTATTTTTTTTTGCTTTATGTTCAAATAATATTAATTTTGTTGTTGGCATTTGCTTTTGTTTTCCACAAAGGTAATAAAAAAGATTAAACAGGTAAAACAATAGGTAAAACAATTCATGTTTTATTTATCAACAAGGAGCAAATTTGGTGGGAAACAAAAAATGTAAAATGCTGATTAGGTTTAAATTGAAAACATTTAAAAGAAAATCAAGGTATATTTTGTGATCCCTCTGGAGTCACTGATAAGCATAGAAAACCCGCTTCAATAAAAAGATTGAGCGGGTTTTTTATTTGTTGGGTAAAATATAGAAAAATCTATTTTGAAAACACTTATAAATTCAGGATTTCTTATATTTTTAACTTATTTATCTGTTGTTATTTTACCTACAAAATTAAAGTTAAATTTTAAAGCGTTTGAAGTTTACATCAGAAATTTGTTTTTTTTTTAAATGAGGATGCGTGTTCTTTGATTCTATTTTGTCTTTGATTTCTTCAATGTTGCAAAGCGTAATAATTCGGTTATTAAAATAAATTTTCTGCATTAATAAAATATAAATATGATTTTAAAACTTACAAAATTAAAATAAAATTACATATAAAAATCAACAAACCTCAATCACATTATTATCGCCAAGATACCAGAGAAAGGCATTCACTTTTTCAAAGTTCATATCTTTTAATAAGGATACATATTGCAGAATCTGCTCCTGATGCGAGGTATGGGGTTTTCCTGTTTTATAATCCACAATTATTGCATTTTTATTTTGTATCATGATTCTGTCGGGACGTTTTGTTTTTCCCTCTTTATAAAGAATTTCTTTTTCTGTTACTACATGCATTGACCCGTCAAACCAATTACAAACAGAAGGGTTGTTGAGTAATTCCAGGATTTTTTTATTAAGCTCAGGTAAATCTTGTTTACTGAAATATGCTTCAAACATTTTTTTATTAAGAGCTTTATCTACATCGTTTGCTGTAATAATATTTTCAAAAATAGCATGAAGGATTGTTCCGTAATTCAAACCTTCGTTATCATCAAAAATATGATTGGAACGTTTTCGCAGAAGCATTCGGTCTTCGATTGAATAAACAGGATAATCTTTCATCAACAGCGGGGTTGGAAGCTCTGAAACAATATTTTTTTTCATAAATTTATCCTGAACATGAAAAATAAAATTTTCAGAATCAAAATAATTTTTCAATGAAATAAAATGAAGATTGCTGTTTTGTTTTTCAGTTACAAAACTTTCAGAATTGTTGCCTGAAATAATTTTAAAAAGCAGATCCCCGGCTGTAGTCATCTTGTCATCTTTGGGCATAGGAGATAAAATATATAGAAAGGATTCAGCGCGGGTAAATGCAACGTATAATAAATTCAGATTGTCAATCAATGCCTGCATTTTTTCAGAAAAGTATTCCATGAAAAAATGTGTCTCCGCAAGCCTTGAAGTATATTTAACGGGGATTAATGATAAATCATTAAAAGGTGCCAGGGTCGGGGAACACCACAAAATATTATTGGTCCACTGCTCATGATCAAGGCTCCAGTTGCAGAAAGGGACAATAACCGCTTTAAATTCCAGACCTTTTGATTTATGAATGGTCATTATTTTTATGGCATTCTGCTGCTCCGATAAACTAATTGTTTTTCCGCTACCTTCTTCTTCCCACCAATGAATGAATGAGCTGATATCTGATGTTTCCTTTGTTACAAAAGCCATCACGTGATCTTGAAAAGCCTGAAGATACGGAACAAATTCCTCTGTTTTATTTAAATCAAATTTGAATATTATATCTTCTACAAGTTCAAATAAAGATTTCTGCTCAAGCTCCTGTAGCGCTGTTTGATATTTTTCAGGAAGAAATGAAAAAAGGTCGGAAGATTTGTATTTATGAAAACAAGCTTGCGATAAAGAATCCGTGGGATGAATATAATTGAGAAGTTCATTTACAATAACGGCTTTGTTAATGCCATCATCGGGAGCAATGAGATAATTTAACACATGCAGAATAAATTTTATCGCGGGGTTATTGCTTATGTAAAGTGCCTCGCTCGAAATAAAATCATACGAATATTTTTCAGAAACAGCATTTGATTTTATTTCAATTAATTTATCGGCAATTTCTTTTCCTTCTTTTTTTGATCGAACTAAAATTACGATATCTTTCAGCGCAACGTCATTATCTTGCAACGATTCAATTATTTCAGAAAGCTTGTCCTTTGCTGCTTCTTTCCAGTCATCTTCTTCATTTCTTTCAATAAAAGAAACCTTAATTTCTCCTCCATCAACATCATTGCGAGTTGAAAATTGTTGTGCGGCATTATTGTACGCATTTAAAATCCGATCTTCAAAAAGCGTAATTTTTTTACCAAGACTATCAATTATTTTTTCATTCAAAAAATCCTGCAATAAAGATGAAGCTGCTGAAAAAAAAGTATTATTAAAACCAATAATATTTTTTTTACTTCTCCAGTTCACGCTCAAAGAAATTTCATCAGTCGCATAAGGAGCAATATCAGAGGGCAATTGCTCTGCAAGTAATTTCCAGTCGCCATTTCTCCATCTGTAAATAGATTGTTTCACATCTCCCACGATCAAACTTTTACCACCTTCAGAAAGGCTCATTTTTACTAAGGGTTTGAAATTTCCCCATTGCATTGCGCTTGTATCCTGAAATTCATCAATCATAAAATGCCTGTACAGATAGCCTGTTTTCTCATAAACAAAAGGCACTTCACTTTCAGAAATGACCCCTTTCAGCAATTTAGGCGCATCCGATAGTAAAAACAAATTCTGTTCATTGCAATATTCTTTTATTTTTTTTGAAATATCAGTTAATATGCCAAGCGCATACATATTTTTCAAGATCAGTTGCGCGGTAATATAATTTCGATGATTTGATTCATGATAATTTATCGCTTCTTCAAGAAACGTATTTAGTCCTGCATGATATACATTTTTAATAGATTCTATTTTTTTAGATGTTTTTTTTGCCCATACATCGGGATTGTTTAATGCATCAGCAGCTCTTTTTCCGGGAGGACTGATTCGTTTTTCAGAAAGCTTTAAAAAATAGCCGGCTACTCCTGTTTTTCCATAACTGAAATCTTCAACATCAAGACTATGATTTTTCATTAATGTAAGAGCCGAATAACCAATATTCATGAGAGCCAGCTCAAAATCAGAAATTATTTTATCAAGTGCCTTCAAATAGGAAGAAAGAAAGTTTTTATCTTGAATTTTTTCTATCAATTCCTTGTCAAATAATTTATAAATTTCTTTAAAAACTTCTTTGCCAAGATTCTGAAGATCGCTTGTCAGATTCCATCCTTTCCCGCTCTCTACTTTGTCTTCAGCAAAACGAAAAATCCAATTTCTAAGATCTTTATTATTTTCAATATCTACCAGCAATTGGTCGCAAACAATTTCAAGAATTTTACGATCATCCATCTCAAGAGAAAATCCTGCCTGAATACCGGTTTCTTTAACAAACGAACGGATGATACGTTGAAAAAAACTATCTATTGTTCCAACGGAAAAGCGGGAGTAGTCGTGTAAAATTCTATTCAATAATAAATTTGCGCGGGTCTGAATTTCTTTTTCCGACACAGCAATAAACTTGCATAATGTAGGCATATAGGGCGATTCTGAATCAGTTGACAGTTTGAAGATCTCTTTCACTATTCGCCCTTTCATTTCGCCGGAAGCCTTGTTTGTAAACGTAACAGCCAAAATGTGCTTATAATTTGATGGCTCTTTAAAAATTAATTTAAGATACTCTTCTGTCAGTTTAAATGTTTTTCCTGAACCGGCAGATGCTTTGTATAATTGAAGGTTTGACATGGTGTTTTTTTTTATTCTATTTTATTGTTGCAGGTTGGTAGAGTTGCAAGTTTCGGCTTCGCTCAACTTATCAGGTTGCAGGTTTGACCGTAGACTGAGCGGAGCGTTGCACTGCGATGCGCTGAGCTGGTCGAAGTGAGTTTGCCGAAGTGTCGAAGTCAAGGTTGCAAGTTTCAATCACTGCTAAAGCATATCAACGTTTTCTTGCAAGCACTAATTCGCATTATTCATAATTTGCTTTGATAATTACTTTCTCCGTCTTTACTACTTGCTTGTTTTCATCAAAGAAATTTAGAAAATAAATTCCATCCGAAATATCATGAACTGCGATTGAAAATTTGCTGTCGTTAAGTTCCGATTGTTTTAGGATTTTCCCTCTGATATCTGAAAGGCTAAAGCTTTTTACTGTTTTATCGGATGTTATAAAATATATCTTGTCTGATGCCGGATTCGGATATATGACAATATCTGTTATGTTATTGTTTCGTTTTTCTGAAGTATTCGTAACAAACACAAATCCATCTGAACTGCTTGCCTGCGATTCAAGTCCTGCATTATTTACTGCCTTAACTGAAAAATAATATACCTGATTTTCTAAAAGGTTTACTGAGGAACAAGTGGCTTGCGTATCTGCAGTAAAAGACCAGTTGTAAATATTGCTGAAACCGGGAGCAGTTCCAAGTGCAAATCTGTATCCGATTATTCCGCTGTTAATATCTGACGAAGGACTCCAATAGCACGAGGGCTCTACGGCAACGACAATTGTATCAACATCCGAAATATTCAAATCAGAAATTTCATTTACTTCATTAGGGGCAGTCAAATCAATATTTGTTAAAAAATTTGTAATTCTGAAATTATCAGCAAGGTCAATGGCAATCGAGTGAATGTTGCATGCTGGTGTAGCAGGATCAGGATTTTCAGATTGTATCATTCCGTTTATTCCGGTTGTTACGGTCATAAGATTTTGTCTGCTTCTGTAAACTCTGAATTCATCGAATAAAGCATTGCAGGATCCGGTACGCAGCGATAAATATTTTCCACTTTTTAAAGGTTCAGGGTCTGTCCATGATGAAATAGGTTCATTATTAAGATATGCTGTAATAATTCCGTTTACAGGATTGTAAGTAACCTTGCAGTCGAACCAATTATTTTCATCAATAACACAAGGGTCTTCTTCCATAAGAGTAATTGTATTATTGGTTGATTTATATATCTGGCAAAGGTCAAGGTCTGCCCTGTAATATATCATATAGGAATTGTTGCGTTGCAAAGCTGTAGCACTGTCTGCGAAGATATAAATTCCAGCCCTGCGATCTGTTTCGCTTCCCGATAATTTCATTTTCCAATTGAAAAGATAGGAAGAAGTACTGTCTTGCTCAAGTTGCGTGTATGCATTGTTTTGCGTAAGCGATTCATTGCTTTGATTTATTGCTCCATTAATAAAGCTCCAGCTTGGTTCAACAAGTGTCCAGTCAGGGTTAATTGTATCATTGAAATTATTATACATAAAGCCCAATTGCTGATTGGTTGTCCATGTGCTTTCGCTTAAACCTGTCGGAAGCCAGTATAATGATTGAATTCCTGAACTATCTGTATCAGTAAAATTCACATCAAAATCTTCTGTATGCCAATTGGATGTTACCATCGTTGTAACAGGAGGAACGGTATCGGGAATCGTATTTATCACATCATTGTAATAGCGGGGAATATATGAAGATTGCAGGTTTGCAACCGTATATGTGCAATAGCCGACTCTCCAGTCTGTTGCCGATGCAGAAGATTCAATTATATAAAATGATCCGTTTGCATTTAATGTATGAATAAGGCGGACGTGATGACCTGCATAATTCACAATATCTCCCGGAAGCAATTGAGTAAAACTGGCATAAGCGGTAGATATATTGGGCAGTGTGGATGTGCCATATTTGCTTGATAAATTCCATGCGCGGGAAACAAAACCGGAGCAATCAACACCTACAGCACAGGAAGCCCCTGCGCCACCGCCAGTAGTATTGCAATCGCCGGCAGATACATTATTCAGCAATCCCTGATTGAATTGCGTAAGATTCGACCAGCCTCCCCACATGTAGGGAAGCGCATGGTGTGTTCCTACTGTTACCCATGATGGCGTTAATACTTGTTTCCCGTTGCACAAGTAATCTTTAATATTGCTGGCACTGCATGTCCAAACGTGCGTTTCGTAAGGTTCTGCATAAGCAATAATTTCTGCACGTGTTATGGGCGCTTTATTGCTATTGCTTCCTGATACATCTCCCTCTTTTGATTCAAGTAGTAAATTATTGAAATGCACTCCCTCGTATTGAGCAGGCAAAAGAATATTTGTTGTTTCATTTATTTCGTGGATTTCTATTCCGAAAGGTGTGGTTAGTGAGTAAAAACAACCATTTTCATTGACAAGAATATCATTTTTAACATATATGTAATAGCAGTCAGGAATTTTTACAATGCTGATATTTTCTGAAAAACCGTTGATACTTGTTGGGATAATCCAAATTTCTCTTTCAGCTTTAAGCGGAATTTCGTGAACAATATATTGAACATCGAGATAAATTTTATTGTTAGAATAGCCTGCTACAACAGCAGATGCAAGTTTTTTTACCGTGTGAAAATTCTTTTTTATCTTGTTAAATTGAAGCGTAAAATTGTGATTTGATATTTTCTCTGAAAATATTTCTGTATGATTCGAGAAAAGGATTTTTTCTTTAATAAATAAAAATTCGGATTTATTTTTTGCGTTGTAAACACTTGTTTTCTGGCTGCTGCTGTATAAATACATTAAGTTTTCTGAAACACTTATTTTTTCAAAATCTTTTCCTGATATTTTGTAATATTCAACTGTATTATTGTACATGGAAATTTGTGCAATAAAATTTTGATATAATATGAAAAAATTATCCTGATAAAAACAGAAATCTTTTGCGCCGGATACTATTTCAATATCTTTAATTTTATTTCCATTTTGAAAAACACGAATGAGATTGTCCTGTTTTAATAGAAATGCAGAACGTCCTTCTTCATCTGTTGTAAATGAATGAAACCCTGTATTCATATCAAAAGATTGATGATACGGAATCCCATTTTGTTCATCCCAATTAGTAGTAAAAATTTGAGCGCTTGTTTTATTTGCAGAAAATAGAAATAGTGCAGCAATTGATAACAATAAAAACTTTTTCATAATTGTATGGGTTAAAAAAAGAGTCCACTCCGAAAACTTTTTTTTTTAATAATTTGACTTTTCTAAGGAAACTCAAAAAATAAATTTAATATATTTTATATGTCTTTTGAAATATATCTGAAAAAAAATATGTGTGAATTGTTGATCTTGATAGCTCAGAATTTATTCCTTTTCAAATTTATATTTTTGTTCGGACTCTCCAGTCCTTACTTTCATAAGATAAATACCCTTTGAAAAACATTCTGTATTAATACGTCCTGATACTATTTTTTCACGAGATAAGAAAACAACTCTTCCCATCATATCGTAAATTATTATTCTATCGGGCACTTTATCACTAATAAAATTTATATGCCCGCTCGCAGGATTTGGGAATATCTTAAACAGAAAATCATTTTTATTGTTTTTTAAAGATGTTGTATTATCAATAAAAATGCTTGTGTCAGAAACAAAATAATCAAGATTATCACAGACAAGTTTCGATGAAAAATCTACGAAGTATACTGAATCCATAGGAAGACAGGGGATATCCACAAGTATATTGTATTGCCCTTGCGGAATGTTTTCAAAAACATAATATCCGGTATCGTTTGTGCAAGTAAGCCTTATAATGCTATCAGGTACTAATTTCAGGAGAACATCGGCATTAGTAACAGGAGAAGATGAGCCTGCGCTTATTATCTTTCCGCTTAAATAGTTTGCTCCTGTTTGAAACGAAGGACTAACAATATTTATATCGAGTGAATCGTATAATTCTGTATAGTCAATATACACTGGTGTAGCATCAGCCCAATAACATTGGTCTCCGTAATAGGTTGGAAATGTTTCAGGGAAATAGTCGGACGAAGGAAATGCGTGAATGTAATATAAACCGGTATCAATTTTAGTGAATAAGAAATTTCCGTTGCTGCTTATTGTAACGCTGTCAACGGGTATTGAAATAGAATTGGCTGTTTTTTTATAAAGTAAAACATAACCATGATCAACGGGTGCTGAATTCAGTTTCACATTACCGCGTAAAGTAGCTTCAACTCTTGAAATGCCTGTGTTTAGAGTAATTACTCCTTCATAAAGATAAGCAGCAACTATATTAACTGTGTCGTTAATACATTTATTTTGAAGGGAGCTGATGTATGCTTTAGGAATGGGCGAATTGTTTTTGAAAAAATACTTCCATTGGTAGCCGTCGTATCGTGTTAAAAAAGTATCTCCGGCAGCCCATTTGTTTCCATATTTATCTATAGCAATTTTTAAAAATTTTAAATTTGTTGAGGGCTGATGATAGGTCCAAACATCTGTTGTGGTATTGTATTCAGCGAGTCCGTTATTGACTGTTGTAACCCATATATTTCCACGCTTATCAATATCCATAAGAGGATAAATGTACGTAGGCCAGGTCAAAGGCAGAAAGGTTAAAGTACTCCACTCATTAGATTGATAACGATATAATCTTCCGGATTGGCTTATCATCCATATAGCAGAATCTTTGCTTAACATATCGGAAGGTTTTACTAAATTCAAAACAGGAGTTGTAGTTCCATTAAAATAGTGCCAGTTTGCGCCGTCAAATTTTACGACTCCATTGTTTTTTGATGCAAGCCAGACATTGTCTTCATGATCTATACAAATGGTTTTACTGTCACTCATTAATAAGGTCGAATCATCGGGTGTATATACAGTAAGATTCGTCCCATCGTAAGATATAAGATTGGACCAGGCACCCTGCATCCATGCTGTTCCGTTTTGCGCAAAGGCAATATCTTTAATAACTTGAACATTGTTGTTCATTTTAGAAGTAAAATTTTTCCAACCATTATTATTTTGATGCGAAAATGAATTTAAAGAACCAATCCAAAGTTTATTCTGCGGATCAAATGTCGCAAAATGCGCATCATCATTAAATAACCCATTTATGGCAGGATAAAATGCATCGAAATTACTTCCGTTAAAAACATACAGTCCGCTGTCTGTTGCAACATGAACCTGATTAGAATAATCTGTAAAAATATATTTCACTTTCGCTTCGGGAAGCGCAGAATTCTGATAGTTGTAGTTATTCCAGATACTGCCGTTTTTAACAAATACCCCCTCGTTGTTAGCTGTTCCAATCCAAAATCTTCCCGTACTATCTTTTGTTATGCTTGAAATATTACCGCTTGGCGTTGTATATTCAGTCCAACCGGAACCATTGTATTCCTGAAGCGAACCTGAAAAATACATCACATTACTAAAATGGCTTTTGTACAATGTATTATTTATTGAAGGATATTCGTTTGCCCAATTGCCATTACTATATTTGCTTAATACCATTTCCATCATTTGCATTGACGATAAATAAGCCCAAACCCAAAGGTTGTTATTATTATCAGAACAAATACTAAGAATATCCGATGTGGTAAAAAAGTTGTCGGGTGGAATAAAATTAGTCGGACCAGGAATATCAGTACATGAACCATTATAATATTGTTTGATAAAGGATGAATTCGTAACATATAATTTACCATTATTTGCTACCGTTAATCTATTGTAGTTACTTAACCCTATTAAGCCTGTATTATTCGCGATATTGTTTGTGTATTTGAATAACATGTTATTATGCGTTAACCATAAGTTTGAGCTGTCGCATGCCACATCAAAAACATTACTGATTCCGGAATTGAAATAGTTCAAAACATAAAAGCGGCCATTATTATTTCCGATAACATTACTTCCATAAACATTATTACATTGAAACCAGATGTTCCCTATTTTATCTTCGACAATTTTAATGACAGGATCATAAGGAAAACCTTTAAACTCTTCTGTTACATGATAGTTGTATTTGTAAAAATGGCGTATATTATTATCCCAGTAAACACTGTCGAAAATATTTACGGTATCTTCTCTGAAAACCTGTTTCTGGCTTTTCTGGTAGAATGTCCATTTTGTCATTTGCGCAGATAAATTGCTGTGGCTGCTCAGCAATAAAATGAAGATTACAACATTTGTCAGAATGAGTCTGAACAAAAGGTTCTTATTCAAACCTGAAATAATCTTGCTAATCGCTTGCAGGTAAATAAAAAACTTGTTTTTCATAATATTTGGGTTTTTGTAATTTATGCTTGGTTAACATACAAATATAAAAAAATAGCATTGCCTGTACAATTTTTTATAATTATTTTTTTACTTTTTTCATTCTAAAAAGTAAAAAGCTTTTCATTTCATTAAAATTTGTCTTATTTTCGCAAACTTTTGTTGGGTTTCAAAGTAAATATCTTATCCTCCAGATAAAAATTTGTTTTTTAATACCGCTACAAATCATTATATACAACAACTTTATTTAGCATTAGCCAGAACAGTCGCTGTAATTGTAATTGTAATTATTATTTTATTTTAGAAAAAATGACTTTAAAGAAATTAAGAAATATAGGAATCGCTGCGCATATAGACGCAGGCAAGACAACAGTAACAGAGCGGATTCTTTTTTTCACAGGCGTTACCAGAAAATTAGGAGAAGTTCACGATGGTCAGGCAACCATGGATTTTATGAAGCAGGAGCAGGAAAGGGGCATTACTATTGCTTCTGCTGCGATTTCCTGTATGTGGAACGATTCTCATATCAACATTATTGATACACCCGGACACGTTGATTTTACGATTGAAGTTGAGCGCTCTTTGCGTGTTATAGATGGAATGGTTGCCGTTTTTTGCGCTGTAGGCGGTGTAGAACCACAGTCAGAAACTGTATGGAATCAGGCAGACAGGTATAAAGTTCCGCGTATTGCTTTTATTAATAAAATGGATCGTACCGGCGCTGATTTTTTTGAAGTAGTTTCACAATTGAATAAAAATCTCGAAGCGAAAGCTGTTCCTTTTCATATTCCGATTGGAGAAGAAGAACATTTTTCAGGCTTTGTGGATGTTATTTCTCAAAAAGCATATTCGTATACCCCAGAAGAACTTATTGAAATAAATATTCCAGATAATTTAATTCAGAAAAGCAAGGAAATCAGAAATGCAATTCTGGAAAGACTGGCCGATTTTGATGATGAAATCATGACTGCATTTATTGAAGAAAAAGAGGTATCTGGTTCTGAAATAAAAAGAATTGCGCGTGAGGCTACACTTAAGATGATGATTACACCTGTATTTTGTGGTGCTGCATATAAAAACAAAGGAATTCAGCAATTGCTTGATGCAGTTGTTGACTATCTGCCTTCTCCTTTAGATGTGGGTGCTGTTGTGGGTATAGATATTGATGATCCTGAAAAAACAAGAACCCGAAATCCTTCTGTTAAAGACCCTTTTGCTGCTCTTGCCTTTAAAGTTATTCATGATCCTTTTGTCGGGCAGCAGACTTTTATAAGATTGTATTCCGGTCTGTTAAAAAGCGGCATGCAAATATTTAATTCTACCAAAGGAAAATATGAAAGAATAGGCAGAATTTTTAAAATTCATGCCAAGGAAAGAGTCGAGATTTATGAGGCTGGACCTGGTGATATCGTTGCTCTGATAGGAATGAAATTTACTAAAACAGGCGATACCCTGTGCGACAGCGAACAACCCTTGTTTCTCGAAAACATTCATATTCCACCACCTGTAATTGAGTTGAAAGTTGCGCCTCCTAAACAAAAAGACCAGAGTAAATTGGGTGAAGCATTGCATAAGCTTTCAAATGAAGATCCATCCTTTAATGTTCGATTTGATGAGGAAACATTGGAAACTGTAATTGCAGGAATGGGAGAGTTGCATCTTGAAATTATAATAGACAGGCTGAAACATGAGTTTGGCGTTGAAGTTGAAGTAGGGGAGCCTTCTGTTTCATACAGAGAAACAATTACTACAGAAGTGGAAAGTGATTATAAATATGCAAAACAATCGGGAGGAAAAGGACAGTATGCGCAGATTTGTATCAGACTTGAGCCAAATACGGGTAAAGGTTATGAATTTGTTGATAAAATCAAAGGGGGCGCTATTCCGTCTGAATTTATTGTTTCGGTAAACAAAGGGATTCAAAAGACAATACATCTGGGCGTTTTAGCCGGCTTTCCGGTTGTTGATGTGAAAGTTGTTTTGCATGATGGTAATTATCATCCTGTAGATTCTTCGGATATGGCTTTTCAAACATGCGCTTCTATTTGTTTTAAACAAGCCTTTATGAAAGCATTGCCTCAGCTTCTTGAACCTGTAATGAAAATTGAAATTAATACCCCGGACGATTATATTGGCGACATTGTTGGGAATCTGAACAGACGCAGAGGTAAAATAGAATCTATGCGCAGGCATAGAAAGGGTTCACAGAAAATTAACGGTTTTGTTCCTTTGATGGAAATGTTCGGATATGCAACGCAACTTCGCAATATGTCAAGTGGTAGGGCAAATTATTCAATGGAATTTTTTCAGTACATGGCCGTAACAAAAGCTGTTCAGGAAGAAATCCTGAAAAAAATTCAGGAAAAAAAGAAATTGCAGAAGTAGTAATTAGGCTATTTTGTATATCTCATTTTTCTGTTTTTATGAAAAATTAGGATTGAAATCAAAATAATAATATTCTGGTGCGCTGTACCTTTGTAAACAACGCAGCTATCGCTGCTACAAACGTTATCGCAGCTCTGCTGCTAAATTTGTTATGCAGCGGCAGAGCCGCAAAATATTTGTAAAACATAAAGCAACATTACCCTCCCAAGTTTGTGTTCGTTTGTAAAGAGTGCCTCCACCAATTATTGTTAAAAACCATTTTAAATTTTGTATCAATGCAACCTTTTTTTAATATTGTAAGTCTTTAATCTGAAAACTGGCATGGCCGACCTGGAGCATATAATTGAGGGATGTATTCGCATGGATAGGAAAGCCCAGAAAATGTTGTATGATAAATATGCTGCAACATTTTTAGGTATTTGCGTCCGGTATGCCAGCCATAGGGCAGAGGCTGAAGATGTATTGCAGGATGCTTTTGTGAAGGTTTTTCTCAATATCAGGCAGTATAACAGAACAGGTTCTTTTGAAGGCTGGATGAAGCGTATCATTATCAATACGGCTATTTCTAATTATAGGGCAAACCTGAAACATTATTATCATCTAGATATTGATGATATTAAAAAAAGCGAAGTAGATGAAAATACTATTGAAACAGCAGAATTTTCAAAAGAGGAATTATTGAAAGTTATTAATAGTTTACCCGATGGTTTCAGGCTTATTTTTAACCTTTATGCTATTGAAGGCTATAAGCATAAAGAAATAGCAGAAATTCTTGATATTGACATTGGAACGTCCAAATCACAGTATTCAAGAGCAAAAGCATTAATACAAAAAAAATTGGCAGAATTATCTAAAACAAAGCTTCAACTGGAGCATGAATGAAAATTTAAACATAGAAGATCTTTTTAAAAATTCCTTTGAAGGGCAGGAAATGCAGCCTTCAAAGGGGGTGTGGAATGGCATTAACAGTAAGCTGTGGCGCTATCAGTTGGGTGGGTTTTTTAAAGGAAAATTTTCTGATTATAAACTTGATCCTTCCTCTGCATTATGGTCAAATATTTCCCGCAAACTATGGTGGATTTTATTTTTTCGATTCTCCCTCACGAGGTTCAATATATATTATACAGGAGCTGCGGCTGTTTTGCTCACTGTTATTGGAATAAATGTTTTTTCGGATCAGACATCCAACCAAAATATTGAATCGGTTTCTGCTGAAAAAAATCCCCAAACGGAATCAAATCTTATAGCACTGGATGTAGATAGAAAAACCGACCCGGTTGATGATACCGAACAGTCAAAGCCAAAAGCTCAAAAGCTTAGCAAAGAGTTAATAAATTTTCTGAATACAAAAAAAGGCGAAGCATCGGAAAATCAACCTTCACTGAATAATAAAAATAAAGAAAATAAAACTCCTGATAAAAAATTAAAAGCAAATACAGGAGCACCTGTTTTTTTCAGACAGAATGAAGAAAAAAAGAACATCCCTGATGAAAACAAAGCATTGATAACATATAACGAACAAAAGCAAAATTCTGAAAATCCTGATGTGCTAAATAAGGAAGAAATTAAACTCCCCTTATCTTTTCTTAAAGCACGAAAACCTCTGATTACAACAGATCCTTTTATTCGTCAGTATCCCGATACGATTGGATATAGTGTTTTAGGTTCTCCCATTGTGTTTCTGAAATCAGCGTGGGCAGCAGAATTGTATTTTTCTCCATTATACAATCAGGGTATTTTTAAATCTTTAAATTCCGAGTTTAATAATGTTGTGGATTACAGGAAATCGCTGACTGATCCTGCATTTTCCTACTCTGTTGGAGCAAATCTGAATTATTATTGGAAAAACTGGCTGTTCCAGTGCGGTGTTGCTTATACGGAGCTTACAGAGAAAATAAAAGCGCAGCAGCAATTCAAGGATGTTTTTTCATTTGATTATTATCAGTATTTTAATAATGGTTTTTTTGTGAATGATACTGTGTGGTTTTTGGACATGGATTCTTTGTTGCAGAACGGCGATTCAATCTGGTTACCCGGTATAATTAACCAAACCTGGCAAGATCACAGAGATTCAACGCTGCAGAAAGGATACGATACTATTACTACAAATACATATAGCACTGTAAAAAATAAATACAGTTATTTTGAAATTCCAGTAATGGTTGGTTTTGAACTCAGACAAAATAAATTGTCTTTTGCATTCAAAGGGGGAATTGCTACAGGCTTTTTTCAAAATGTAAGGGGAACTACAATCAATCAGGACGGGCTTCGTTTTGTTGTGTTGGAAAAAGAAAAACAGCCTTTTAATAACATAATGTTCTCTATGTTGTTGAGTTTCAATGTTGGTTTGGATTTGTCAACTAAATTTACTATATTTGGAGAACCGTATTTTCGGAAAAACCTGAATTCAGTTTTTGAAAATAAATATTATATGTCACATAAATTCCAAAGCGCAGGTATAAAATTTGGAGTAAAATATAAGTTTTAATAAAGGTTTTAGAGGTTTTTATTATAATTTAAAATAGATTTGATATTAAGAAAACCCATATTTTTAGTATTAAACTTGTTGATTGGATTATCAGCTTTCTCTCAGTTTGCCCAGCCTGACCAAATTACTACTGTTGAAAATACCCCTGTTGTTATTGATGTTCGCAACAATGACGGCTATTCTACTTCGTATTATATGACTACGCATTATCAGGATAGCATGGGAGTAATATTAATTCCACCATCTAACGGGAGTTATGTTATTTTGAATAATTACAGCATTATGTACACTCCCGACCCTGATTATATCGGAAAGGATGAATTTGTGTATGGAATTGCAATATATGACAAGCTTTCTTTTTCAATTGATACAGCTCGTGTGTATGTTGATATTTTGCCACCGGACTCTGTAGCTTGCAATGCCGGTTTTACATTTCAGGTAAATCCGCAAACAAATCAGGTTTCTTTTCATGGTTTTAATACATTTCTGTTTCCCGGAAATACGAATACTTTTCACTGGGATTTTGGAGATTCTACTTACAGTAATGTTGAAAATCCTTTGCATTATTTCCACTCCGGTATAGGATATGTATGTCTTACAATTACAACGTCTAATGGATGCAGCAGCACTTATTGTGACAGCATTATTATTGCAAATACAAATTGTGATGCGCATTTTTTATACGAACCCGCAAATTGTCAGAATTGTTACCAGTTTCAGGATGCATCTGTAGGAGATATTGTAGACTGGCAATGGGACTTTGACGATTATTTTTATTCATATAATCAAAACCCGAATCATGTGTTTCCCGACTCTGGAATTTATCATGTTTGCCTAACAGTACATTCTTCACAGAATTGTGTTAGTACACATTGTGAAAATATTTATAATTCTTTCCATAGCTTTTCTCAGACGTTATGCCATGCTTCATTTTCGTATCATAAAAATACGGCAGACAGCAGTGGTATGGCTTATATATTTTCAGATTTTTCTATGGGAAATGTTGTTGCCTGGCAATGGGATTTTGGCGATGGCGATACTTCAGATGTTAAAAATCCTGTTCATTCCTATAGTACTCCGGGAATGTATCAGGTGTGCCTGAAAATATTTACAGTAGACAGTTGCACTTCTTCTTATTGCCATTTGTTGGTTGTTGAAAGTCCTGTTACCTGCCAGTCGCAGTTCAGTAATAATATCGGGCAAAATTATTTAACGATAAATTTTTTAGATGAAACTCCCGGGAGTCCTATATCATGGCTTTGGAAATTCGGGGATGGCGATTCTTCTACATTGCAGAACCCTGAACATGTTTTTCCTGATACCGGTATTTATAATGTTTGTCTGTATACTTTTTTTGAAAATGGCGAACAGTGCGCATCGTGTTATGATATAAATATATCTGTAACTCCTAATACATTAAAAAATTTCTGTGGACTTGTATATGCAGGAAATGATTTATTGCCCTCGGGAGTTGTGATTGTTTTTGATGTTGACGAGTATTACAGAGCGAAAGGAATTGTTGCACTATCGCCTGTACTAAGCGGAGTTTGGTGTTTCATTGCTCCTGTGAGAAATTATCTTATTTATGCTATTCCTTTTTACGATTATGATTTGAATTTTAACAAGCGCTATTTTCCTACCTATTATGGAGATAAAATGTTTTGGAATGAAGCTATAGTATATAATTCTGACTCGCAAGTATCGCCGGAAATTCATCTTGAATATGCTTTTGCAAATCCTGATTTTTATGGAAATGGGTCTATTGAAGCGCATCTTATTCATACTTGTGATTCAACTTATGAAGAAACAATTTATGATTTAAACTGGAATCTTCCCGGAGAGCAGCAGAATCCGCAAACATCTTCTAATGCACGAAATATGCCTGTACTGCTTCTTGATGAAAATAATAATCCGATTACATTCAAGCTTTCAGATGCTGAAGGGAAAGTCAAGTTTAATAATCTTGCGATGAAAAATTACAAATTATACACTGAAAAAGCTGGATTGCAAACACTACCGCTTAATGTACAGCTAACGGATCAGCAGAACTCCCGAAGCGATTTACATATAAATATTGGAGGCACAAGTATTACATCTATTTTTTCTCCATCAGTAGATTTAACTGATGATTTGAATATGAAAGCTTTCCCTGTTCCTGTTAGCAATTTACTGAATGTAACATTTAATATTGAATCTCCTGATTATTTTACAATCACTGTAACAAATTGTTTAGGCGAAAAAATAAATTCACTTGAAACTGAATTTCAGAAAGGGAAACAAACCATAACAATTGATTTTTCTGAATACCCTTCCGGCATCTATCTTTTTACTCTTCATTCAAAAGACGGAAGAAATTTTATGAAGAAAATTATCAAATAATTTTCCTCTATAAGCAACCTTTTTCTTTTTTCTATGTCTATATTAATGTATGTCCCTAATGTCTAATTAAACTATATAAAGCTATGAGAAAAATCTTTACATTTTTTTTAGTAACGTTTTTATGTGCTTCATTAAATCTGTTTGCACAACAATACACGCAATCGGATTATGCTTCAACAACTACGAATACTGCTGTTACCATTAATGTCATGGCAAATGATATTGGATTTTCCCCCAATTACTGTGTTGTAATAAATAATTCCGGTGCAGTAGCATTTTTAGCCCCACAACATGGCACTGTAACTGTTTCCGGACAAAGTATAATTTATCAGCCTAATCAGGGTTTTGTTGGCACAGATGTTTTTGTGTATGGAGTTTCTGTGTGCGGTACAACAAATGTTATTGATACGGCAGATGTTACGGTTACAGTTGTTCAGGATAGCACAACCGGTTGTCAGGCTTATTTTTCATACCAGACAGGTTCATCAGGTCAGGTTTATTTTTTTGGTTATAACCAGAATTCAAATCCCGGAGATTCTTTGAATTACTACTGGAATTTTGGTAATGGCACGACTTCAAATCAGCAAAACCCTGTAATTACATTTACAAATTCTATTGTCAATGTATGTCTTACAATTGCAACAGCAAATAACTGCACAAGCACTTATTGCGATACTTTGTTTATAAATAATACAAATTGCAATATCGTTATCAGCGGTTCAGTTACTCCGGCAACGAATGCAAATACAGCAAACGGAGCGATTTCTACAACTGTAACAAATGCTACTTTCCCTATTACGTATCAATGGAACAATGGTGCAACAACACAAGGTCTGAATGGTTTATTTCCCGGTTTGTATACGGTAACAGTTACAGATAATGCTAACTGTTCAAATTCGGCGACTTTTAATGTTTATCCTTTAGATTCCACGCCATCCTTTACAGTTTCTGTTTCTACAGTAAATTCTTCCTCAAATGCTTGTAATGGTGCAGCAACATTATATTTCTATAACGGAACAGCGCCTTTTATTGTTCAATTTTCAGGAATGAGTTATACCACAATGTTGTCTTCTCTGACATTAGACAGCTTGTGCCCGGGAATGTATACGGTTACTGTTTATGATAATATGCAGAATTCTTATACTTTAACTTTTGCAATCGGGAGTTCAACAAACCCTGACACGAATCTGGTAGTAACGGTTTCAACAGAGAATGCAGATTATAATATGTGTAACGGCACTGCTTATTTAAGTGTTGTGGGTGGTTACCCTCCATATTCTTATCAGGTTTTCGCATCAAACAGTTCAACTCCGGTTTCTATTTCAGACCTTAATGGAAATTTATGTCCAGGTACTTATACCGTTGTGGTTAATGATTCTCTAATGAATCAGGCAACAGTAAGTTTTATAATTTATGAGGGTGCGATTAATCCTAATGACACAATTTTATGGGTTGATGTATTAACCGGAATTGGACAAAATGTACCGCCGACTTGTAATGGATATGCGTATGCAAATATTTATGGAGGAACTGCGCCTTTCTCTTATTTATGGAGTAATGGGGTGGCAGCCCAGAATTTGACAAATTTATGTCCCGGTTATTATTGTGTAACAGTAACGGATGCAAATGGTCTCACTGCTTATGGATGCGCAAGCCTTGACAGTATCCCTTCAACAAATATTCCAACCGATACATTAAGCAGTCAGGTTGATACCTGTATAATAACAGCACCAATAGACAGCGCATGGGTTAACAGCGTATCAACTGATTCCAACGGCGTTGTTACCGGAGTGTGGATTATTACTGTAAATGGGCAGGCTTACACAATTATTGTTCCTTATAACATTACTGCTCCCGGTACATATAATATGGTTCTTGTGATTAATTGTATCGGAGGAGCAAAAACACTGTATGTGCTGAATACAAATTATACAGTAACTCCAGAAGAGCTAAACATGACTGGATGCAATGAGGTAAGAGCAGATAATATTCTTGTATATCCGAATCCTGTTAAGGATTATTTATATTTGAATTGTGAAAATGCACCCGTTTCAGTTTCTTTATATACAATTCAGGGAAGTCTTGTTTTTAATGCAAATAATGTGAATAAGACATTATCAATCCCTGTAACCGGATTAGCTGATGGAGCTTATGTTCTAAAGATAACGAATACCGACGGAACGATTATTGTAAAAAGAATTTTAAAATAACCCAATCCCCGTAGTGTGAGAGAGAAGGAGTTTCCAAAATTTTTTGGAGCTCCTTTTTTTTTATTTTGCATTTTCGTTTATCAGGAAAAAATGTAATATTGCATTTTATTATTTTAATTATAGATAAATGAAAACAGCAGAAATTCACACCGAAAAAGGCATCATGAAAGTAAATTTTTACGAGAAAGATGCGCCGGGAACCGTAGAAAATTTTATTAAGCTTGCTAAATCGGGCTATTATAATGGCTTAACATTTCATAGGGTAATTCCTGATTTTGTTATTCAGGGAGGATGTCCTAAAGGTACAGGAGTTGGCGGTCCGGGCTATACTATTAAATGCGAACTTACAGGCGAAAATCAATATCACGACAAGGGTGTATTATCAATGGCACATGCAGGAAGAGATACGGGTGGCTCGCAATTTTTCATTTGCCATAACCGTAGAAATACGCAGCATCTTGACAGAAATCATACCTGTTTCGGAAAAGTTTACGAAGGCCTCGAACTTATTGATGAAATAAGTGCCGGAGATAAAATTTTGAAAATTGAAATTATTGAAGTGTAAGTGGGAAGTTGGTAAGTGGTAAGTGGTAAGCAGAGAACTTGCAACCTTGACTTCGACTCAATCCCCGGTTACCTTGCAACCTGCAACCCTGTCTGCCGACAGCTACTGTGTGGACACAAATTGTAAAAAACGACTCCAGAGGAGTCGAATGTTTGTAACCCCGAGCATAGCTCGGGGTAAAAACAACTAACTCATAAACGATTTTGGCGGAAAATTTGCACAATTTCAATGCTAAACCTATCAATAAAATAGAAGAATGCAAATTTTGTGACAAAATCAAGATATAAAAAGATGTGTCCACACGGTAGCTGCCGACAGGCAGGCTGCAACAAAATTAATAATATAAATAAATAAATAAAATGGGAAGAGCATTTGAATTTCGTAAAGCCAGAAAGCTCAAGAGATGGGGCAATATGGCAAAAGTATTTACAAGATTAGGAAAAGAAATTGCAATGGCAGTAAAATCCGGAGGACCGGAGCCTGCGAATAATCCAAGGCTTAGAGTTCTTATTCAGAATGCGAAAGCTGCCAATATGCCTAAGGATAATGTGGAAAGAGCTATTAAGAAAGCGTCCAACAAAGATCAGGCAGATTACAAGGAAGTAATTTATGAAGGATATGCTCCTCATGGGATAGCTGTGCTGGTTGAAACAGCTACAGACAATACTACACGGACAGTGGCGAATATTCGCATGTATTTTTCAAAATATAGCGGATCCTTTGGAAATTCCGGAAGTGTAGCTTTTATGTTTGAGCACAAGTGTCATTTTAAAGTGAAGTCCAAAGAAGGGATAGACCTTGAAGAATTGGAACTCGAAATGATAGATTATGGTGTACAGGAAATTTTTGCAGAGGAAGATGCTATTATTATCTATGGCGAATTTGAATCGTTTGGACCTATCCAGAAATATCTTGAAGAGCATTCTTTTGAACTTATCAGCGCAGAATTTGAATGGATACCAAATGACACCAAAGAACTAAATCCTGAGCAAGTAGCCGAAGTTGAAAAACTCCTTGAAAAAATGGAAGAAGACGAGGATGTTAACAATGTTTTTCATAATATGAAGTAAAATAAAATACGATGAGTAAACAACTTAATTTTGCTGTTGTTCTTTCCGGATGCGGTGTTTACGATGGCTCTGAAATTCACGAAGCCACATTAACTCTTTTAGCAATAAGCAAGCATGGCAGTAATTATGAAATTTTTGCTCCGGACATCAATCAGGCACATGTAGTGAATCATCTTACAGGCGAAGAGATGCCTGAAACACGCAATGTCCTTGTTGAATCGGCACGTATTGCGAGAGGGAAAATTAAAAATTTGAAAGATTTTTCCGCAAAAGATTTTGATGCAATTGTTTTTCCAGGTGGTTTTGGAGCTGCTAAAAACTTATCTAATTATGCTTTTGATGGAGAAAAAACAAAAGTAAACCCCGAAGTTGAAAAGGCTGTTCGTGAAATGTATGCATTGAAAAAACCAATAGCTGCATTATGTATTGCGCCGGTAATTATTGCAAAAATTTTAAGCAATGTTAAAGTTACAATAGGGAGTGATCCTGCAACAGCCGCAGATATACAGAAATTTGGAGCATTTCATATTATTACAGACTATAAGGGTGTCGCCATTGATAAAGAGAATTTAATTTTTACAAGTCCCTGTTATATGATAGGAACATCCATTGCAGAAGTAGCTGAAGGTGTTGAAAATCTTATCAGGGCAATCATCGAAAGTCGTTAGCAGGAAGATTTTTTTTTGCTAATATTTTGGGCTTTTGTAATGTTAATTTTAATAGGAATACAATTGTAGCACTATCGAGTTAACTATTGAGCATCTACCGAACATCTATTGTTGCACTATTGAACATCAAAATAGGAATCAATAGGAATACAATTGAACATCTATCGAATCAACAATTGTATACCTATATTACATCTATTGAATTTCCATTATTCTTAATTTTTAATTTTTAATTCGTAATTGACATCACAACTGTCCGTTTTCAATAAGCTGAATTATCATTTCAATTTTTTTATCATCACCATAGGGGTCGTATTCTGCTTTCAGGTCTGAACCAAATAATCTTGCAAGTGTTTGCCATATAAAAGCAGAAAAAGATCCCCGCAGGTCTTTCACTAACTGGTAGGTTGTGTTTCCGGTTTCCCGGTCAATAAGTTTTATAAGAATTTTTCCTTGTGTAATTGTTAACTTTTTTAGGTCTTCCTCAAAATCTGCTTTCAGTTTTTTTTCTTCTTCTCTAACATAAAATTTTCGCAGGGATTCTGTTTTTATATATCCCAGATTTGTTTCTATTTCACGAATTTTTGCTCCTGCAAGTTTTGCAAAGGGATATACTTTTTTTACATTGTAAATAAGTCGGTCGTATTTTGCTGCCTGTCTTTTGTTTTTAAAAACAAATTGCGGAAAAATTAATACCTGTCTGATTTCGATTAAAGGAATGGTGTCACCTTCAATGACAATTGTCTTTGTGAAAATACCCATTTTTGCAACAGGTTTTTCCTGTGCATAGGAAAGAATATTTAATCCTAAAAAAAATATCGCAAATAGTTTTTTCATTGCTTTCTGTAATAGCAAAGATATAAATTAAACGTGATATCTTTTTGTTTATTTATTATTGGGAAAGAAATTTTTTCGGGAAATCTTTCATCCTTTTTAACATCGGCGTTTTAATCTTTATTGAAAATAGTCATTATATGACAACTACATAAAGTTGAATCCATTCCGAAAAGTATCATTTCGTCAAAATGACATTACAGGCAGGTTTGTGGCATTTTTAATTTATGGGGTTTTAGGAGTAGACTCAAAGTTGAACAAATCAAAAAGTGTTAATAAGATTTGAATATGCCAGTTTTGCATTATTAATAGCAGCCATTGTTTCCGCATGTTTTAATTCGCCTAATTTATGAAAGACTTCCCTGTCCCCGGAAGCAAAATTTATTCTTGAATCAATACCTTCTACGTACTGAATTTTATTTCCGAAAGTATCGCAAATAAAAGAAGAAGAACTAATCGTTTTTATTTCGTTCAAATATTTAACAGAAATGACATCAAGAATATTTTCTAATTTATTTCTTGTAATATGATCAAAAATATAGCTTGCAAAAATTAGTTTGCTTTCAAATAAAACAAGCATCATTGTTGCCTTATGCCCATCAATTTTTTTTCTATAAAAGAGCGTTGCTAGTTCTTTAATATTTTTATGCTGCGTTTTGTAGCTTGGTTTCTTTTTTTTATCAATTATTTCACACAAGCGAGAGTTAAAATTAATTCCATTAATTTGGATGTTTTGATTTGTTTCAAAATAGTTGCTGGAATATGATAAGTTGCTTATTAGGTAATCAATAGTAATCTGATCACTCAAATTTTGGAAGTAATCTAAATGTGAGTAATACGGTCTGTATTTTAAAACTAATTTTCTATATAAAAATTTAAAGATATTCATACGCTTTCCTCCCGATTCGTTTACATATAATGTATACATTGTATTTTTATAAAAAGTTACATTTTTATTAATTTTTTTTCCAGTTTTTTTAAAAATTTATAAACAATACGAAATTATTTGTATTAATAAAGATTTCCATTAATAATAAATATACGCTGTCTCAATTTATTTTTAAAAAAATATTAGAAACTGTTTTGAATTTTAATATATGATAACAATGAACAATATTTTGTTCATAACTATTTGATAATCAGTTGGTTAATTAAATAAATTATCGTAT
>MEOG01000063.1 GCA_001769125.1 Bacteroidetes bacterium GWF2_35_48 | reverse complement strand
TTCATACTTATAGGTTTTTATTAATTATTTATAGAATAGAAATATTTTACAATTATAAAGCCCCTCACTGAAATAAAATTGCAGTTATAAAAAAATAACATGTTATACAACATGACGCAAAAACGGATTCAAATAACCCAGAATAATTATTAATGAAAGGAATATTGATGTACTATTAGTAGTAGTAGAAATGAATAGGTCTATTCAAAAATGAAAGAAGGTATATCCGTTTATCTCTTTAATACCTTCCAAATAAATCCTACTGCATTTAATTTTTCAATTTGTTCTTCAGATAATTTGTATTTATCACGACGCTGAATTGAGACCCAGTTTGCCAAAGATTTATTCTCCTTGAATTTTTGCGGCACCCTGCAATGTCCATTTTTTTTCTTGAATCTTACCAATTCCTCATATTGTTTTTCCCATCCTGGTCTTACATATATAGACCAATCTATCCCTAATAATTCAAGCTTGTCAATTTTATACTGCGTCATACGACTTGCTTTGGTCTTCTTGCCTTTTCTTTATTTTGCCAACCATTCTGCTAAGGGCACATATTCCTCCATCCCCTTTGATACATTGCAATGACCAAATTTCTTTTTGAACAAAAACAATTCTCTGTATTTTTCTTCCCAGGCTGTATCAAAAATATGCTAGGTAAAACCAATCCTATTTAATTGGTTTACCCTTTCTTCTGTGAGCCTTCTTTTATATACACGTTGCCGGATAACCCAACGACCCAAAACCGGATTTTCATCCCAATTTTGTGGTACATCACAATGGCCAAAATGCTTTCTGAAATCACATAGTAAAAAATAATTATTATTCCAGCTTATCTCAAACTTGTTTAAAGCTTTTGCCTTTTTTAATTTCATTATAAATGATAGTATTTATCCTGTGCTTATTAAAATGTCTATTATACAAGCAAGCTCACTCCCCCCTCTTAATTGTTCCAAATGGGTCAAATTCTTCTTCCGGCACTTCTTCCTTGCCCTGCTCTTTTGTCTCTTCCCGGGGCTTCTCATTAATCGAATTTAAAGTTTTACCGCTTACTTTTTCATCCTTGTTACCGCTTACCGAATTATTGACCCCTACCCTACCCTGCTCTATTTTTGTTATATAATCCGATATCTTTTCTTCCGGCAAAACAAGATAACTTCCCTGCGTGATAACTCCGGCAATAAATCCGGAATTAAAATATTTTATGTCATTTACCCTTAATCCTAATTTATCACTCAACTCCGCAAACGATATGTTTTTTCTTACTGTTATTGTATCTGTTTTTATAAAATAATTATTCGGCATAGGGCTGATTCCATACTCTTTCCCATACGTCAAAACAAAAGTTAATGTTATATAACGGGGTACATAGTTTTGTGTTTCTTTGGGCAAGTAATTATATATTTCCCAATATGTCCGCTTCCCCCCCGCCCTCGCGATTGCTTTATTCACATTTCCCGGACCACAATTGTATGCTGCCATAGCCAGTAACCAATCTCCTTTGTACATTTTTCCCAAATCTTTTAAATACCTGCAAGCCGCTTCTGTACTCTTATACTTATCACAACGCTCGTCTGTATAATAATCTATATTCATCTTATAACCCTTAGCCGTCTGGGGCATAAACTGCCATAATCCCCTCGCTCCTGCCGGGGATGTAATGTAAGGAATAAAAGCACTCTCTACGGCACTCAGATGTTTTAACTCCTGCGGCAAACCATGCTTAATAAAAACTTCTTCGTATAAGGGATAATAAATTTTTGAAAGTCCCATCAAAACAGATACGCTTTTTCTTTTGTATTTCAGATAATACAATATTGATTTTACGATATCATCTGTAGCTTCAAAAGCAATGGGAGATTTTTTCTTTAAAGCATCTAATTTTTCCCGAATGTCCAGATAGGATACTTCCGATTTTTTTGTATCCGTTATCTGGTTTGTTTCCGAAATAACAGGAGCTGAATCCACCGTATACTTCTGGATATATTCAATATTATCTAAAGAGTCCATAAAGTTATTTATTCGGATGGTTCCGAATGGATCTTCTTCCTGGGAAAAAAGAGTACCATAAAATCCTAATAAAAATAAAGTAAATAGAAATTTTTTCATTTAACTGTAAATCTCACATTAAAATAAAAAAGGAGCTTTCGCTCCCTATTTTAGATTTTCATCCCTTGCGCCTTTTCAGTAACATTGGGAGTCAAATTGTTATTTTCTGCAATACCCGTTTTCATGGATTGTTTAAGCAATTCCTGCATTTCCGGATCATGCGCCTTTATGTGTTCCGGTGTTACTTTTTGAATGTCTGCTCCATTTTTTATTGTTTCAGTAACCTTATTCACATCCCCCTCTTTAACCGCCTTCATCAAGGATGCATCAAGCCTGTCCTGTTTTAAAGATATTACCTGAACCTTATTGACTTCCAACACAATGTTGTCAATTTTATCTTTTCCAAATTTTCCATGTAAAAGAATTTCATCTCCTTTTTTTAACCCGTTAACCTGTTCTGCAACTTTATTCCATGCAGTACATTTGATAAATTCAGGCTCTTCTTTTCCTTTATTAATACCAATACTGAAATTTGCTACCTGTAAGTTATTTTCATTCCCCACTATTTTTGCCTCTATATCACTTACAACAAAGCCCTGCCTTTCCTGAATAGTTGGAGCAAAAGAATAAGCAGTAAAAGTCTCTCTGGTTTTTCCTTCATGTTCGTTTTGCTTCATCACTCCTGACAGATGTAATTCTGTTCCGGGCTTTATTTCACTGATTTCTTTTGAAGCTTTATCACCCCAAGCCACACAATTAATCCATTTAGGCTCTTTGTCTTTTTCGTTAATCACAACAGAAAAATCAGTAACATCATACTGTTTACCCTCTTTTTCAACTTTTCTTGTCTCGCCGGCTTTACCAAAATTTGCTGTAATTTCAGATAATTCTTTGCTTTTTTTTGTATCCATCTTACTTTTAAATTAAATTAATAAATATATTGTTTATTCACTCTTCAATTGAATCATTCTATTTTCCGTGGACGGATTTTATTACTTAAGATTTTACATTTCGTGAATGATTAATAATACGTAAAAACAAAATATCGCTTATATCGAAATACAAAATTGTATGTCAAATAAAATCGTAAAAAAAATATCGGCGAAAATGAAATCAAAAAAATTATTAAACAAAAAATATAAAGTAAATTAGTAGGGTCTATACACAAATTTACTTTAATTTTTATTAAAATTTCTTCATCGTTTGTATAAAATATTGATTCTAATTCATATACATAAAAGTAAAATCAGTGTAGTAGTTTGATTATATATTTTTGTCAGAATTTATAAATAACTTTATAAAAAGGATTACAGCATTTCTTTTCTAGCGCAGGATTACAGCAGTTAAAAATATTAGTTTCTAAATTTACATACATTTTAGTATATTGTTCTGAACAAATACCCTTTATAACAAAAGGGAGCAACTATGCTCCCTTTTGTTATATCTTTAAGTCTGCGGAACCATCCAGCCTAGGCTTTTCAGATATACTACTTTTTAATACTTCTTTAAGAGTACTCTTTTGCTCTTCACTCAGGTTGATTAAATCTGATTTTTCAATTGCATTTACATCTGCCCCTTTTAATATAAATGATTTTGCTTCATCAATATTACCTTCCTGTATTGCCTTTTTTAACTTAAAATCTAATTCTTTGAAAGCATACTCTGGACTCTTGTTGACTGTCTGATCAAATCGTGCTTTGTTTTGCAATTTATGTAATTCTTGCATATGCAGCTCTGTTACCAGCTCAGGTTTCTTTTTTGATAAATAATCAAAAATTTCAGTATTATTATTCTTAATCGCAACCATTAAAGGGTCATGCTCTCTTGTTATACCCTTCTTAACATCATTTATCTCAAATTTATCAAGCTTACTCCCTGAGTCAATCAGGTGTTTTGCTATTTCATTTTTACCTTCTGCAATAGCTGTTTCAAGCAAACTTAATCGTCCGTTTTCTCTTTCAGGAAAAAAATCTATATTCTGAGGTTGAAGACAATCTATTGTTGCCCTGCTTGTCAATAGCTCAACCTGACGCATATTGTTATTCTTTAAAGCTATAAACATTTCAATGTCTGTGGGGACCTTAAGTTCTCGTCCCATTTCAAAACATGAAACCTGCAAATTCCTATCATGAACATTAAAGTGCATACCATCTTTTCTTCCGTATTTGAATTCGCCTGAGTATATAACTTCTCCCGTTTTACTGTCTCTTAAAACCGCCATGAATTCATTCAACTCTTTCTTATTGACATTTTCAATAGGTCCCATTTCTGCATTTACAAGCTGATTGTAAAAACTTTTAAAATTATCATCCTGCGTTACCTTGATATCATATAACATAGTAGCAGCTTGCGAGTCAAAATCAATTCCATTTTGTTTGCAAACCGGAACCATCACTTCTGAAATATCTCTTAATTCACTATATGTTAATTCCCGATTCGCGGCAACCTTATAAAATAAATCTACATGTTTTTCTGTTAGCAAATCGGATCTCCTACTCAGCATATTTGCTAAAGCGTTTTCATTTCCATTCGCAATTGCAAGCCCGATTGGATTGTGTTCACGTGTTGTGCCGTTCACTGAATTTTCAATAATATAAGATTCTATTCGAGAACCATAAGACAATAAAAAATCAACAGCAAAATCATCCTTGTTTTTTATCGAAGATTCTAATAAAGAATACCGAGTTGAAAATTCATGCAACATTTCTTCAGGCATAACAGCATTACAGTTTTCCACAGTAACTAAGCGGACGATATCAGAAGTATTATAGGTGTTTGAAGCAATAAATAAATCCTTGTATATATCTTTTTCTAAATTATTTTCCATGATAAGAATATTTACATTTTTAATCTTTTATCGTTTTCCTCTTTTATTATTCTTAAACTATTACTGATACCACGAATATTAATTTCATTCGTGTTTTTCATATCATTAATTAATTTTCTATGATGCATTTTCAGAACATCTGGGTCTTTAGTAATAATTTTATCAATCAGGGAATTGTTATAATTTATTATAGCAAACGAAAGTGGATCATGTTTTCGGATAGTGTCTGTTGCTACATTCTTAATTTCAAAATCTGTAAGTTTCGCTCCTACATCAATAAGAAAATCTGCAATTTTTTTATTGTCATTTTTAAGTGCTAATTCTAATATAGAAAAAGCCCTGAGTTTTTCATCATCATTTGCAGGGAATCCCTGTAATTCTTCTGGTGTTATTAAATCCATTAAATCAGGATTAAAAGAAAGTATTTTTTTTACTTCAAAATCATCACCGTTTTTCACAGCCATATATATTTTAATGTTTTTGGGTATTTCTGTTTCTGTGTCCTGATTATAATATTTCATACTGGGAATACTTCCCTTATCATCAAAAGTCAGATGCAATCCTTCTTTAAGCTGATTCAGATAACGACCTTTATAAAGAGCCTTACCTGCCGGGTTTCTCCTTACAAAAAACATATCCTTATCAGGATTTGTTCCGCTTTTAAATGTAATCTCATTTCCCATTTTATCACGAATTGTGCTTAAAAGATGGGAGTAATCAATTCCTTTTTTTTCTAACATAGTTTTATCTTTTTTTATTCGCTCTGCATAGCAATTAATTTTCATGAATTTTTATGGCACTGTCATTGGACTAGTAAAAAAACGGACCGATTATACTTTTCTGTTAATCCTTAAATTCCATACTCGATTCATGATTTTTGCATTTTATGAATTATTCAAATAAACGATCTATATGATTCTCCTTTTTCTGATAATTTGCATCGTATTGAATCAAAATGCTCTCACACTCTTCATAAATTTTTGTAAAATTACCTGCCGTATCTATACCTGTAGAAAATTCAGGGATAGGATGTTTTGTATTCTTTTTTGGCTGTTTAAGCTGCGCTTTCATATATGATTTGCCTGTTTCTACAACCACACAGCAAAATTCACCGGGCTTTAAATTAAATACGTCCTGTGTTTTTAAAACATGTCGCTCCTGTGTGCTTTCACTGGATGATAAACTGGAACTGTCACTTTGACCCTTTGAACTCGATGTGCTTTGGTTTATAACAGTCCTGTCTTCTTTACCGTATATCGTTGTTACATAATTAACCGTGTCTTTATGTCCTATCCTGCCATAAAATTGATTGTTGAGATTTGCAATTATTGTGTCTCGTTTTGTTTTTCCAAACTTATCCTCCATCTGTGAAAAATCCTGAGCCATATATATAACAGCAACTTTATTACTGCGTGCTGTTGCCGGTATCTGTTCCAGTTTTGGTATATATAGCGTGGGTGCTTCATCATCCAAAAAGGCACTGTGATGTTTTCCCTGTTGATTCATCAACTTTAAACCAACTGTAATTATTAACGATATTACAGGGGCTAATGAATCAACAAGCGTGGGAAAGCTTCCTAAACATAAAAATTTTGGATCCTCCGGGTCATTAATATTCAAATCAAAATCATCTCCTGATAATACCCAAAATATTTCCTGCGTATTTAAACGCGCCAGCGTGCTTTGAACTGTTGCTATTATTCCACTTAACTGGTCTGTTGATTTATTGGTATGCGCTGTTATTATTGAAGCAACTAATCCACGGGTTTCAATATCTGTTGCTAACATTTGCAAGGTAAGGGCTATGTTTGGATTCAGACATATTGCAATCACATGAGGCAATGTGCAATATTCGGGATGATGTTTTTTTATAAACCACATGACAGCTTGAAACAAACTCTTTGAACTCCTGCTCCAAAAATCGGGTCCCTTGGTAAGAAGTTCCGGCATTAGATTATTAAATATAGCTTCTGTGTACTCGTCTGCGTAACTTAGATTGGAAAGATAGCGAGGGTTCAGGGGATTGGTTCTTTGTGATCGGGACAAATCTGTAAAATTGACAATATAAAAACTTACTTTTTTATTGTTATTAATAATAGAACTGTAAACGACATTCGTTAATTCAGGAAATTTAAAATCATATAAAATACCGCTGTAATCTTTTTGTATCAACTGTTCAATAATGGGTTCTGCAAAACTTTTTGATTTACCGGAACCTGCTCCTCCTATTATTAAATTGCCTCGAAATGGATTGGTTATATTTATCCAGCCTCCTTCTGCTTCAAGGTTAAAAGAGTATTTATTCTCATTTTTATTTCTTTCGGGGGAAAGATCACTCTTATCATCCTTTGATTTAAATTTACTACTAAAAGCAAGGCTTACATATAAGGAAGTAAAAACAGATAAAACAATAATAACAGGATATAAATATGTAGAAAGCCAAACAGGAAATACAGGAATAAATATTAATACGGAAATACTTATTGCAAACAGCAATAATGAAACGAGTTTATTACCAAAAGAATTTAAGTCTTTGCTTTTTTTCATTCTATGCCTGAAACCCGTATTTACAAGTAACCATGTATTAAATACAAAAAACGGACGTATTAAATAACCAAAAGATACAGGGAATTTTTGCGATATACTGTAATTTGATAAAAACCCCTGGCATAAAAACATGTAGTCAAGAATAACAATTGCTGTTACCACTGTTGCCAACCAATAAAGCTGCTCCTTTTGTTGATTCATCTTTTAAATTTGTTCTGATAAACTGGATTACGAATATCCAAAATTATCGTTTTTTCCCTTTTTTCTTTTTTCTCTTTTTTACAGGTATATAATCTGCATCCTGATTCGTATCCTGTGTACTTGTTAACATAGAAAATTCTTGTGGCAAATATAAAAGTATATCCACACTTTTTTCTTTAATATCTTTTTTACTATTAAAATTATTGTCCAGCAAAATATCTTTCTTTTCTAATTCTTTAACTTTTTCTTGTAATAATGTAAAAACAAAACTTGTAGGAAATTTCTCATTCGTACTCCTTTCCCGCGACAATTGACAAAGTGCATCATAAACAGATTTCTTGCTTTTACAGGTTTTTAAATATTCGTTAAATTCTTTTTTATCCATAAAAAAATTTATTCTTTTACTTAGCTGCTCAAATTTTTTTAAAGCTTTTGCCTGATATTGTTTACTGATAAATGTTCTGTAATTTTTTAAGGTTTTTGAATGGTTAAACTTTTCTGCAAAGCTTTTGTTTGTTCGAGCGGAAAAATTATAAATAGAAAACCTGTTCTGTTTTGCTATCAGCGGATTTAATGTTGTTTTCATGTCTCTATCTCTGCAACTTACAATTACATGAATATGTGTATTTAACCCTTCTTTCTTATCTCCAACTTTAAAGTTCTCCATTCCCGGCTTAGTATCCCCCTTGTATTTTCCATTTTTTTTTTGTTCCGCTTCGGTGTAATATATATCATTGTGTTTATAATGCCTCTCATCATGAATAGTAGCAACCCATACAATATCTTCCTGACTGACTTTATTTTTTATTTCAAAATTTTCTGCATACTGCCGCATGACCTCTTTTGTATATTCTTTCAATTTTTCTTTATCATTTCCTATAAAAGTTAATTCCTCGTCACTTGGATTAATCGCTATATTTATAAATTTATCATCCCCCGATTTTAAACCTTTTACATTTTCATCAATAATACGGGTCGCTTCCTCCTTTGTTAATGTATCTTTTTCTATATTAAAAAAAATTGCTGCCTCTCCCCTACCCTCTTTTTCCTGAACCAAATAATTTGTTACCTGCGCACAGCTCCTTGAATTATCATAAATTTTTAAGCCATCTTTAACTGGATTTATTAATTTTATATACATCTTATTTTAATATTTCCTTTGCTATTTCTAACTTCTTTTTATAATTATCAATTATGTTTTTTATGTCCGATTTATCTTCAATTGTATTTTCAATAATACTCATTAATAAACTATGTGTTAAAATTTGACGTTGGTTTGAAAAAGCAAATAGTTTATTAATTTCTACAAAATATTTATCATAATTATCAAATTTAGTTATCATCTTTTTTTCCTGAACCTGCATAAAACTAAATATAGTATCACGTAATTTAAACATGTTACTATCAAGATTATTTAACATTTTTTTTAAATCATTTGTTTTAAACTCAACAGGGTTCACATCCATATCTATAAAAAACAACAGGGCTTCTTCAATACCCTTGGTTGCTGTTAGTTTCTTAGAAATTATCTTTCCTTTTTTATCTTCATAGAGTTGCCTCTTTTCTAATAAACTATTAAATTTAATACAAATTTGTTTGTCGAGTGCAAAATGTAAGGTTTCTTTTTTCTTACCTTCTTTTTCTACATTTTTCATAATATAATATCTTAATTTTCAATATACTTTATCTAAATATTTACATTTTTATTCTTCTATTTAACTTTGTTAAATACCTATATAATTAAATAACAATCGCTTAACGATGTTATTTAATTACTCTTCTTGCTAAAATATCTTAGAATACAAATATAATTGTTTTTATAATATATATTCTATTATACCTTTATTGATTTAATACATAAATATATTTATTGATAAATCAATAAATATATTTATAAAATTAACAATATATTTTGCTGTCCAAAAAAAATAATGATTGCTCATGTAAATAATTTTATTTATAAATTGATTTTCTTATTAATATATTTATTGAATTATATATAAATCAATAAATGTATTTTTGTATTTTTTAATAAATAAAATATTAGATGTTTCAATAAATTTATAATTTAATATCTTTATAAATATATTTTTGAATGTTTCAAATAATATATTTTTATATTTTTCAATAAATTTATTTATTTATTTTTATTTTTATATATATTTACATTTTTCAATATTTGTATTTTTTAATAAATTTATTTTAATTTGCAAAAACATAAAAATATGAAACATGAAAGCTAAAACTAAAATCATCAGTTTTCACAATCAAAAGGGAGGTTGTGGTAAAAGTACACTAACTGTATTAACAGCAAACAGCTTATCACAGGATTGCGACAAAAAAGTATTGGTTATTGATATTGATATGCAATATAGTATTTACAATACAAGGCAAGATAATATTAAAAGATTTGGAAAAGAATATCAATTTTCATACGATATTGAACAATCCAATATAGAAAACTTCTGGAACATCATAAAAGAAAAACACATGCATTATGATGTTATCCTGCTTGATCTACCGGGTCTCTTAACAATAAGTCCGACTGAAAAAGATAAAATATCGAAAATTTTATATTTATGCGATATTATTATTATACCTGTTAAACCCGGTATCTATGATATTAAAAGCAGTATAACTTACTTTAAAACTTTAGGCAAGTATAAAGAATTGAAACAGAAAAAGGGAGGAGATATAGAATTGCATTGTCTTATAAATATGAGAAAAAATAATCGTTTGAATAAAATCATCCGACCTACACTGGAAAAAAACAATCTTTCAGTCATGCAATCTGAAATTTCTGATTTTTTTGATTATGAAGAAAAAAAGCTGCATGAAGTAAGCATTCTAAAGTCATCTAACACAAACCCAAAAACTAAAAATGAATTCAGAACCTTTATTGAAGAACTGGAAAATATGATAAATCAATAAATCAATTTTTGTATTTATCAAAATTTCAATAAATCAATTTTTATATTTATCTAAAAAAATATTTATGTCTAAAAAAAACACGTTATCATCACTAGAAATAATGCTTGACCCTGAAAACATGAACGAGCAATTCTATCAAAGAGAAGAATCAATTATAAAACAAGCTGAACAAATTGAATCGCAAAAACAAAACAAAATTACAGGGAAAATTAAAATGGGCTCGCGACCTAAAGAAAAAAAATACGGCAAATATCCCATTCCTGAAAAATACTACAAAAATGGTAAGCAAGGGATAAATCTTCCTTTTGTATTACTTAAAAAAGCAAAATTAGTATCCGCTACGACAAATCTGTCGCTTGAATATATCGTAACCGATGCTCTTTATGAGTACCTGTTAAAAAATGGCGAAATAAAAAATGATGAAAGAGAAAAAGATGGGCAATAGGGAAGAGGGATACCTATAAAAGGCGGACTTTATAAATTTACTTGTCTTTTAAAAAACAATATTTAATTTTCCTCCTGCCATTAAGGTTGCTTTTCCTGAAAAAGCTTTTCCTGCTTTAGAGACAAGGCCTGTTAAATAAACAGTATCTCCATTAATTAATTTCATCGCTTCTTCAATGGTAAGTTTCTTTTTAAAATACTCCCTGAATACTGTGGTTTGTTTTTCACAAGTACACTTAAAACAAAGAGGGGATATCTGAATCTTTCCTTTTCCACAAAGACAGGGTATGCCTTCTTGATTTAATTTAAATTTTGAATCTATAAACGTTTTTACTGTATCAAAATCGGTTAAATCAATCCTGGTGTTATAAATATGTATCATTTCTTTTGCTATTTCAAGCATCTTTGGCGTTAATTGCTTAGTAGAATTTTCTGAAACAGTAATGCCCATCAGACGTGACAGCTCCTTTGCTACAAATAGTTTGTTGTCGTTATAGAATTTTATATATCCGGCTTCCCCGGTGTTGTTTATATATATTAAATCTAACTGCCTTTCCCATTCGCCCGTCATGTCCGGGGATGCTATATTGCTATTATCTAACAAGCTTATTATCTCTTGTCCCTTTTCTGTTGAAAGTAAATTTTTCTTTTTCCTTATTACATACTCCCTAAGAATAAGCGTTTCGATTATACCTGCTCTGGTAGCGGGTGTTCCAAGGTTCAATTTTTCCATCAACGCCAGTAGCGAAGCTTCATTATAAAAAGCTGGTGGCTTTGTAAAATTTTTACTGTTGTCAAAATTTAAAATATGTATCTCTTCTCCTTCTTTTAAATTAGGCAGTACTTCGCTTTCTGCATCAGGATACAAATCTTTCCATCCAAGTTTTATTACTTTGTTTCCTTTCGCTGAAAAAATATACTGTTTTACTTTCAATAAAGCCTCCGTAGATTCAAAAATATAGTCTGACATAAAAGCTCCAAAAAATCTTCTTTCTATCAATGCATAGATATTATCCTCTTTTTCATCATCTCCATTATAAGGGGCTAGAGGGATAACGGCATGATGATCTGTCAACTTGCTGCTGTCAAAAACCTTTTTCCCTTTTTTTTCTATATTTCCGGATAATTCCTGCCGATCTAATTTTTCCAATAAATGTTTTACCATTTTTTTAGAGTCTTCTGAATCCGCCAGATAATTACTGTCTGTCCGGGGATAAGAAATACATTTATGTTTTTCGTACAATTTCTGAGCAATGTCAAGAGTTTGTTGAGCTGTATATCCAAATATTTTATTTGCTTCTCTTTGCAAAGAAGTCAAAGAGTGGAGCAGGGGAGGGGCTTCATTTTTTTCCTGCCTGTTAAGAGCAAAAACTTGTCCCGAAACAGTTCCTTTTAAATCATCAAAAATGGTTTTAGCTTGTTCTTTATTTAATTTGCTTTCATCATCATCATTGCCCTGAACTAAAAGTTTACCGGTAAATTGAATATTTTTTTTTGTAAATATTGCTTTTATTAAATAATATTCCTGTGGTTTAAATAACTTTATTGCTTTGTCCCTTGTAACGATTGCATTTAATGTAGGTGTTTGTACCCTGCCAAGGGAACAAGTTGTTTTTGATTTTATCGAAAATAATCTTGAAAAATTGATACCTGTTATAAAATCAGAGTGCTGACGAGCAATAGCAGAATAATAAAGACTGTTATAATTATTTATTGGTTTTATATTATTCAGTTCTTTTCTTACGACAAAAGGGGTCAGCGCTTCAGATGTCCAAAATCTGTATGTTTTATCCCAGGCGGTCCAACCTGCCTGCTCAATTATCAGCCTTCCTATCAATTCGCCCTCTCTTCCGGCATCTGTAGCAATAATAACCGTTTCAGCCTTTTTGATTAAATTTTTAATTATTGTAAACTGTTTAATTTTATCATCCACAAGTTTGTAAGAATAGAAATCGGGCAAAATAGGTAGAGTTTCAAGTTCCCATTTTTGAGGAATATTTTTTTCGTCTATTTGAAGAAGATGGCCGAATGCCCAGGTAATACAATAATCATGAACATTAATAAAGCCATTATTTTTTTTGAATTTTCCTATAGCATCAGCAATATCAACTGCCACACTGGGTTTTTCACAAAGAATTAAGTCCATAAAATATTTTTTTCAAAGATATAAAATTATAATCTGAACTATTTTACATTGTTATTTTTCAAATAAATTTTATTTTGGATAAAAAGTTGCGCCCCCCTTTGTTTTATTATTAAAAAAGTATTACTTATGTCAAAATGTTAAAGGGGCGCAACTTTTTATCTCTATTGTCTTTTATATTTGTAAAAAAGATATTTATTTCGCTATTTCACAATGCTTTGAAAAAGCATGTGGAATTAGCGAAATATTATATTTAATTAGATTTGTTTATATATTAATATATTACATTTCGATGTTTCCACATGCTGAAATTAATGTTAAGTTTTTATTATTTAATTGTTTATGGTATGAATTTGTCTCCAAAAACCGTGTTTGTGGGTTTCGTATAATCCACATGCTTGATTAAATAATTGCTTGATTACCATTGATTAAAATTCAAGCCCCGCATTTCTATGTTTCCACATGCTTTGTCAATGATTTTGATGTTTCCACATGCTTGTAGCCAATGATTCCGATGTTTCCACATGCTTGTAGCCAATGATTCCGATGTTTCCACATGCTTTTAACTAATGATTCCGATGTTTCCACATGCTTAACCGTTATTATTTCTATGTTTCCACATGCTTTCGTTTCGACTTTTCCACATGCAAAACAGTAAAGCCTTAATCATCTTATTAAAAAATCTATTGTTCCTCAATAACAAAAGATCAAGACTGGAGATGATTCTTATTTGTTTCGGCATTTCCACATGCTATAAGGCTTAAAGAAATTAAGTGTGTAATTTATATTGACCCCTCACGTTCTAAGCATACAACCACTTTAAGCAATGGAAGTCGCATATGTACTGTTTTTGTAATTCTCTTTGTTGAATTAAAAATTTGTTACAGGTACTTCGGAGCAGGTCTTGGTGTTTAAGAAGTAACGGTTATTCTTTTATAAATTTCCCATTCATATATTTATTATATGCTCTATTTCTGCGCTCTTGCATATTTAAACATAAATAAAGGTTCAAATTTCAGATGCTATCATACCAATGTTTCGATGTTTCCACATGCTTTTATTTTTAATCTATAGAATATTATATACGGTAATCCTCTGTTTCTTATTACTTATGACGTGTGGTTTCGATGTTTCCACATGCTTTTATTATTAATGAATAGGATGTTATATGTGATAATATTAATGTTTCGATATGCTTATAATTTATGGTTTCGATGTTTCCACATGCTGTATTTCTGCATTTCCACATGCTTTTATTATTAATCTATAGAATATTATATACGGTAATCCTCTATTTCTAATTACTTATGACGTGTGGTTTCGATGTTCCCACATGCTGTTTCTCTGCATTTCCACATACTTTTATTATTAAAGGTTGAATACGATTATACTTTATTTCTAATTGCGTATAGTTTGTGGTTTCGATGTTTCCACATCCTTTATTCCTACATTTACACATGCTTGTCTTATTAAAGGTTGGGATGTTAAATACGGTTATACACTGTTTTTAATTTCATATGATATGCGGTTTCGATGTTTCCACATGCTGTTGTTCCAATGTTTCCACAAGCCTGAGTTCTTAAAAATAAAAAAGCCGGATAAAACCCGGCTTCTGTTATAGTTTAAAATATCTTCGCACATCCTTATGTTCTTTCGTTATCTTTTGTGAGAAAATAAGATGATAGGCTTTAATATATAAATTAATTTTAATGTTTAAATCTTGAGAATTATCATTAAGCCAGGTTATGAAATTTCCCTCATTAATTTGGTCATAATAGTAATCTTCGGCTTTACGTTTGTAAGAAAGTTCAAGGCGTGAAAAACTACTATTCTCAGGAAGAGAAGGAGGTGCTGTTTTAATTGAAAAAACAGGAGTATATTTAAATTTTCCGCTCCCTTCCCAATTAAACTCTATTTGCATAGCTGCTTCTGTTATAACTTTTTGAATTTTCTTTGTTAAATAAAACTTTCTCTGTTTACAATCGGTATAATTAACATTTGCAATATCACATAAAAAATCAAAGCTCGGTTGTCCTTTTTCTTCTTGTCCTTTTGAATGTTTGAATGCTAAAATATTTTGCATGGCAAGAAGATAAAAATACAGGTCAAATAATCGCCCTTGCCTGAATGGAGGTATAAGCTTAATGTTAACATCCACAAAACAACGCATCAGGTTGTTGGTAAAATCTTCCGAAGGCTTGTAATAATACACTCTTTTCCCTTTTTTTTCTCCGTATTTTTCATTAACAGTAACATCAATTTGTTTTAATATTTGAATATATGAATAGCTCATATTAATATCGCCGGAACTGTTGTCTTTTACCCCTAAAGACATACGCAAATTAATCATCCCCATCAAGTTTAAACTATACTCCAGTACGGTATCAAGCTTGTATTTTTTTCCATTGACATTAACAAAGGGAATTTTCCCATCAATAGTATCTTTTTCTGTAATTGTACGAAATAGATCTTCTCTGTGATAACCAAATTCAGCAGCAAACTCATGAGGATCCAGTTTTCCGTTTTCGAATAAATCTTTCGTGTTATTATACTTGTATGCAATAAAAACACAGAGGTCTTTTATTAAACTACCATACTGTTTAAAGGCTGAAAAGTCATTTACATTTAGGGCTAAATGTCTGTCAAAACGTGTTATTTTGTTTTCAATTATCGGTTCAATTGCCTCTGTTGTCATAATCAGATAGAATTTATTCTGTAAAATTAATATAATGTCTTAAAAATTTGCATGATTCAGCGTAAAAGCTTTTAACAAAAATATGTTGAATAAAAAAAGCCCCCTTTCGGGAGCCATTTTTCAGCCTGTTTTAAACAATTCCCCTTGTATAAATGCTGTATGTTCAGGAAGCATTTTAATTGCAATATCTTTGTCTGATTGTTTCTTTTCTTTTTTATTCCTGTATTGTTCAGCCTCATGTTCGGGCAGCCAGTTTTTACCCATACAAGCTCTTATGTTAAATTCTTCCCACAACTTTTCATCTTTAAATTCAAGATGCAATGTTCCTTTTTTAAAAAACCTCATTTTAAAAAACTGGCTTTCACATGTTCCATCAAAAACTCCCGAACCGACATTTCCTAAAATTCTGAACTTATTTTCAAGGGCGTCATAAATGGAATAACAGGCTTCAAAGTTGTTTCCGGTAATATAGCACATTACCTTGTCTATATCAGAATATTCTGAATGATAGGAATAGTTTGTTTTAAAACAGTCACCGAATTTTTTTAAATCGTGTTGGCTCATGTATTCGCCGTATCGGACCCATCGCGGCAAAATTATTTTTTTATTAACCTTCCATTTATCGTTTGTTTTCCAGCCTTCAATATGCTCCCTGTTTTCAGGATGATATTTTGTAAAAATATCAAACACATCGGCAATAGCCTGTTCTAATATCTGTCCCCTGTTTTCAAAAATCATTTCAACAAGCGCAAAAACATTTTCTTTTGTAAAATCAATACAGCCCTGGGCTTTTGTAAACTTATGAAAATTCTGCCTTACTGTGTGCGTCATGTATTTTTCAACATTTGTTTTTTGCAACACAATAGACCAAATTTCCTGTTTCATCCCATCACAAAATTTATTATACCGGCTGTTGTTATTACCTGACTGCTCAATGATTTTTTTCAGGTCAGTATATTGTGCCAATAAGCCATTTGAATAAAAATTCAAACCATCGAATGCTTTCAGATATTGCACATAGTATTCTTTCAGTTTGTCATACTGCAATATCATATTACCTATAACATCACGGGTTGCAACTTCATTTTGAAATGTATTTTCATCCAATGTAAAAAACTTTTCCCTGCTGACATTTTTAAATTCGAAGTGCAATTTTTTCTCTTCTGCTTTTTTATGCAGACGGACGAGGGACACGTTGACGTCTGTTTTCCGCTCTGCATTTTCAAAACAAGGACCAATATCCTCCGTTGTTCCAAATTCATCTATAATCGTTTTTAGCAACTTTCGGAGTTGCGTATAAGGATTATTTATTGTTTCCGAATTCAATAAACATACAATATCTCCGCTTTCAAGAATTTCCCAAGCTTTTAAAAGGTGTTCATCCCCATTTGAAAAGGGGGGGTTCATTATGATAAGGTCAAAAAGATAATCCCCGCTATATTCAAGAAAATCATTTGCAATAACCTTATAATCCTTATCGTGTAATATATGCACCAGTTCCGGATTTTTTTCTATGCAGTATAATTCATTAAATCCTTTTAATTCTCTTATAACATCACATATACTGCCACTTCCGGCTGATGGTTCAAGGATCGTAATATCTTTAAGAGTTTCTTCGCTCCATCTGCTAAAACCTCTTCGGGATTCAACAATGTAAGGAGCAAGCATTTTTTTTATTATTGATTCCGGTGTCGGAAAAAATTCTTTATCAAACATAATTTTAACTTGTTAAATTAAATTTCACTGAAAAAATATTTTGTCTATCTATAAGCTCTTGTATTGCATTAAAAACTTTTTGTCGTTCTTCTTTATCAAGATTATTAAATAATGCAAGGGCGATTGTTTTAAAGGCTTTTTTATTCCTGTGTTTCCGTATCAGGTTTTCAAGTATTATATCATTCATGGCAATTATAAAATTTCGTTCATAAAATGGTTCAAGTGATTCTGATTGTCCGTATCTAACGACCTGTAAAAACTCATAAGATCGTGTTTAAAATGAATACTGTATTTTTGCCATAAGTGAGGAGCACTCTCTTTGAATATCTCTTTAAAAAGCTTTAAATCGGCAGTTTTGCTAAACTCATAGATTTTACTTAGGGCATTAACTCGAATATTTTTACATACTGTATGCAGTCTTTTAATTTCTGCATTTTTGATTTCGCAATAATTACAATCGTTCATAAATCAATATTTAAAAATGGTACAATAAGGAAAAAAATATTTGTGCTTACAGGCTTAAATAAAGCCCTGTTTCTGATTCAATGAGGTCTTTCAGGTCTTCACAATGAATGTTTTTAAAGACATTGTTTTGCTTATAGGCTTCTCCTTTGATGTTTCCAAATTCAACATCATAGAGGTCAAGGGCGTTTACTATTATTCTTATAAAATTTGCTTTACTCCCTTTACATTTTACTTTAAACTGTATTCCGTTTTCACAATACACAAGGCTTTCTATGCCTATCATTGCATTAACTTTATAATAACCTCCCAACTGCTGGAAGATTATTATTGCTATTTCTTTATTTCTTTCTTTACTCATTGCGTTATTACAAATTTGTTTATTATCATTAAAAATAAATCAAAGCTAAAAGGCTGTTTTGCGAGTTTTCTTTTTGCTTCTTTTTCTTTTGTGTTTAAAAGAAAAAGAAGCCCGGCATTTGTGCCGGGCTAAGTTTGTTCAGGGTTGAAAGTAGCCATCCAAATCCATTTTTGAAAAGCTCTTTTCATTCAGGATTAAATAAAAAAAATTGTTTTCAATCATAAATTCGCTTATTACCTCGCAAGCTCCTTTTACAGCTTCTTTTTTGCTCAGGTATGTATTAAATCCGATTTCCTCAAAGCGAGTAAAATACTGCGCCTTGGTGTCTCTGTCTTGATATTGTATCCAGTCATCAAAATATTTTTCTATTGTCTGAAAAACCGGGTGCGATGTGTTGAAGTATTCGCGAGGAAAATCAATTTCAATAATTTTATTGTTCTCCCTTTTAATATCAAATAAATAGGCTTTTCCGTTTGCATAAACTCTGCCCTTTTCTGTTGTTTCCATATTTCAAAAAATATTATAAATGTTTTCAGATTCGGAATGTGTTATTTCTTTAAAATTATATCCTCTGTTTTCTTCATAAACAGGGCTTTTCTCCTGTAAGGCTTCAACATCTTCAATCAGTCGTTTTTCTTCCTCTGTGAAGCTGTTAAAGCCCCATATTTGTAGTGTTTTCTCTTCCTTGAAAATCTGTTCAAATGTCTTTTCATAACCTGTATTATTAAATCTGTTCTAAATCCTGTAAAGCTTCTATATAGTAATTAAATTCGCTGCATTCAAGGCTGTTTTTCTGCTGTAATTGCTGAATAACGGACTCTTTACTTTCTTTCCCTGCCATATAATCAACAAAGAGGTTTAATATAAAATGTGCTTTTTGAGAAAAAGGAAAAATATTTTTTCTTGCTCTTTCTTTCCAGTATTGAATAATTTTCTGTTCCATAATTGTAAATTTTAGAGGTTTAAAAAATTATGAAAAAGCCCCATTTTTCAGGGGCTTTTATTTATGCTGCTTCTGTAATTTCGGGGGATTCATCTGTTTGCTTTAAAATATCCTGTAAGCCTGTAAGCTCTGAAATATAATTAAACGCTGTGCTTGCCTGTGCTGCTGCTTTTACAAAAGCCTTACTATCGGATTTTATTTTAGCAATCCAACCATCAATATAAGCGGCTGAATTTTTCAAAGTGAATTTATACCCGACAGCATTACACAAATAAGCTGCTGTTAATTCTGCTGTGAGTTCTTCCCTTGCATAATCTTCTGTACCGAAAAAATTAAACAACTTCCGGTTTAATCTCTCCGGGTGTCCTGTCCAGTGTCCGAGTTCATGAAAAGCAGTCCCATAAAAACCCATTGTTGAAGAAAACTGTTTTTCTCCGGCAGGGTTATTGAATCATTTGCAGTGCTGTAAAATGCCCTGTCTTGCAATTTGCAATTAATAACAGCCTTTGAATTTATTAAAATACTTTCGGCGGTTTCGTCCTGTGAAAAATTAAAATATTTATTTTTTTGCTCTGTTTCTTTATAAAAGCGTTCCGGCAGTCCTTCGGTTTGGGCAACATTAAAAACATTATAATATCTTAAAAGATAGTATTTATTGAGCTTTAAGCCCTTTTTAATGTATTCTGTTGCTTCCTCGCCGGTAAGTTTCTTTTTATTGTTGTCAATATAAACAACAGCATTAAAAACAACCATTGTTGAGCGTTCGCCGGGTTTAACCGTTCCTTTGCGTTCTGTTATTTGCTTAAAAGACAACCAACGGTTTAAAGAATATTTTTTTTGTTCCTGTTTGTAAGAAAGCAATATTTGATTTATACCGCTGTAAATATGTCCGCTTGCGGGATTGTAGGCGTTTCCCTCTTTCCCTGCGCTTATCCATTCTCTTTCCCAATTTCCGGCTTTGGCATTTTCTAAAATATCCAAAATAACGCCGTTCACATAATCATAAATTTTTTGTGTGTTCATAGTGGTAAAATTTTAAGTTTTAAAAAAGGATTAATTGAAAATTTTGTTTTTGTGGTTCTGCTTTCCAAGCAAGAAAAACAGCATAGGCATATTTTAAAATATTAATATGTCCGTTGTGGTATTTAAAACCGTTTTCATTCCATCGTTTGACAATGGTAAAAACAAAAATAAAAAAGGGGTTTTCTTTCGTTTTCATACTTTTACATTTATAATTTCGTGGATGATTACATAAAATTTTGTTGTTCCTGATTGCAGTATTTTAACAGGTCGTTTGAGAATATTTAAAGCTTCTGTTTTATGTTTGTCCTCGCTTCCGATGGCAAGAAAATTTTTAGCTTTCATAAAAAGATAGTCTTTATTTTCCTGTAGTCTTTGGAAAATCAGGCTTTCCGATTCAGGGAGTAAAGAAGCATTTGCAAGTAATTTTCCGTATAATTTAAAATCTTTCATTGAAGTAAATTTTTAGTGTTTCTCTTATGTTCATCAGTTGCGGACTTACACCGCAAAACACCAAGCCGAAAAAAAACAAACAACCCTGTATTTTCCCGACTGCTCCAATATTTCAAAAAACTTAATTTTATTTTTCTTGCCTGTGTCCTGGTCGCCAGTTCACGAATTGCGTTAAACAAAATTCCTGCATTCATTCAGGTTGAAAACATGCAGTTAAAAGAACATTTTGATTTTACTCAAACCCTGTATTTATCAGCGTTTCTACTATAAATATACAACAGAAAGGAAAAACAAACAAGCATTTAAAGCAATGGTTATCAACAAAATGAGCAATCTCCAACCTTTTTTCCCCTTTCGTCTATATTTATTTTAAACATGAATAAAATCACAATGGAAGCCTGAAAATCTGTTCACGCCGGAGCGTGATTTAATCGTTTTTCAGGTTTTCATTGTACCATACAAATCCGCAAAGAATATATTCAAGCAGGGAATGGTAAACTTGTCATATCGTAGTATGTTAAATGGTTTACCATTCTCTGCTTACCTTTTTAAGAAGTAATAAAATAAATCATACATCGTGCAAGAATTGATACATAAGCGAAGCTTATACAATTTTAAAATGTGAAAAAATTAAATCAGCATGGATACCTTTCCCCGAAGGGATTAAATTCATCCATGCACCTTATTGACCTTAAAAAGCGTTGAAAGATGCAGTGCATGAAGCTGTGGAGTGATAGCGTTTGAAGGATCGCATCCCTGCGAAGCGGGTTGCGACTGAAAAAAGCGATAACGGAAACAGCAAAGGCTCTGCATGTGGTGCGGTTTGCAGAAATTACCGATGAAGCGGATGAAAGGAGCGAAAGAGGTATTTTCTACAAACAGGGAATGTATGCAGGGAAAGTGCGCCGGAATAAAGGCAGTGTCCGTGTTAAAGAAGTATAAGCTGAAACGAAAGATCTGCATCACGGAGTGTTCAGTCTGTAGTGAAACGTTTACAGATGTACACGGTCTCTGCCTGTGCGGAGCGTAAAACTTTATGAATGTGTGGGAGGATAAAGCAAGGAAATAGGGTATCTGCGTTTTCATTTTCAGGAGGGACTGCCGGGAAAGCGAAACGCTGAATCCTATGACGCAGCTTCTGCGTTTGAAAACATGAAAAGGGTTTTACGCTAAGGGGAAGCAGCAAAGGCAAAGCAGGGTGGTACTTCGACTTCGCTCAGTAACCAAGAGAAGGGAGTGCATTAGGGATTGGGACTAGGATAATTTTTATACTGAATCATAACGGTCGAGGACTGGCTCGGGTTTTTTTACCTTAGCCCTACGCGCATGCCCGTAGGGCTAGCGTTATCATGAAAGCGAAATGGTGCTACGCGCAGTGTTAGCGTTTCGTTTTATTGTTTAATAAATCTACTTCTAATATTTTTATTATCATAAATTATTTCAATAAAATATAACCCTCTTTCAATATCACTAATATTTAATTTTTGATTACTAGATTCTGCCTTTCTGTTTAACATTAATTGACCTATCATATTAAAGATTTTTATTTGTGCATTATTTATTACAGGCAATTGAATAATCAGAAAATCCGTAGCAGGGTTTGGATAAACATTTACTTCTATCTTTTGAATTTTAGTCACATCAATATTTGTTATAAAATTACATTGCGAAGTATCAAATGGGAAAAAAATCACTCTCCCAGATGAATGATTATCATACCAATCATAAATGTGATCTGCAATTGTTGATGAATCATTTAAACACCAATAATTATTTGAAAGATTAATATCTACAGGAACATTATTATAGAAATCATAGGTTAAATTATTACAAATTTTGTTACATGAAATCGCATTATGGGTTCCTTCAAGTCTAAATCCAATATTATTAAATTCAATGGCATTATTCTTATAAACTGCAGCAGGGGAGCCGAAGTCATATACTCCAAAATAATTATATTTAATTTCATTATTTATAATGGTATCCAATGGAGTTGACATATTGCTCCATCTTTCAATACCTTTGCCATTACAATTTTTAATAATGCAATTTTTAATTGTCATATGACCTCCGGATAATATTCCTGTTTGGCAATTTATTATAGTACAATTACTAATATAGCCTCTATTAAGCGTAAAGTAATGAGTAAAAAGTCCGATTGTATCATTTTGGAAAATACAATTTGTAATTTTACAGGAACCTTTGAATCCTGTATTATTTTTGCTTAAAATGCAAGAATCAATACATACAGTCCCATTATTTGTTAAAATTCCAATATTTCCCTTAGTTAAAATAGTATTCTTAACATTTATTGAATCGGAAAAAGCAGATATCCCAATATTATAATTATTAATATTACAGTAATTAAAATAACCTCGTGATCCAGGTTTAAATGATATCCCACCCCAATTGCCTTGATTTGATGATGCAGTATCAAATGTAAATGTAATGGAATCTGATATTGTTCCTAACGATTTTAAAATTCCTCGAACACGAAAAAAAGTACTATCATTAAATTGAATTGTTACACCTGGTTCAATAACCAAAGTCACTCCGGAATCTAAAACTAAAGAATCCGTAACAAAATATGGGCTATTCAATAATGTTAAAGATGTATCATGACTTATTACACCATTAATATTAGTTTGGCTATTTACTGTTTCAATAAAACCAAAAAATATCAATACTAAAAATAAAAAAAATCTCATAATTTTATGGTATTTATTTTTTGTAAAATGAACGCTAACGGTCCTCGAACTGGCGCATGTTTGGAATACCTTAGACCTACCGCCATGCCCGTAGGGCTTGCGGGTTTAAATGTATGGAAAATTGCGCTAGTTCGATGTTAGCGGTTCGGGCTATTTATTTCATTTTTAATATTTCATAAAATATATTATTATGTATCAAAAAAATATTGTTCTTATCCAACATTATAAATGATAATGTACAATACTCAGGTAAACTTACTTCATATGAAAATACATTTTTCTTTTCCGTTAGTAGACTATTAAGTTTTTTTTGAAAATCAGAAGTAAATTGATCAATTTCTTTTTGTTCATTTTCAAAGAAGTAATATTTCCAAAATAGTTTACTATCAGGCAATTTTATCAAAGAAATCTTTTTTATATATTGACTCTTTCTATTGATTGTTATTGAATCTTTCCTTATATGAATAATATTTCTTCCTATATCAAGGTTCTTGCAATAACTTTTACTATGCTTATCATCAGAAAGAGGTCTTAATATTTCTATTGATTTTTTCACCTCCCATTTTCCAACTAGTTCTTGTATGGATGCCTTCAAATTTATGTTATGTAAAGAATTAGGACCTGACAAAGTATCATAATTTGATGATTTAGGATGATAATTAAATTTTTTGTAAAAAATTCGAGTTAGATCATTCATTCTATGACCATAAGAATTGTCAAAATGATGCCAGAATACTCTATTACTATCAACCAAGATATAATTTGGTCGTTTATCAATTCCTGTTGGTAATAATAGCTCTTGGGTCTTTAAATCATTATAAAAATAATTTGCTTCATTTATTGTCCGAAAAATAAAAATATCATAAGAAATAATGCCATTGGTTTTAAAATTGTCAGTTTTTATGGATATATTGATGTTAGTAAAATTGTCACTAATGATTGTATCAATGATAGTTTGATAATTTTTAATATTATACCCAGCATATTTATTAAAATAAGAGATTATTGAGTCTCCAAAATTAGTAATTCTATTAATCGAAAATTGATTTTGAATGTTATCAATGGTATCATGACTCATACGATTCCGATAATTGTTATGATCCAAAGATGTTTTTGTAGTCAATATTTTATCTTCATTCGTAGAGCATCCTACTATTATAAGAACTAAAATGATTATTTTTATCCAATATTTTTTTTGTATCATAATTTTTTGGTCGATTTTTTAGCCTGACCGCTAACGGTGTTTATACCATCGGAAAACCCGTTCATGTTTTTCCTTATTAAAAAATATTATTGCACGCTTTTACCAGCTTAATCAAACAAGAAAATTACAGATATGAACGGTTTTTCCGTGCAATTGCTCATATGATGACATTTAACAATTTTTACTGTACAGCCTATACAAATTTACTCATAATAAAAATAAAAATAAAATGAAATCATAAAATTTCATTTTTCATAAGCTTAAAATTAATCAATAAAATCATACATCGTGCAAGAATTGATTCATAAGCGGAGCTTATACAATTGTAAAATGTAAAAAAATTAATCAGCATGGATACCTTTTTCCGCAGGGATTGTATCCATCCATGCACCTTCTTGACCGTGAAAAGCGGGGCAAAATGCA
>MEOG01000062.1 GCA_001769125.1 Bacteroidetes bacterium GWF2_35_48 | reverse complement strand
CTCCACTTCATTGCCCGCTGTTTGGCCAATCCATCGCACAGGCATCTGTTAGCAAAACATCTCTTATTCTATTATTTGAAGTGAGAAATGTTAGTTACTATTTTTTATCTTTTGGAGACACTATTTCTCCGGAAATGGTTAAAACTTCAACATTGGGTTGCGTGTTTGCCTGTAAAGTTATTGTTTTACTCTGCATTCCGTTTCTTCCAGAGCTATCAAAAATTACTTCAACATAACCTTCTTTTCCCGGTGCAATGGGCTCTTTGTCGTATTTGGGAACAGTGCAGCCACAACTTCCTTTGGCGGATGAAATAACTAAATCCGATTTACCCGTATTTTTAAATTTGAAGGTGTAGGAAACTTTTTCGCCTTCAATAATAATTCCAAAATCGTGAGATTTATTCGCAAATTCAAATTTAGGAAGATTATCCATTGATGCATTTCCATTTGCTGTCTGTGGATTATTCACAACATCGGTTGAAATTTGCTCTTTTTTTTCATTTGTTGACTGACAGGAAACAAGCAAAAAAGATGTTCCGATTATAGCAAGCAATAAATAAATTAAGCGCGTCATTATACTTTATATTTTTTAGCGGTGCAATATTAATGAATTTTTGCTCAATTAACAAAATCTATTCTGTTTCTCTAGTGCCTGCAAGAAAACATCAATTTCATCGTTACGCTTGACCTGAAAAATCAGTCATCCCGATAAGTCGGGACTCCTGTTTTAAGTACCTCATAGAGGTTCAGGAAAATGGTCAATACAGGTCATTCAATGATTTTTAATCGGACAATAATGATATCTTTTATATCTTCGCCAAAAAAAAATAATGAAAAAAATATTTGTAATTTTATTCCTTATCCCCATTTTAATTTCCTGCACACAGCAAAACGGATATGAAATAACCGGCGCTTTTAAAAATGCTGAAGGGAGAAAAATTTTTCTTAACAAATTATTAGTTGACAGGTTAGAAAAGATTGATTCTGCTATAATCAATAAAGAAGGAAATTTCATTTTCGATGGCAAAGTAGATGGTCCTTCTTTTTTTATGATAAACTTATCGGATAAAGAATTTGTTTATCTTCTTATAGATTCTACGGATAAGATTTTAATCTCAGCCGATGCGAAAGACATTCAGAAAACTGTTATAACGGAAGGATCCGAAGGTTCTTTGCTTTTGCAAAAAATGCACCGTCATTTATTAGAAAGCCTTGAGCAGATGGATTCTCTCGGGTTAATTTATCGCGCGTATTATCAAACTTCTCAGGCTGATTCTATCATGATGGTGTTGAATACTGCAAGTAAAAAATTAATGGAAAATGAACAAAAATTTTTAATTTCATTTATACAGGAAAATAAGAAATCACTTGTTTGTTACATGGCATTGCATCAGCAAATAACGCCCCGTGAATACATTTTAACTCCCGAACAAGATTTTAAGGTTTTTCAGTATGTAGATTCGTGCATGAGATTGTATCATCCGAAATCGCAATATACAGCAGCATTAAGTTCATTCATGGCGCAGTATATTTCACAGAAAAAAGAACAGGATTTAAGAGAAGCCCGTATTAAAACAGGTGAAATTGCTCCTGAAATATCGCTTGCCGGAGCTGATGGGAATGTTGTTACTTTGTCGTCATATAAAGGAAAATTTGTTCTTCTTGATTTCTGGGCAAGTTGGTGCGCTCCATGCAGAAAAGAAAATCCAAATCTGGTAAAATGTTATCAGAAATTTAAAAACAAAAACTTTGAAATATTTCAGGTGTCTCTCGACAAATCAAAGGATGAATGGTTGTCTGCAATAAAAAAAGACCAGTTAACATGGAAGCATGCAAGTGATTTAAAGTATTGGGATTCTCCGGTTGTTAAACTTTACGCAATACAAGGAATTCCTGCTAATTTTCTATTGGATAAAAATGGTAAAATCATTGCCCGAAATTTAAGGGGGGATGAGTTAGAGAAAGTTCTTGGGGAGGTTTTGAGGTAATTGGTGTCTTCGACTTCGCTCAGACACCAGCTTACCAGTCTTTCTGAATTTTTATTTTCTGAGCGCGTACCTGTTGCTGTTTTTTCAATTTTTCCTGTGTTTTCTTTTCATCGTTTTGTAGGGCATCGAGCATACGTTGTGCATCTTCTTTAGAAATCTGATCATTTTTTTGTTTCTGTTCTTGCTGCTCCTGTTTATCTTGTTTTTGCTGATCTTGTTTCTGCTGCTCCTGCTTATCCTGATTTTTTTGATCTTGCTTGTCTTTATTTTGATCTTTATCTTTATCCTGCTGATCTTTCTTGTCCTGATTTTGATCTTGCTTTTGCTGCTGCTGTTGTTTGTTCAGCATGTTCTGTGCGTAAGCAAGGTTGTATTTTGTTTCCTTATCATTGGGATTAACTCTTAATGCCTGCTTGTAAGCATCAATGCATTCTTTTAAATTCCCGGATTGAAGCAGGGAGTTTCCCATATTATGATATGTCCATGCTTTCTCTTGTTTCGGCAGGTTTTTATTCGCGGCTATTTTGTATTGAGTAATCGCATCCTGAAATTTCTGTTGTTTATAAAAAGAATTCCCAAGATTATAGGTAGCCTCGTAGCTATCGGGTTTTTCATCCAATGCTTTTTTAAATTCCTGTTCAGCATCTTTATATTTTAAAGAATCTATTTTCTTGGGATTTTCGGATGCTTTATAAAAAGCTTTGTTCCCGCTTCTGATGTAGGGACGCTCACTCTGTGACCATGCAGAAATGATTACGGTTGACAATAATAATATAACAAGAAAATATTTCATGATTTATTATTTTTCTGAAATGTATCAAAAACAGATGATTTAAAAAGATTTATTTTATTCAAAATCCTATTTTTTCTTTCAAGAATTATAAAATCTAAAAGTAATAAGATTAAAGCCAGCGCAGAAAGATACTGAAAGCGGTCATCGTAATCGGAATATGCTTTTGATTCAATTAATTCTTTATTCATTTTATTAATTTCATCAAAAACTTTATCAAGTCCGGAAGTGGAATTACTTGCGCGCACATAAATTCCGTTTGCAGTAGTCGCTATTTGTTGCAATGCCACATCATTTAATTTTGTAATGACCACATTTCCCTCGTTATCTTTTTTATAATCGGAAGTTATTCTTTCACTAACAGGAATAGGGGCTCCCTGAGGCAATCCCATACCAATGGTGTGAATCACGATATTTTCCTTTGACGCTTCCTGAGCCGCGGCCATTGCATCATCTTCGTGATTTTCTCCATCGGAAATAATTATTAAAGCACGACTTTTATTTTTTTCCTGACTGAAAGATTCCTTTGCAAGTTTAATAGCGGAGCCAATAGCAGTACCCTGTTTTGCAATGTAATTTGTATTTATCGTGGAAAGAAACATTTTTGCAGCTCCGAAATCTGTTGTTACGGGCAATTGAACATAAGCATCACCGGCAAAAATAATAAGTCCTATTTTATCATTTTTTAATTTCTCAATTAACTTGGAAATCGCCCGCTTAGAAGCTTCGAGGCGGTTTGGTTTGATGTCGTCGGCCAACATACTGTTTGAAACGTCCAGCGCTATAATAATTTCAATACCTTCTCTTCTGACTTTTTCTAGCTTAGAACCAAACTGTGGTCGGGCAAGCGCAAAAATAACAGAGGCAAGCGCAAATAAAACGAAGAAGAATTTCACGGCAGGTCTTGCAACAGAAACATCGGGCATTAAAATACAAATAAGCGAAGCATCGCCAAAACGTTTAAGAGATTTGCGTTTCAAATATTTAGAAAGCAAGAAAAGTATTACTAATACTGGTATTATTAGCAGTACGTATAAAAAATATGGATTTCCAAATTTGAACATACTCTGTTTATGGCGTATTTTTAAGTAATGTATTTTTCAATAATATTTCAAGCAAGATCATCAAGGCAGCAAGTAATCCCCAAAATAAAAATTCTTCTTTTTTCTTACTGTAATTTGTTACATTGATTTTTGCTTTTTCTAATTTATCAATTTCTTTATAAATATTTTTCAACGTTTTATTATCAGTAGCCCTGAAATATTTTCCATCAGTAAGACCGGCAATATCTCGTAAAACAGGCTCATCAATTTCAACTTCCATATTTTGATATTGTGTTGTTCCCCATGGTGTTTTCATCGGATAAGGAGCAAGACCTTTTGTCCCAACGCCAATAGTATAAACTCTGATGCCAAATGTCTTTGCGATTTCTGCAGCAGTAACAGGCGCAATATTCCCCATGTTACTTACTCCGTCTGTCATAAGAATAATAACCCTGCTTTTTGCATCGCTGTCTTTAATTCGCGCAATAGCATTTGCAAGTCCTGTTCCGATTGCTGTTCCATCTTCAATCATACCGCTTTTTATTCCTTTAAGCAGATTAATCAAAATGACATGATCAATCGTTAACGGGCATTGCGTAAAACTTTCACCACTAAAAACAACCAGACCGATTCTGTCATTTGGCCGGGCTTCAATAAATTCTTTTGCAACATCTTTCGCTGCTTCAAGGCGATTGGGTTTGAAATCTTCTGCAAGCATACTTCCTGATACGTCCATAGCCAGCACGATATCTATACCTTCGGTAGTAACATCCTGCCAACTATTTGTAGATTGCGGACGAGCAAGAACAAACACTAAAAAAATAATCGCAAATATTCGTAAGATAAAAAGCAGATGCCGAAAATATATCTTATACGACTTTGGAGCCTTACTGAACCCATTCAGAGAAGAAATTTGCATACTTGCATGAATATCGCGTTGCTTCCAAATATACCATGCCACCATTGGTATCAAAACCAGCAGCAGGTAAAAAAATCCGGGATTCGCAAATTCAACTGAATTCATACTTTATTACTTATGTTACGCTTAAATGTTTTTTCCATCTTCAACAATATTTTCCACGATTAACTTAACATCAATAATTAAAAAAATGTTTAAGCGTATTAATTTTTATTCATATCATTATTCTCTTCCTTTTCTATATTCAAAGAGACTTTCATCAATGTATTGTCAATAAAATAAAATGCATTTTTTAGACTGAGATCGTTTTCATCGGGCAGGGGTTCTGCTTTTGCAAATTTAACGAAATCAGCAATCGTTAATATCTGCCTTAACACTTCATGGCTTCTCTGATCTAACAATGCTGAATTTGAAAAAGCCTGTAAAATTTCATCGGTAGTCTGCTCCATTGCATTGATTGAAAAGCGACCCTCTATATAAACACGCAATACTTCTGTAAGCTGTGAATGATATTCTTTTACCATATTTTTTTGCCACAACTTTTCAGCTTTAATTCGCTCAAGGTCTCTTAATGCAACAATATGCGGAGCTTCTTTCGGTTTAACCGGCAGTTTTATTATCGGCTCTTTCTTTTTATATTTTCGATATAAATACCACCCTAAAAGACCTAATAGAATAACTACAACAGCAAAAATAATTAAATGATAAAATCTTTTGATAAATTCTTCAAGAGTAAAAGGGGTTTCAATTTGTTGTTTAATATCGCAAATAGCCTGTTTGGTCGTATCAATAGGAACTGTAAATACCTGCAAATACAATTCTTTTGAAAATGCAGAATCTTTATTGTTTCCTTCCTGGAAAAATATTTTAAAAGGACGAAAAACATAGATACCGCTATCGAAAGAGGTAATAAGATATTTCTGATGCAGTATCTGATACCCGTTTTCTGCATAAACGGTATCAATACCCAGATTTTCTACAATTTCAACTTTGTCTGTAATTGTGTCCAAAATAGGAGGAAAAATGACAGATTGTTTTCCTGAAATTTTTGCAGTGAGTGTAAGTTTAATCTGGTCTCCAATAATAATTTTTGTAGAATCAATTTTTGCAGAAAAAGATATCGTATTCTGAGAAAACGATTCAGGTAAAAAGAAAAAAGAAATGACAATTAATAAAATATACTTTTTTATTAATTTTATTTGTCCAAACATCTCTCTACGCTTCTTCATCATTAACGTTGTTTGAATAAATTAATAAGAGGTTTTACATAATCTTCATCGGTACGAATAGCAACTTTATCAACTCCGGCTTTGTTAAAAATATCATCAAGTTTTTTCCTGTTTTCGAGCCACCATTGCGAATACGCAACCCTTGTTGCTTTATCAGATGTATCTACCCATAAATATTTTGAAGTTTCAGCATCTTTCATTTTTACAAAACCGATATCAGGCATTTCTGCTTCACGCTGATCGTACACTCTTAAAGCGGCAACATCGTGTTTGTTGTTTGCTATTTTTATGGCATCTTCAAAACCGGTATCAATAAAATCGGAAATAATAAAAGCAGTACAGCGCTTTTTAATAGCATTTGTAAGATATCTTAACGCTTCTGAGATATTTGTGCCTTTGTTTTCAGGCTTAAAATAAAGAAGTTCCCTTATAATCCTGAGAATGTGTGATCTTCCTTTTTTGGGCGAAATAAATTTCTCAACTTTATCAGTAAAAAATAGTACCCCGATTTTATCATTGTTTTGGATTGCAGAAAAAGAAAGGATTGCCGCTATTTCAGTAATCTGGTCTCTTTTGAGCTGATGCGCAGTACCAAATTCTTTCGAGCCACTGATATCAATAAGAAGCATAACAGTAAGCTCACGTTCCTCTTCAAAAATTTTAACATAAGGATGATTGAAGCGGGCTGTAACATTCCAGTCAATGCTGCGAATGTCGTCGCCAAACTGATATTCGCGAACCTCACTGAAAGCCATACCACGTCCCTTGAAAGCACTATGGTACTCCCCTGCAAAAATCTGGCGCGACAAACCCCGCGTTTTGATTTCAATCTTTCTGACCTTCTTTAATAAATCTGATGTTTCCACTTTTAAATTGTGTTGTGAGTTTCAGTTTCCGCTGACTGAGCGGAGTTACAGATTCCGCTGACTGAGCGGAGTCGAAGTCAGCGTGAAAACTACTATGGAACTTCAACCGTATTTAATATTTCATTAATAATGTCTCCGCTTGTAATGTTTTCGGCTTCTGCTTCGTAAGTGAGTCCGATACGATGTCTGAGAACTTCGTGGCAAACGGCTCTTACATCCTCAGGAACCACGTAACCTCTTCGTTTAATAAAAGCAAAGGCTTTTGACGCAAGAGCAAGGTTGATGCTGGCTCTTGGCGATCCTCCGTAACTTATTAGCGTTGAAAATTTGCTGAGATTATATTCATTCGGATACCTTGTTGCAAAAACAATATCAATAATATATTTTTCAATTTTTTCATCCATATAAACATCACGAACCACATCACGCGCTTTTAGTATATCCTGCGGTTTAAGCACCGGATTAGAAAAAGGGCGGGTTTTAGCGATATTCTGTCTGATAATAAGTTTTTCTTCTTCTTTTTTAGGATAATCAATAATAACTTTTAACATGAACCTGTCTACCTGTGCTTCAGGGAGCGGATAAGTTCCTTCCTGCTCGATAGGGTTCTGCGTAGCAAGCACTAAAAAAGGCTCTTCAAGATAATAGGTTTCTGCGCCTATGGTTACCTGTCTTTCCTGCATTGCTTCAAGCAAAGCACTTTGAACTTTTGCCGGGGCGCGGTTAATTTCATCCGCTAGAATAAAATTAGAAAAAATAGGTCCTTTTTTAACAATAAATTTTTCGTCTTTCTGACTATAAATCATTGTCCCTATAAGGTCGGCAGGCAAAAGATCCGGCGTAAACTGAATACGGTTAAATTTCGCTTCAATTGAATTCGCCAGCGTATTAATTGCTAATGTTTTCGCGAGACCGGGAACACCCTCAAGCAGGATATGCCCGTTAGAGAGCAAGCCAATAAGCAGGTTTTCAATCAATGGTTTCTGCCCAACAATAACTTTGTTCATTTCCATTGTAAGAATGTCAACAAAGGCACTTTCCTGTTGAATTCTCTCGTTTAACTCTTTTATATCAACGAATCCGTTCATATTTTTAAAAATTTAGTTTTTTCAGAGATGCAAAAATAAAATATTCCTAAAGAAATTTTAAATTTTTTTTCGATTTTTTAAAACGAAATAATTCTTTTTGTAGTATATGGGGAATTATTTTTTTTATTTCACGCTACTGTCCGACAAAATAATAAAACATCTACAATGTTTCAAAATAGGCGTTTTACGTGAAAATTTTGCTGCTTGGTCGCTTGAGCGATGTACAACTAAAAAACATAAAAAATTCAATTATAATCGACACAATTCTTATAAGTATGCTTTTTTAGAACAAATTTTTGAGATCCATTATTAATTCATTAAGATAGGTTCCATATAGCAATCCAAGAATTCTTCTGTAACTCCTTTAAGTTTCCTTTTTTGACAAAGTGCATATAATTCTTCAACAGCAGAATATGAAAAAAAACGAGTATTTAAATCATAAAATTGTGGTTTATTAGCTTCTTTGATGACTTTCTCTCTATCTTCATCTGGTGCAACAATTACATAACGAGTAGGAAATGGAGGAAATTTATCTTTAAAATTTTTCATTCGTGATAATCCACTTGTTACACCAGTAGAATGTTCTACTTCCATTACTGCAGGCATTAGTTTACCATTTTTAAACCAAATACAATCTATCAATAATGCTGCACGAATTGCATCATCGTAGGCAGACATCAGTTTTTCGTCTTTCAATGAAACTATTATTCCATCAAATTCTCCTAACTTTTTATTTTGATACAAAATTCCTTTATCATTCTGTGCAATCCATGTCCTAAAACTTAATTGATGTCCTATAAAATACAAAGCAATTTGAATTTGTGCGTGTCTTCGTTGAATATTTATATCTAATTCTGTTGTTTTTAGGTCAGTTGGTAAAACCAAAGAATCATAAAATGCTTCAAGTGATGGTACTTCTGAAATTACAATTTCAGTTTTCGTTTCTTTTATTACACCTTGTTTATGTGGATTATCAGGTGTCCACATTAAATGTTTATGTCCTCTTTTAATAGTAGGCAAACCACCAGTAGTTTCAATACGACCCGGATAACAGAATTGAAATAGAGGAGTATGAGCCAGCAAAGCTTCTAATACGCTTCGTGTATTATAGCTTCCTCCTAAAACTCTGTCAAAATTAATCGGTTGGTTTGGAGTAAAAGCATTTGCAATTCGCCAAATTAATTCGGAAGAAATAGGCTCTACTTTTTTATTCTGTGAAACTTCGCCTTTTGAAGAATCCCATCTTTTTATTCTAATTGGTCCTTCGGGCATTTCCACCTCTACAATTTCAATAAGACCTTTGTTTTTAGGGTTTAAGTAATTATAAGTTGCTTTTTTATCTAATTGATTAATATAAGCGACAATATTACTTGCTGTAAGCTTCTGCATAAGATGTTTTTAATTCTTTAATTTCATTATTATAAATAAAGTCAATGATATTATTAGCAAGCCCTTTTGCAGCCAAGTAAGGAACACCATTTCCTATTGTTTTAAACATATCTGTTAATGTTATATTTTCAGGAATTTCAAATTCTTTAGGTAAGGATTGTAATGAAAGAGCCTCAGCTGCCGATATTCTTCTTTCCTTATAAGGGTGCAAATGGACTTCATTATTACCATATGCTGCTGTTGGAGAGTAACGCCAACGATGTAACCGTTTGTATGATTTTTTTAAATCATCACCTTCATCAATAATTTTGAATTTTTCCAATCCAGCCCTTGGTGTAAAAAAGTGCTTTGAATTTAAATGATATTCTACATTATTTTTTTTAAACCAATGCTCTACTGTAAGTTCAATTGGTAAATTTGTAGGACAAAGTGTTACAGAATCTTTGATGAATTTCTCTAATCTTGGCCATTTAAGATTTAAAATTTTTTCCGCTTTATAGAGCGTATTTTTATCCCAGTTAAAATTCTTAATTATTGGAGAACCATTTAATTTAAAGCCTAAATCACCTAAAACATTTCTTTGAAACCCTATTAAAATAATTCGTTCTCTATCCTGAGGTGCCCCAAATTCGATAGCATTAATTAACTTTTCAGTTATATAATAACCTTCAGCAATTAATTTAGTTTTAATTGATTCAAAAAAAACTCTATGTTTAACAGTTCGGTAAAGCCCCTTAACATTTTCAAACAAGAAAAAATCGGGTTTGGCTCTGCAAATTAATTCAATATATGTTCCTGTTAATTTACCATTTTCTCCATTTTGACCTTTGTTTTTTCCAGCAACAGAAAAATCTGGACAAGGTGGACCACCAATAAAACCAATCAGATTACGATTTTTACGAGCTTCTTTTATATTTTCAAGTAACCAAAGTGAATTTAAGTTTGTAAGATTTTCAGTAATATCAGCAACTTGGTAACCAAATTGAGGAGGAGATATTCCAAGTTTTATTCTTGCAGAAGCATAGATATTTGCAAAAGATTTATGGTACTCATTTACAAACAAAGTTTCAAAACGTTTAGTGTTTTCAAAGCCTAAGTCTAAAAAACCAGCTCCAGCAAAAAATGAGAATATACCTATTTTATCATTCATAATTTATGGACATATTATTTTTCAAATTTACAAAATTTTATGCGGATGAAAATGTTTTAACACTATTTTTTTCATCAATAAAACATTTGTTTTGATTAATTGTACAACGATTTTCATAAGACCTGCTTGCTTCGCTATCAAACAAATCCCCTTTAACCAATCCTATACTTTTAACCCAATCTAAAAACCCAAAAGCCCAATGATTTTTTTGGCGCCGGATTCATTGGAGAACGTATCAGACAATACTCGTTTTCTGTCTTCTATAAATTTTTTAGAGTACGGAAGTTTAAAAAGTTTTTTTATTTCTCTGATAATTGTATCCGGCTTATTTTTTATGGAACAAATTTGCTCAAGACCTGTATTCCTTACCATCAATGAATTTGCAAGGCAATGCCTGCCTGAAAACATGGCATTCAGCAATTTTAATTTTATTCCTGTATCCTGAAATGTCGGAAGAATATTAATATGGGCATTGGCAATCAAATCATCCATCTCCTTACGGCCTGGATTTTTGATAACACTGATATGGATAAACTCTTGCGCTGCTTTTAGTATTTCGCTGTCGGGATTTTTGCCTGCTATCCTGAAAGGCACATTTATCTTACTGAACACTTCTTTTATTAAATATAATGCAGCCTGAATATTTTCGTTAACGGATAAATTCCCATGGTAGAGCACGTACGCTCCAAAGCCTTCTTTAATCTCAACTTTTTCATGAAAATGAAACGCTGGAATATAATATGTATTCGTGTATTTCTTTGAAAAATAGTTGAAATCATCGGGAGATATTGCAGCAATAGCAGAAGCATGAGCTAAAACATCTTCGTAACGCTTAAGTTTTTTTGACTCCATTCTGAAATATTGCTTGTTGAAATGATTGCCTTCTACTTCGTATAAACTGCGATAATACTCATGTTCCACGTTATGAGTGCGAACAATTTTAATACGGTTTTTTAAGTCAGGATGAGGAAGAAAAAAACATGTATGCAGCCCCTCGAAAAGAATCGGATAATCATCTTTTAATAAATTACGAAGTAAATTATTCGATGTTCTGGTTATTACGATGTATGGCAAGGTATTAAAAACATAAGGCAAGCCTGTTTCCCGTTTATAATAATGCACAGCTTTGCACAGCTTTTTTAATTCTTCAGAATGTTTTCGTCCATATTCAAAACAATGAAGATGTACAGACACACCTAAATCAGATAAAGCTTTAACTTTATAAAAGACATCAATGATTCCCCCATAATCCGGCGGATAGGGAATATCAAATGAAATAATATGAAGTGTTTGTTCTTTAATAAAAAATTTAATTCAAAATTATTAAAATAATGTTAAAAAAGATACTTGACTTCAAAATTAAACTATTTTTGAAAATATATATTATTTTAATTAAGAATTAAAAAATTAAGAGAGAAAAAATAGGTTAATTCATTAATAGTAAGAATATCAGAATCTTTAACAAAATCTAAAACGATTAAGCAACCTTTTATATCTTTTACAAGTCTAAGAAATATAAATAATACACATTAGATAATATGAAAATAAAAATTACTTTAATCTGCCTTATTCTTTCGTTTTATGTAAATGCACAAAGAATAATAAAAACAAATAATCCTCAAACAGAAACAAAAATTCTTTACAGCACTGAAACACATCTGAAAATCATCAGCAATATTTCCAAAATTTCATTGCAGGATATAAAACACAAAAACCAGATTTTTTCACAACTTCAGATTGATGGTTATGCCTACAATAAAGATTACGGGTATCCTCAATTACCCGTGTTGCATAAGCTTATTGAAGTCCCTTTTGAAGCAGAATTTAAAATCAAAGTTATCAGCTTCGTTAAAGAAACTTTTCAAATAAATGAAGACGAAACTGCAAAGAAAATATTTCCTGCACAGCCTTCTCTGTCAAAAAGTGATGACCCCGACAAAGTTCCTTTTCATTTTGAAGAGTGGTTTTATAAATACGATGATTTTAACAACACGCCTCTTGTTGATGCAGATATACTGGGAGTAATGCGCGGTGTTCAGACAGGAAGATTAAATATAAAACCTGTTAGATATAATCCGGTAAAAAACATTATTGAAGTTTACAATAATCTTATTATTGAAATTGAATTTGTAAATCCAAACCTATCCAGAACCTATGTTGAGAAAAATAAATACGCCTCCCCTCTTTTCAATAAAAATTTAAAACAACTAATAAACTACGAAGAGCCCTCGACAAAAGATTTAATTACCACGTATCCTGTAAAATATGTAATTGTTGCCGATCCTATGTTCCAGACAGCACTTCAGCCTTTTGTTCAATGGAAGACACGCAAAGGTTTTAAGGTTATTCAGGCTTATACCGACAATCCGGCTGTAGGAAATACAACAACAACGATAAAAACATATTTACAAGGTCTCTATACATCTGCTACAACAGAGGATCCTGCTCCAAGTTACATTTTATTTGTGGGTGATGTGGCTCAGGTTCCTGCTTTTCAAATGAGTGGACATGTTACAGATTTATATTACAGCACTTACGATGGCACCAGTGATTACATTCCCGATGTTTACTACGGAAGATTTTCGGCAAGCACTGTTCCCGATCTACAGTCTCAAATTGAAAAAACCTTAGAGTATGAGCAATATTTATTTCCCGACCCTGCTTTTCTTAATGAAGTTGTTATGGTTTCAGGTGTAGATGCCGGAAATGCTCCTACTTATGGAAACGGGCAAATAAATTATGGGACAGAAATGTATTTTAACGCAGCACACGGCTTATTATCACACACCTATTTATATCCTGCATCGCAGAGCAGTGCCGCACTTATTATTTCAGATGTGAGCAAAGGTGTTGCTTTTGCAAATTACACTGCCCATGGGGGTTCTGATGGTTGGGTTGATCCTGCTTTTACAAACAATGATGTTGCCGGACTTACCAACGCAAGCAAATACCCGTTGATGATAGGGAATTGTTGCCAGACAAATAAATTTGAAGTAGCAACCTGTTTCGGCGAAGCTTTACTTAGAGCGCAAAACAAAGGAGCGATTGGATATATCGGCGCATCAAATAATTCATACTGGTCTGAAGATTACTGGTGGGGCACAGGTGCAAAAACAGTTACCGTGAATCCAACTTATGATGCGACCAAATTAGGCGCGTATGATTGTCTTTTCCACGAAAATGGCGAACCTGAATCAAGCTGGTACATTACAGGAGGACAAATAATTTACTCCGGAAATCTGGCTGTAGCACAAGGTGGAGGAGCAACACAATACTATTGGGAAATTTACCATCTCATGGGCGATCCTTCATTAATGGTTTATCTTTCTGTTCCGCCATCTCTGACAATAAGCCATGCAAGTGCTCTGCCTGTTGGAATTTCTTCATTAGATGTTATAACAGAACCATATGCGTATGTTGCAATATCATTAAATAATGTATTACTAGACGCTAAACTTGCAGGATCCTCCGGGCTTGTGCAACTTAATTTCCCTGCATTTTCGAGTCCATGTACTGCCGATGTAGTCGCAACAAAACAAAACAGAAAGCCCTATATAGGCACACTGAACATAATTCCTGCAAATGCCCCATTTGTTTCATACCTTTCTCATACATTAAATGATGCAGCCGGAAACAACAACCAGTTAGCAGATTTCGGAGAAAACATTCAATTAAACCTGAATCTTAAAAATGTGGGAATGCAGAACGCAACAGGTGTAACAGCCTTGCTTTCCACAGCCGATACAAATGTTATTATTTCTGACAACACGCATACGTATGGAAATTTTACAGCAGGAGAAAGTATTGCCGGAAACAATGCTTATGCTTTTCAGGTTAAATCCCTTATAGAAGATCAGCACATCGTGATTTTTAATCTTACGATTACAGATAATAATTCCAACACGTGGAATTCAACATTCACTGTTACGCTGAATGCGCCAAAGCTAAAAATCATGAGCTACACTGTACACGACAACACGGGAAATAATAACGGAAGGCTTGATGCAGGAGAAAATGCAATCGTCCGCCTGAATATTAAGAATGAAGGTCACGCTGCTGTTGACATCACTGAAGCTATGCTCAGCACCTCAAATCCGGATGTTTCTGTTTTAACGTCTCCGATTTATGTTGGAAGTATCACGCCAAATCAAAATTTGAATGTTGATATGAATGTATCAATAAGTCCGAATGCATCAACAGGAAGTTATGCTAATTTTAACTTTTTTGCAGAAGCAGGATTGTATGATGCATCAAAAGCTTTCACATTGCCGATAGGTCTTATTGCGGAAGATTGGGAAAGTAATACTTTTACATATTTCCCATGGAATAATACAGGAACTCTTCCCTGGATATTGGTTACGGATACTGTTTATGAAGGAGTCTACGCTGCAAAATCAGCAGTCATTAATCATCAACAGGAATCCAATTTGATTATTAACATCAATGTTCTTTCACCGGATACAATATCCTTTTTCAGAAAAGTTTCAAGTGAAGCCTCTTATGATTTTCTAAGATTTTATGTTGATAATGTAAAATTAGATGAATGGAGCGGAGAATTAGACTGGGAGCAGGTAAAATTCCCCATCATAACAGGAAATCACTCTTTGAGATGGACATATGCAAAAGATTATTCTTACAGCGAAGGAAGCGATTGTGCACGGATTGACCTGATTATGTTTCCTCCTATCAGTAATCCTCTTAAAATTACAACAAATAATATTTCTGATAAAAACTGGTTGAAAGTTTTTCCTTCTTTAATTAAAGACAAGGCAGAATTTATTTACTCTATAAACCTGAATTCAGATGTTTCTTTAAAAATTTATAACAATCTCGGACAGGAAATATTTTCAATAGTAAAAGAAAAACAAACAGCCGGTACGTATCAGTTATCAAAGGTTTTTGACTTACCATCAGGTGTATATTTTGCATCGCTTGAAATAAATTCAGGAAAATACATACAAAAAATAATCATCACTAAATAAATTTATATGAAATATACAAAATTAATCTTTGTCCTTGCAATTTTTTTTGCATATAATTTATGTTTTGCTGCCCCAACCGAATGGATTCCAATCAAGCCTGATCAAACAACTGAATCAAAAATTACATATAAGGAAAATCAAAATGGCATCAGCCTGCAATTTCAAATTAATGGATATAAATTAGTCAAAACGCTTACTCCAAACGATATCGAATTTATACCACAAATTCCCGATGGAAGTAAAATGCAAAAATCCGGTGCACCAGACTTGCCCTCCCTGTCTAAATCCATTATTATTCCCGATAACGAAGATTATAAATTTACCGTTATCAGCTCAGAATTTATTGATATTGAAAACACAAACATCGCTCCTTCAAAGGGTATTTTCAACCGTACAATAAATCCAGAAACAATTCCTTATGAATACGGAGAAGAATACAATCAAAATTCTTTTTTTCCCGGAAAACTTGTACAAGCAGGAAACCCATATATCATGAGGGATTTCAGAGGGCAGGCAATAACAGTATATCCTGTTCAGTACAATCCTGTAACAAAAACACTTCGCGTTTATACGTCTATAAATATATCAATTAATAAAATTGCAACAAAGAATATTAATGTAATAAACAGGACTTCCACGCCTGCTGTTATCAATGAAATATTTCAATCGGTTTACAAAAATCATTTCATAAATTTTACGGACATCAATTCATCGAAATACACTCCTATAGCTGAAACCGGAAATATGCTCATAATTTGTCATGGCGCTTTTATGGATGCTATGCAGCCCTTTGTTTTATGGAAAAAACAAAAAGGAATTCCTGTTGAAATGGTTGATGTAAGCACAATAGGAAACAATGCCAGTGCTATTAAAACCTATGTAACCAATTATTACAATCAGAACGGACTTGCCTATTTGCTTCTCGTAGGCGATCATGCACAAGTAAACACCAGCAGTACCAGTGCAGGAGATTCAGATCAAGATTACGGTTATTTACTAGGCAGTGATCATTATTCAGATATTCTTGTAGGAAGATTCTCTGCAGAAACAGTTACGCATGTTCAGGTACAAGCAGAAAAAGTTATAACTTATGAACGTGATCTTGACAATGCAGACACATGGTTAAATATAGCAACCGGAATAGCTTCTGATGAAGGGGGAAATGGTGCTGGCGACCTTGGAGAATCAGATATTGTACACATGAATTTCATTCGCGATACATTGCTTAATTACGGATATGCTTCTGTTGACCAGATTTATGATCCGGGTGCTAGTGCTTCCACTCTTTCAAATGTAATAAATGCAGGTAGAGGAATTATTGATTACGTGGGTCATGGCAGCGACGATTCATTTGTTACTACAGGCTTCAACAATACAAATGTTAATCAACTCAACAATATAGATAAATTACCCTACATTTTTTCAGTAGCCTGTGTAAATGGTAATTTTAAAAACCAAACCTGTTTTGGCGAGGCTTGGTTAAGAGCAAACATAAGTGGAAAGCCCATCGGGGCAGTTGCAGTATTAATGTCCACAATTAATCAAAGCTGGAATTCTCCCATGTGCGGACAGGATGAGATGGTTCGTTTAGTAACGCACACGCAGGGAACTCACCAGAAACAAACTTATGGAGGAATATCTGTCAACGGCTTAGCTAAAATGATTGATAATTATGCTGAAGATGGAGAAAACATGGCAGACACATGGACATGCTTTGGCGACCCTTCTTTAATAATAAGAACAAAAACGCCACAGGAAATGGTGGTTTCTCATGCTCCGGTAACTTTTATCGGTTCTACTCAATTTACAGTTAATTGCGATAATGACGATGCGCTTGTCTGCCTTTCTCTTAACGGAGAAATTCTTGCAACAGCAATAAGCAACAGCGGAATGGCAAATTTTTCATTTCCTGCCCTTACGCAGCCAGACACTCTTGTTGTTACAGCTACTGCTCAAGATTATGTTACTTATATTGGCAATGTACTTATTGTACCGAACGTGGGAGCCTATGTTGTTTGTAATTCGCAGCTCATAGATGATTCAAATGGCAACAACAATAATACAGCAGAATATAATGAAAACATTACGCTGAATATTACATTAAAAAATGTTGGAGTAGTGGCATCACAAAATGTTGTTGCTGTATTATCTTCATCAAGTCCGTATATTACAATAACACAAAATCAACATTCCTGCGGAAACATTAATGCAGATGAAACAATTTTATTTAACAATGCCTTTACATTTACGGTTGCAGATGTTATTCCGAACAATAACAATGTAATGTTTCAGCTCATATTAACCGATGCGAATGACAGTATATGGACATCTAATTTTCTTGTTCCGATATATTCCCCTGTTTTTAATATTGGATTTAACAATGTTGATGATTCAAATGGCAACAACAATCATTATCTTGATCCGGGTGAAACAAATAATCTTCTGATGAGTTTCAGAAACAACAGCATTTCAGCCAGCACGACAGCGTACTGCATTCTGACAAGCTCAAACAATTTAATTACAATAAATACAGATTCTTTAAACTTAGGAGTTCTCGGAGCAAATTCAAACAATCCCGGATCATTCAATATCACTGTAGATCCCTCTGCCCTACCCGCAAGTTATGCAGATTTTACATTCCATCTTTATGCAGGAAGCTATGATGAAACATTCACGATGAGTTTGCCCATAGGACTTACAATGGAAGATTGGGAAAGTGCCGGATTTAGTACGTTCTCATGGGAAAGTGCTGGCAACTTGCCCTGGGTAATAGATAGTGCAGAAAAATACGAGGGCGATTACTCAGCAAAATCAGGCAGCATACCAAACTCTCAAAGCGCTCAGGACAACACATCAGAGCTATTTTTAACGCTTAATGTATTAATGAACGACAGTATTTCTTTTTATAAAAAAGTATCAAGCGAGCAGGATTATGATTTCCTACGTTTTTTTATTGACGATGTACAACAAAGCGAGTGGAGCGGAGAAGTAGCATGGTCAAGAAGTGCATATCCTGTTACTTCAGGAATACATGAGTTTAAGTGGGTTTATTCAAAAGATTATTATGCGACAGGAGGAAGCGATGCTGCATGGGTTGATGCAGTTATTTTACCTGCCGCAGATATGGGAACAAAAGTACAAGTATCAACAAAAGAAAATTCAGCGTTTAATGTATATCCGAATCCTGTAAAATCAGGACAGCAAATAAATTTCAATATTTCATCTCAAGATATTGAGGATAATTATTTAATAGAAATTTTTGATGTAACAGGAAGAAAAATTTCTTCGCTTCAGGCTAATAACAAACAAGCATCTAATTGTTCAAACCTGCAAAGCGGATTATACTTTTTCACCCTCCTAAAAAACGGAAAATTTGAAAGCTGTAAACGAGTTGTAATAGCAGATTAAATGAAATGCTAAAAAAATATTGAACAATTTACGATACAAATATCTGTAATAAAAAAACATTGGGTTCTCCGATGTTTTTTTATTTCTATTTGTTTTTCATCTCGTATACTACAAGCATCCAACAAATCGCACATAATTTAATTTCAAAAGAAAACTAAAAAATAAAATGTATTTGAAAAAAATAAAAAAGAATAAATCCTGTGCAGAATCATAAAGTCTACTAAAACTATTCACTTTGTTTTGTTGATAAACTCATTTTTTCACAATCACAACAATTGATTTTTATTCTAATTTTGGCATCATCGCAAATAAAAAAACATGACGCCACAATTAATTCTTATAACATTTTTAGCATACACGGTTCTTCTTTTTTTTATTACCTGGCTAACCGCCAGAAAAGCAAACAGCGAAAGTTTTTTTATTGGCAATAAATCATCACCATGGATGGTTGTAGCCTATGGTATGATAGGAGCCTCTCTGTCCGGAGTTACATTTATGTCCGTTCCCGGCTGGGTAAAAGACACGCAATTTTCGTATATGATGGTTGTATTCGGCTATTTATTCGGATACCTGATAATTGCAACGGTGCTCCTCCCCTTGTATTACAGACTTAATCTTACATCAATTTATTCCTATCTCGAAAAGCGTTTCGGAATTGCATCTTATAAAACAGGCGCATCATTCTTTCTGCTTTCAAGAACCATTGGCGCATCGTTGAGAATGTTTCTTGTTGTAAATGTTTTGCAGGTTTTTGTATTTGATGCGTGGAATATACCTTTTTTTGTTACAGTAACTATTTTCGTCGGGCTGATTATTCTATATACATTTAAAGGAGGAATTAAAACCATTATCTGGACAGACACGCTGCAAACCACCTTTATGTTACTGGCTGTTGTACTTTCAATCATATTTATAAGTCAGGATTTAAACCTTGGTTTTTCGGAGTTGATTTCATCTGTATTTAACAGCGATTCGTCCAACATCATTATTACGGACTGGCACGACAAGCGTTTTTTCGTAAAACAATTTATCAGTGGAATGTTTATAACAATTGTAATGACCGGCCTTGATCAGGAAATGATGCAAAAAAATTTAAGTTGCAAAAACATCCGTTCTGCGCAAAAAAATATGTTTTCGTTCAGCCTTGTACTTGTTTTCGTAAACTTCTTATTTTTGGTTCTTGGTGCTGTATTGTTATTTTACATGACATCGAAAGGACTAAGTTTCGAAAAAACCGATGATGTTTTTCCAGGCATTGCACTGAATTATTTAAGTCCTGTTGCAGGAATTGTTTTTCTGATAGGTCTTATTTCAGCAGCGTACCCAAGCGCAGACGGGGCATTGACTTCTCTTACAACCTCTTTCTGTATTGACATTCTTGGTATCAAGAAAAAAAACTATTCAGAACAAAAACAAGTTAAAATTAGATATACAACGCACATTGGATTTGCCATAATCTTGTTACTGTTCATCGTTTTTTTCAGAAGTATCAACGACAAAGCAGTTATTGATAAACTGTTTACTATCGCCGGATATACTTATGGTCCGTTATTAGGATTATACAGCTTTGGGCTGTTTACGAAAAAGCAGGTTAAAGATAAATTTGTACCAATAGTTGCTATTTTATCTCCCATTATTTGCCATATCATTAATATTAATTCGGAAGTATTGCTGAATGGATATAAATTCGGATTTGAACTACTATTGTTAAACGGATTACTTACTTTTATCGGATTATTAATTCTTCAATCTAAAAACACAAATAAAAAATATGAAAAGCTGTAACAGTGCTGCAAACGTGAGCATGTGCAATTGCTCTTACAGTCATTGCGACAAAAAAGGCATTTGTTGTGAATGTATCAAATATCATAAACGATTGGGAGAATTACCTGCCTGTTTCTTCCCAAATGATGTGGAGAGAACTTATGACAGATCAATTAAAAAATTTGTGGAAATTCATGCGCATTTGATTAAGAGGTAAATAATATGAGGTGTTGCAGGTTGCAGATTGATTCCAACTCCGCTCAATCACCCAGCAACCTTTATCAGGTGATAATGAAACAAATTATTGATGAATTATTAATAACTGAACTTTCGCATAAATTAAATTGAAAAAAATGATTTCATCAGCCTTTTTCAAGAGTATAAAAATAATTTTTGCTTTATCTTTTTTAACAAAAAATTGTGGCTGAAATCAAAAACAAAATAATATTCCGGTGCGCTGCACCTTTGTAAACAATGTGGCTATTGTTGCAACAAATGTTATCGCAGCTCTGCTGCTAAATTTGTTGTGCAGCGGCAGAGCCGCTTAATATTTGTAAAAAATAAAAGGCATAGAGAAACCAAGGTGCAGAGCACCGTAATATATACTTAAAACTTGGCAAGTTTGCAAACAAAGCTAAATAGTTTCAGTTATACTGAAGGATTACAAATCTGAAAATATTTTGTAACCCTGTTTTGCCGAAGTATCTCTTGTATGGATTACTGTTAACAATAGTTTTAAATTATTAAAATATATAGTTCTTTTTCATGCGAAAATTCAGTTAAAAAATAAAATTATGATTATAAAAAAAGCAGAATACTTAATTAGTAACACAGAAATAAAAAAATGCCCTGCGCCGGTTAAACATGAGTATGCATTTATTGGCAGGTCGAATGTAGGGAAGTCATCGCTGATAAATATGCTGACAGACAGAAAGGGTCTTGCGATGACTTCTGCCAAGCCCGGAAAAACCAAAACAATCAATCATTTTTTCATTGATGATAAATGGTATCTCGTTGACTTACCAGGGTATGGTTATGCAAAAGTTTCAAAAACTACGAAAGAAAAATGGGATAAAATAATTGATCACTACATTTTAAAAAGAAGCAATTTAATATGCACATTTGTACTGATAGACTCACGGTTAGAGCCCCAGAAAATTGACATGGCTTTTATGGAATGGCTTGGAATGAATCATATTCCATTTGTTATTGTTTTTACAAAAATTGATAAACTCAGCAGTTCAGAATTAAACAAAAACCTTACTGCTTATAAAAAAAGATTACTTCTTACCTGGGAAAGTCTGCCTGAAATATTTATCAGCTCTGCAGAAACAGGAACAGGAAAAAAAGAAATTCTTAATTATATCGGGCAACTAAATAAAGATGTACCTTTAAGCGCATTTATTGAACCAAAATAAAAAACATATTTGAGTTCACATTCTTTTATGCCACATCTCCAATATCTATGTAAATTATGGTTATTCGACATTATTAGTGGAAAGAGAATTTAAACTCATTTCCTAGAAAATAGATCATGTTCATAAAATTAGCAATATTTTTATA
>MEOG01000061.1 GCA_001769125.1 Bacteroidetes bacterium GWF2_35_48 | reverse complement strand
ATTTCGCTTTTATGATAACGCTAGCCCTACGGGCATGCGCGATAGGTCTAAGGTAAGCGAAACTGTGCCAGCGCAGGGAACGTTATAAGCAATCCGGACAACTTTGAACATTAGACAATGAATGATTTTTCCGGTTATAATAAGATAATGAACAAGATTAAAAAAAATAAAAATAATGAAAAACTGTTTCAGGGGAAGGTTTAAGTGATGAGGGAAATATGGAATATTTTGCCTTAAGTCTTCTGCGGTTATACCGGCTAAAAGTTCACTTTTAAAGACGTAGAAACGTCAAGAAGACTTTGCAAAGTTATAATAAAAAAATGAGAAAGTCAATTTTTTATTAGAAATTTGCATCACTTAAAGCGTCGTGAGTGAGAAACAGTTTTGAATGGGACAATAATATTTTTTTAATCTTGATAATACAAATAAATTATTATAACCGGACATAATTTTAACAGTTCCAATCAGGCTTGATGTAGAACAATAAAAATTACTAAAAACATCCATTGATGAAAAAGGTAAAGTTCCCCGGACTACGTCAGCTTCGGGAGAGTATTTTCTGTCTAAAATACCTGACTGCTTATAACACGTGGTAAGCACCATGTTTTTCTTTATTTAAACGCTAGCCCTTACGGGCATGCGCGTAGGTCTAAGGAGAAAAACACGGTGCCTACCACGGGACCGTTAGCAACAAGCTGTGGTGCGGGATTGAAGCCCTTGAGGGGTGCGAGGAAATTAATGAATTTTTCGCCACCGCTATTGCCTTACGGCAAATTTTGCCACCGGGCTGACGCAGTAAATGCCACCGCACAAAAAATTGCCCTGCGGGCAAATGGCAACCCGCAAAAATCCATTAATTTTGTGCATTGGTCGGGCGGATGTGGTATGAATGAAATAACAGCCAGATTGCTAACACTGCGCGTAGCACAATTTCGCTTTTATGATAACGCTAGCCCTACGGGCATGCGCGATAGGTCTAAGGTAAGCGAAACTGTGCCAGCGCAGGTACCGTTAGCAAGCATTAACAAAAAATAAAAATCAACAGTAGATGATAAAAAAAATTATTGCACGACTTATATTTCTTTTGATAATTGGAACTATAACATCTTTATCACTGCACTCTCAAACACATCATCAGATGATAGGATTTAAAGCGGGAGCCTTATATTCAAATATAAATGAGGATGATGATACGTTCCAGATTTTTAAAGATTCAAAATATAAATTTGGTTTTGGATCAAATATCACCTATGACTATCAAATGGATGATCATTCAGTAATCGTGACAGGCCTTGGGTATATACAAAGAGGATTTTATACAATGATAGTTTTTACAAATGAGTTTGGAAAGACAATTGGTGATGGCAAAATATATTACAATTATGATTATATTGAAATTCCAATAAAAATAAAGTATCAATTCGGAGATAAATTCAAATTTTACGGATTTTTAGGTATTGCTCCAAATTATTTGATAAAAAGTAATTATCATATACCGGCTATTGGCAATACAGTCCCTGAACATACTGAAAATACAACAAACGATGTTGCAAAAATTGATTTTACAGGAGAAATTGGATTGGGAATTTCATATGATATTGACGAAAAATTTAAAATTGGATTAGATTTTTCATATAATCATGGCACAATGACTGTAACAACCAAAAAATATTTTGATGGGATAGAACTCGTGCATTATAATTTTGAGTCGATGATAGGAGTACAATATGTAATAAAATGATAATAAAAGATAATCATAACGCTTGCTAACACTGCGCGTAGCACAATTTTATTTTTATTTAAACCCGCAAGCCCTACGGGCATGGCGGTAGGTCTAAGGTAAATAAAACATGTGCCAGCGCAGGTACCGTTAGCGGTAATTCTTGAAAAAAATCGCGAGTTCACAAATTATCGATAATAATATAATCTACATGATTTAAAAAAATATTTATTCCAAAATAAATTGTAAAAATGCTTGTTTCTATTTTTTTTTTATTATAATTGTTTGAATTCATTTGAAAACGATAAACCAACAACGATAAACCAATTTTATTTTTATTTAAACCCGCAAGCCCTACGGGCATGGCGGTAGGTCTAAGGTAAATAAAACATGTGCCAGCGCAGGTACCGTTAGCGGTAATTCTTGAAAAAAATCGCGAGTTCACAAATTATCGATAATAATATAATCTACATGATTTAAAAAAATATTTATTCCAAAATAAATTGTAAAAATGCTTGTTTCTATTTTTTTTTTATTATAATTGTTTGAATTCATTTGAAAACGATAAACCAACAACGATAAACCAACAACGATAAACCAACAACAGTAAACAAAATATTAATCACTAAAATAATAATTATGCAAACATTTTTGAAAGCAGTACCATTCATCGTAATAGTCATTCTCATTTTAGTTATTGTCTATCAATTTGACAGAATAAGTCAATTTGCAAAAACAAGTATGGAAAATGATGAAAGTGGTAAATTAACCACAGCCAATAGAAACCCTATAGGATTTAGACAATCTATAAATTAAAAAAAACTCTGTTCTTAGTACTAATTATAAAATAAATAAAATTATGAAAACAAAATTAATTTTCGTTTTATTCTTTACGATTTCAGTATGTTGGTTAACTAATTGTAAAAAGAAAACTGAAACAAAACCCGCACCTGTTGTTGATTTTTCATATACTGGTAACAATTCTGCTCCCGGTATAGTTTCATTTACAAATCTGACTCAAAATGCTACATCTTATTCTTGGGATTTTGGTGATGGCAGTACTGCAACTGAAGTTAGTCCTTCACATACATATATAAATAGTGGTTCTTATACTGTAAAATTAACTGCAAATGGTGAGGGTGGTAATAATGTAGCAACTAAAACTTTAACAGTATCTGCATATAAAATTAAAACAAGCACGTATTATTCAAATGGTCAAAATTATGGGACAGATACTTATACTTATAATTCAGATGGAACCCTTTCAAAAATTACCTTTAGTGACGGTAGTTACTGCTCTCTAACTTGGGCAACGACTCAAGTTACTGTTACAGGTTATACTGTTGCAAATGCTGTTGATGGTTCTGACGTATATAGTTTAAATTCTGTTGGCTTGGCAGTTAGTTCAACATCTACGTACATAAACAAAAAAAATAAATCACATATTGCTAAATTATTTTCAAAAAGTATTAATTCTACTTCTACGTCAACTTATGAATATGATGCAAACAATTATAAAATAAAAGAAACAGCATTATACAGCGACAATAGTTCTTCTGTTTCCAATTATACTATTTCAAATGGTAATGTTGCCACATCATTAGAAACTTCTACATATGGATCTACTACTGATAATTATTCTACATCTAATGATTATTTTTCAGATAAAGCTAATACAATTGATTATGAAAATATGGGTGTTAAATTTTTTGGAAAACAAAATAGAAATATTGTAAAAACACAAACACAAACATATAATTCCGGTAGCCCAAGTATAACTATGTACAATTATGAGTTTGATGCTAAAAATAGAGTAACAAAGCAAACTGCGGCTTATGGTACTAATGTAGATTATACTGTTTATACTTATAATGATTAAAAAAATATAACAATTATAAAATAATAATTGATTTACTAAAACCCACAGCCACTAACATAAATAAATCTGAGTATAAATTTAAAAATTCTAATTTTTATGAAAACAAAAATTGTTAACTTTTTTTTAGTGTTATTTTTTTTTAGTAATGTATTTATGCAATTCGGATGTAAAAAAGACAGTGCAACTGATACGAAAAAAACATACGTAGTCAAATACACTGTAAAAGTTGTTGGTTCTTTGACAGAAGACATTCATATTAGTTATAAAAATGGAAATATAAATGTTTCAAAAACTCAAACAGAATGGACTTCTTCTATAACTGGTGTAACAGGTGACAACGTTTCCTTATCTGCTAATGTTAAGGATAGTAACGAAGGACAAGTTTCTGTTCTTGTTAGTATTGCATATAATGATCAGGCTTTATGTAGTGAATATAGTGGGTTACATTATGGTTTAGCAAATGCCTCTTGTAATGGAACTTTACCATAATTAGCAATTTTGAAACATTTTGAAATAATTATAAAATTACTTGTTCCAAAAAATAGAAAAGAATAATATTAATACAATGATAAAATAATAACGAACTACCGCTAACACTGCGCGTAGCACAATTTTTTTTTTATTTAAACCCGCAAGCCCTACGGGCATGGCGGTAGGTCTAAGGTAAAAAAAACTGTGCCAGCGCAGGTACCGTTAGCCGCAATTGACGAAAAAACAAAAAATTAACTACATAAAAATTATTATTATGAAAATTAATGAGAATCATATTTTTTTATTATTTGCATTTATCACAATCTCCTTACAATGCAAAGCTCAATATAATATGGATAATACGCCTGTAAATTCATGTTCTGGGATTTTTTATGATAGTGGAGGTAGTGGAACCAATATTGGAGCGACATATACCTGCATTGTACAAGGTTCATATTCAAATAATGAAGATTATATAAAAAAAATATGTTCAAATAATGGTGAAAATTTATTTTTTACATTTAATGAAATAGATATTGTTGGCAGTGATTATTTGATGGTTTATGATGGGGATACAACTACTGCTCCTCTAATTGCTACACTTGATAGTTCTTCTGTTGCAACTACATTTATTTCATCAAGTACTTGCCTAACTTTTAAATTTCATTCGGGAGATAATGGAACGACAGGTTGGCTTAATGGTGATTGTGACAATGGTGGAAATTGGTCTGCTTCGTTTCATTGTTTACAGCAAGTTATAATTACTGATACTTTAGTAAATACATGTAGTGCTCTTTTTATTGATGACGGAGGATTAAATAATAGTTATTCAAATAATGTAAATAGCACAATAACTTTTTGCTCATCAAATTCTAATTGTTTAAATCTAAATTTTTTAGAATTAGACCTTGGACAAGGAGACCAATTGACATTTTATAGCGGGAGTTCAACTCTTGGTTCACCTTTAATTACCCTTGACCAGAATACTATATTTCCAATTCAAACAATAATACCAATTAATGAAACTTGTTTAACCGCTCAATTTACATCAGACAGTATTGGTGTAGGTCAAGGCTGGAAAGCATATTTAGAATGCACTCAACTATGTGAATTGATACCTGAATGTGGATCAAATTCACCACCAACAGATCAATGCATTGATGCTACTCAAATTTTTTATTCTGATCCAATATGTGCTAATACATCTAATTATACATGTTTTGACCAAAATGGCGTTGACTGGGATGATGTTCCTGGATTAGTTTTTTGTGGTTCAATAGAAAATGAATCTTGGTTAACATTTATTGCAAATGATACTGTTGCTAAGATTAAAGTTTGGACTCAAAATTGTCAAAACAATGACGGAATTCAAATATCAGTTTATTCAACTATTGATTGCCAGAATTTTGTTCAATATTCAAATTGCGTGAGTGTAGGATTGCCAACGAATTTTTTAGTAACAGCATCCAATTTAACTTTAGGGAACACATATTATATATTAATTGATGGTTTTGCTGGTGATATTTGCGATTATGTAATATTATTAGAATCTGGTATTTCAAATAATGAAACTATTTTATCTACAAATATTCCTATTGAATTATATCCAAACCCGTTTTCAGATAAAGCAATTTTGCATTATGAAATAATGCAACCGTCAAATGTTTTAATTGAAATTTTTAATTTATATGGTGATAAAATTCAAACAATTTTTCAAAATAAAATGGATATAGGAATATATAATACAGAAATAAATATTTATTCAGATGGAATATATTTTATCAAACTATCAATTGATAAAAAAAGTAATTTTATTAAAGCAATAAAAATGAATTAATAATTGAAAAACAACTGCGGCTAACACTGCGCGTAGCACAATTTTTTTTTCATGATAACGCTAGCCCTGCGGGCATGCGCGATAGGTCTAAGGTAAAAAAAACTGTGCCAGCGCAGGGAACGTTAAAGCCAATGCCCCTAAAAAATCTGGAACATAAAATTTAGTAATAAAAATTTGGAATTAGGTAAATAATTATTTACCTTTGTATTATTAATATTTAAAATTAAATTGATGAAATGTTCTGAATTATATCGAATATTAACTCATGATGGATGGTTTCCTATATCTCAAAAAGGTTCTCATGTTAAAATGAAACATTCTACTAAAGATGGGTTAATAATATTTCCAAATCATGGAAGTCAAGAAATTGGTAAAGGATTACAAAAAAAAATATTAAAAGATGCTGGAATTGATAATAAATAAAAAAAGAAAATTATGAAAATGAATATAAAAAAGACAAAAATAATAGTTGAAAAAACAAAAACTGGATTTTCAGCATATGCAAGTGATTATCCAATATTTTCAACTGGACGCACAATTCCAGAGCTAATAAATAATACATTGGAAGCAACTAATTTTTATTTAGAAGAACAGGGTATAACAATCGCTTTAGAAAATTTAAATTTTGAGATTGATTTCAAACAATTTTTTCAATATTATCGTGTCTTAAATTCCAAATTTTTAGCAGAGAAAATAGGTATGAATCCAACATTATTATCACAATATGTACAAGGACGAAAGAAACCATCGCATCAACAGACAGAAAAAATATTAGTTGGAATTCATCAAATTGGAAGAGAACTTACGGATCTTAATTTAATATACAGATAGGATATCGAAAGGGCACAGGCTCTAACACTGCGCGTAGCACAATTTCGCTTTTTATGATAACGCTAGCCCTACGGGCATGCGCGATAGGTCTAAGGTAAGCGAAACTGTGCCAGCGCAGGGAACGTTAGCGTTCATTGGATTAAAAAAAAATACGCAATAAAATGAATATTAACCTTAAATTTAATTAATATGAAAACAAAAATCATTTTGACAAGTGTAATATTTACACTATTTGTATTTAGTGCACAAGGACAAACCATCTTTTTGGATGATTTTGAAAATTGGTCGGGTAATGTTCCAAATTACTGGATGGGATCAAAAACAACACTTGAACCAGACAGTATCATGCCATATTCGAATAATGCTCATAGTGGTACATATTCTTGCCGTTTAGTCAATAAAGAGTCTACTCATAAACGATTCACTACACAAGCAATTTCAATTACAGAAGGGTTATCATATAATGTAAGTTTTTGGGTAAGAGGTCATGGAAGCATAAGGGTTGGATTGTTCGATGGTACAAATTATACATATAATAATTATATTATTGTGAATTCATCAGCATGGTCATTACAAACTCAAAGTGTGATTGCCCCTTGTTATCGGTAAATAAAACTACACAACTTTCGGAAAGCAGAAGTACACAATAAATGGCAATTAAGAATACATAATTCTGTTCCGAAAGAGGGAAT
>MEOG01000060.1 GCA_001769125.1 Bacteroidetes bacterium GWF2_35_48 | reverse complement strand
TTTAGATTGTTTTTCATAAGTTAATTGTTTTTAGTTGTTAATTGGTTTGGTGGAAAAGGGAGAAGGCTACTTCTCCCTTTTTCTTTTTGTATTATTCAACATTTCATTAATTTTGCATTATGAAAAAACAACTGTTACTTATTCTTCTATCTGTATTATTAATTACTACATGCAAAAAAAAAGATGCTGATAAAATGACTATTTCCGGAAATGTTATGGACACATACTTTCATTCATCAGTAGGAAATGTGTTTGTTGAACTTTACGCGAAAAAAATTGAATCGGGAGTATGGAGTAATAACTACAGCAGTTTAGGCAGCCTAACAACAGACCAAAATGGTTTTTTTTCTTTTACTTTTGAAAATATTCGTTCTTCAGGCTTTAAACTATTGTTTCATAAATCAAAATATTTTGATTCAGAAGTCCTCGTCAACTCAGAGAATATTGAAGCAGGTAAAGAATACAAGCAGAATTATTATATTTTCTCTGAAGCTTTTTTGAAATTAAAAGTAATAAATATTATTCCGACAAGCTCTGCTGATCAGATAACCTATGCAATTACAGATGGATTTGTAAACAATGCTGGTTGTTGCCCAGATAGTACATTCACTTATATTGGCGCACATGTTGATGTTACAAAAAAATGTATGACCTATGGCGGAGCGTGGATTAAATTTGAATGGTTTGTTACAAGTTTTGGAAATACATTGCTACACAAAGACAGTATTTTAAGTGTTCCTTTTGATACTGTTTTATATACTATAAGTTATTGATTTATTCTATTCAGGAGTGTAAATAATATACGCATCGGGGTAGCCCAACGATCTGATTTTGTTTCTTTCATTTAAAGCGTCTGCATAATTTGGAAAATTCCCAGTATAATAAATGAAAAAACCATTTGAGCTTTGATTGGATTTATATTCTGCAATACTCCTGAATCCCCCATTGTTAATTTGCTTTGGAAGGGTTGAGAACTGAATTGAAAAACTTCTTTTGTTTAATATTTTTAATTTTTCATCCATATCTTTTGTTTCACAAGATTTTTCTGATATAGCTGTTACATTAATAATAAAAGTATTTTCAATACCAATTGTTTTTAATCGGCTGACCTCTTTCATCGCATCTGCATAACTGTTAAAGATTCCACATGTATAACGATAGATTCCATCATTTCCTTTGTTTTGAGTAACATTTTCTGTTGCAGAAAACCTGTAAGGACTCTCCTCCTCTGTGGAAGCCGCAATCTGGACTGTAAAAGCTCCTCCGGTAACTTTATTTTGAGAAGCTTTTTGCTGTTCCTTTTTTTTATTCGTTGTCTGATTTTTAATTTCTTTTTCTGTTGCTAAATTCTCTTTTGGCGCTTTTTCAGAATCTTGTTTGTTGTCTTTATTTCCGGTAATATTATTTGTACTGTTTTCCTCTTTAATTTCATTTACAGGTTTCGTTTCCTCAATAATTTCCTGAGCAATTACTTCTTCAACATAAGAGCCTATCTTCACTTTGTAAATATCAAGTTCTCCTATAGCTTCAGATCCTTGTAAAGAAATATATCCGCTTGCACCATCACTTGCAGGAACGTAAAAAACATCGTCTCCAAACGTATTCATTGAATAACCAATATTAACAGGTTCAGCCCATTCTCCATTTAAATTTCTTTTACAGGAAAAAATATCATACCCTCCAATGCTTGAGTGTCCCTGAGAGCTAAAAAAAAGCACATTGCCATCAACTAAAAAAGGTGCTGTTTCATCAAAAGGAGTATTAATTTTCGAACCTAAATTTACGGCAGAACCCCATTCGCCTTTTGCATCCAATTCGGACTTATAAATATCCAATCCGCCCAATCCCTCTTTTCTATCTGCGGAAAAAAACAGCGTTTTTCCATCTGGAGCAATTGATGCATAAGAAACTATTCCTTTATTGATATTGCTATTCAATTTTTTAGCAGTTGTCCATACTGCAGAATCACCTTTTTTCACATACTTACTTTCGTATAAAACAGATTTATTATCATCACCTTCGAGAAGAAAAAGATGTGTGCCATAAGTAGATAAATAACATGGAATCATATTACCTTTTGCATTAATAGCATCAGAAATTTCATACGGTTCATCAAACTTGTCAAGTATTTTTTTTGAAAAAAAAATAATTTTATCGTCATTGCTTTTTCCTTCTAACTGTGCGCTGGCAAACACAACGACTTTCCCATCTGCAGAAAAGACAGCATTGATATCAGAAAATGTAGTATTAATTTCTTTAATATTTTCTTTCTCCCACATAAGCTGTGGTTTTCCATCAAGCAGAGGCTTCAGGTTATTGCAGTATTTAATTTCCTGCTCAATTTGTTCAAGCTTTTGCTTATCATTTTGCGGTATTATTTTTTTATATTCTGAGAAAGCACTGATGGCTTTATCCGGTTTTCCAGACATCCTGTAAAGTTGTCCGAGATAGAGCCATGAATTTATGCTTGCTCTTGTTTCGTTGTATGTTGATTCCTTAAAATCGGGTGCTACATTTTTTACTGCTTTTTCAAAATACTTGATAGCTTTCAGCTTTTCGAATGCAGTATTGAAGTAACAAAAACCAACATAGTAATTTAAGTTTGGGTTATCGGGTTCGTATTTGAGGCAACTATTAAACTTGGATAATGCCAGATAATATTCTTCTTGTGAGAGATCGTAATCTGCATCTTTAAATTTGCTTTTTAATTCTGCCTCATATTCATTTTGGGAAAAAAGACAGGTGCTAACAAAAAAAAAGGAAAGCAATAAAGAAATCCTTAAATTTTTCATAAATTTTATTGTTGTTTCTGTTTTTTGGTTTGCAGGGATTAATAAAGCCAGGTGTCAGAAGTCGGAAGTCATTTACCGATTACCGACCTGCCAGACTGCGTCAAGCAGGCAGGTTACCAATTACCATTTGTCCCTCTCTTTATTTTTTCTTTCCGGTAGGTTTCTTTCCGGCTGGATTTTTTGCGCCTTGCTCCTGTTTTTTCTTTGCCTCATTCTTTTTTGCAGGTTCATTTTTTTTCTTTACAGGAGGTGCATCCATATCTGTAATTTTTCCGGCAGGATCTCCTTTTACAAAATTCACAGATTTAAAATATTCAAAGTTTACGGTTTGCGTTTTAGGGAATTGTTTTTTATATTTTTGAATATCTGTTTTTGCAGTTTCTTTATCAGGAAATTCTCCAACCAAATATTTATAGACCCCAGACCTGCATTTTACCTCCTGAACGTTTTTTATATTACGAAAATTTGCTTTAGGAAGTTTGGCTTTTGAAGAATCAAGAAGTAATGTATAGGGTGGGTTGAATACTTTTGGCGTATTATCATCCGATTTTTTTTCTGTTTCCTCTTTGTTTTCTTTTACATCATCTTTAACTTTTGAATCTTCTTCTTTTTTTGTTTCAGTTTCCTTTTTAATATCTGATTCCTTCAGTTCTTTAATCCCAGATTTTTTTTCAGAATTATCACTTTCATCTTTTTTTACAGACTTAACATCATCTTCAATAACTTTAAATCCTTCCTCTATAATTTCAACTTTATAAATATCCTTCTCCCCTGAATTATCTTCACCAATTAGCGACATATATCCTTTTGAGCCATCTCCAATAGGATAATAAAAGTTATCATCGTCTGTTGTATTAAACATATACCCCATGCTCACAGCCTGCTCCCACTGCTGGGTTTTTTCATTATATTTACTATAAAATAAATCTTGTCCTCCAATACTGCTATGCCCTGCTGATGCAAAATACAAAATATTACCTTTTGAGAAAAAAGGCGTATCTTCATCTTTTGGAGTGTTAACTTTTGAACCTAAATTTTCAGGAGTTCCCCATTCCCCTTTAGGATTTTTTTCCGATCTCCAAATATCCAGACCTCCCTGTCCACCTTTTCTATCGCTGGTAAAATATATATATTCGCCATCCGGAGAAACAGAAGCATGTGTAACTTTGCCTGTATTAATATTTTTATTAAGTTTTTTTACCGCTGTCCAATTTGAATCAACTCTGCTTGTATTGAGCATACTTTCATATATTGCCGTTGAGCCTTCTTCATTTTCTGCAAGCAACATGTAATCTCCATTATTAGTGATATAAGTTGGAACCATGTTTCCTCTGGTTTTTAATCTGATAGAAATATCAACAGGATTTGTCCATTTTCCTTTAACTTTTCTGGCAAACATAATTTTTTTATCTTCACTAACTGTTCCTTGAAGTTGCTGCGTTGCAAAAACGATTACTCTTTCATTTGCAGAAACACAGGGGTTGTAATCTGAAAAAGGAGTATTTAACTCAGGAATATGCCTCATTGCCAAAGATGCAAAAGATTTTACTACTTCTTTCTTAGCATTTTTACACGCTTCTATTTCGCTATCAACAACTGAATGATTTTTTTTATCTTTAGGAGGTAAAAGTTTTTTATAAGCGTCAAATGCTTCAAGTGCTTTATCAAGATCATTGTTCATTCTGTAAGCCTGCCCAAGGTACAGCCATGCATCAATGTGCGCCTTTTTTTCTTCGTAAGTTCCTTCCTGATATTTAGAAGAAACTCTTGTAACTGCCTTTTCAAGGAAAGGAATCGCTTTTTTCTTGTCGTATTTAGTTTTCATAAAGCATATCCCAATGCAATAATTCACATTCGCATTAAGGGAATCGTGCTTATGAACAAACATAAATTTATCAATCGCTGTATAGTAATCTTCTATTGTAAAATCATAATCTGCATCATCGAATTTTTTCTCAAGAGTAGCTTTAGATACCTTTTGAGAAAAACTGAGAACAGGAATTGATAAAAAGAAAATGATGCTAAAGAGAAAGATATAGGTTTTCATATTTTGAAAATATTTTGTTAATCAGTTAATTCCTTAAATTAAAGATACAAATATAATAATTTTTTTAAATTTCTAAAAACATCGTAAATAATTTAATATAAGCTATTTAACAGAGCATCCCTTTTGACCTAAAAAGGATTCTATTTTATTTGTGAATTTCTGCGTATAAAAAACAATTGCAATAGTATTTTTATCAGATATGGGGCATTTAAATTTATTGCTGATACGATTTTTAATGACACCATTTACGGTAAAATAATTAATTAGATGCTTAATTCTTTGCTCTGCCAATTCAGAATTGTCTGATAAAATTTCCATAAGAAGATTGTATTCTTTTATGAAATCCGTAAAGATTTTTAGCTTTGTTTCATGTTTTGTAACCATTGAAGTATCTTCCGGAATAAAATCAAAAAAAATAGAATCAAACTCTTTTTTCAGAACAAGCGTATCTATTTTTACAGTATTTTCTGTTTCAAGAAAATTCGCTTTTCTTGTTGTAGAAATAGTAGTAACAACAGGAAGATGCTTGTCTGAAATACATGTTAAAACATAATTTTTTCTGGGCGCAACAACAATTAAAAATTTTCCTGTTTTTGCATTTGCAATGTATTTTCCGATGAGCTCCATTGGCTCTGATTCAAATACAGTAATTTCAGCATTTATAGCGCTTTCCGTTTCTTCAGTTTTTACAAAGCCCGAAAGTATAGCAAACGGCTTAACATTGCTAATCGTCGTTATCTGGCATATATCAATATCTCCAACACCTTCTTTTACCCACGAAGAATAATAGGCGCGTTTACCATCAGCAGTTGGCTTGTAATACTGATCGTCAAAAGGAGTGTTTACAGGATATCCTATATTTAAAGGAGTATCCCAGTTATTTTCATCTTTAGCAGTAGCAAAGAAAATGTCCAGCCCTCCGGTAGAAGTATGTCCTTCTGAAGAGAAAAAAAGAGTATTTCCATCATGAGCAATATAAGGAGAAACATCATCGTAAGGAGTATTGATTGTATTTCCAAGATTAACAGGCATAGCCCATTCTCCATTGGGCAATTTTCGCGACATATAAATATCATATCCGCCAAAACCTTCGGGTCTGTTACTTGAAAAGTACAAAATCATACCGTCCGGAGACAATGAGACATCTCTTTCATCGAATTTTGAATTTATAGAGGCATTTAATTTTTTAATTTTTGACCAGTTTTTATTGTCATAAGTACTTACATAAAGATTCCATTCAGATACATCTTTTTTGCAAATAAATAATTGCTTGCCGTCAGGAGATATGCCTGCACTAATCTCGTTACCTGAAGAGTTAATATTAAGACCAAGGCTCTTTGCATCAGACCAATCGCTTTTTTCTTTTATGGAAATAAAAATATCATTATCGGTTTGAATTCCTTTTCCTAAAGGCTTTCTGCCTGATGTGAATATTACAAAGGATTCATCGGGTGCAATTACAGGAGAAAAATCGGCATATTCAGAATTCATCGGCACTCCCACAGATGAAACTTTCATATTTACAGGTATAGGCAATAAATCGAATGCATTATTGCATTGATTAAATAAAAGCGTAACTTTTGAGTGAAGGATAGAGTCTTCCTGTGTAATCTGGCTGAAATCACTTAAAATTTGAAGAGCCTGATCAAAATTATAATTCCGGTGAAGAGCCTGAGCAAGATAAAAAGGTGTTTCAAAAGGAGATTTCCGACTTTTAAAAATATCGGGATTATATTGAGTTTTTTCTGCAATATCTGAAAGAGCAGATTGAAAAAAAGAAACAGATTTTACAATAGTAAAAGGGTCGTTGAGTAAACACAATGCAATTTTAAAATTCAGATTCGCATTGGTAGTATCTGTTTGATAAATTTCCCAATAAGATGAAAATGCTTTTGTGTAATTTTCTGCTTTGTAAAATGCCTCAGCTTCTGAAAACTTTTTTCGCAAAACTTCGTTTCCCTGTGAAAAAATATTTCCACAGGAAAAAAGAAAAAGAATTATAGTTAAAATAGTTTTCATACCAAGCGGTAAAAATAAGAATAAAAAAGCAGAACTGTAAAAAAATTATCGTCCAATGTTTTTAATGTTTTTCAGAACAATTGTCAAATCATTAAGAATACGATAATCTTTTGCATAATTCATATTGATTTTATCGGGGTTATCCTTGATTCCGGAAACAGAGGGAAGATCGAAAGGAGTTAAGACACCGTTTCTGAGCTTGGGCAAATCATGAATATTTATCGGCGCAATTTTGTAATAACCCACCCACGATAAAGAACCCGATAAAACAGATAATATATTCCTGAAAAAACCTGCTTTTTTATTTACAATTAATAATAAAAAGGGAGAAAAAATCAAAAATGACAAGGATATCAAAACATCCAGCAATCGTTTATTTCTTTTGTTTGAAACCTTTGAGATAAGATTCAGGCTGATGGTGTACAAATCTCCGGCAGTATTGATACTATTGCTGCCAATAACCGAAACACTATCCGGTGAAGCAATTTTAAAATCAATATTTTTGCTGGTCAGTTCGAGCATACAACCAATTATGGCTTGTGATGAAACATCCTTAGCGCAAAAAATAATTTCATCAATACTATTAATACGAATAATTTCGTCTATCTGATTTAAGTTTCCAATAAAATTCTTCCCCTGTTCGTTTTTGTCAGGACTTACAAATCCGGCAATTTCAGGGTTAATGTCTGTTTGCTTCAGCAATTCCTGAACCCGCAGTGCCTCGTCTTTGCTGCCCAGAATAACAAGTTTTTTCTTTTTTCCGTTACCGAGTTTAAAGCTACGGAAAGGTAAAAAATGCATAATTAGCCTTTGCAAAATAATAGTAACAAAAACCCAGGAAGAACCTAAAAGCAATAAAGCTCTGGAGTATCGGTATGTTTCAGGAAGTAATGAATACACAACCAGAATTGACAAGGTTCCCAGCAAAATTCCTCTTCCGATTTTTAATAGCCTTATGGGTTTGTCATATCCTCCTGAAAAGAAAATAGAAATAATCCACACCAAAACATATACGGGAACTGCATATTTCATGTATGTTTCGGGATAATATCCGGCACCACCGAATTTATGAAGCTCCCAATAAGGCTTAATAAGATAAAAACCCAAATAAATTAATAATCCGTCTGAAAGAGGCAGAGCAATAAATTTTAGAAAACGAATAATTATAGCTATGGCAGCGCGAAAATAAATTGCTGAATTAATAAGAAAAGAAAACAACCTTGCATTGTTTGATGAGAAATGTTTTTTTGCAAAAATAATCATCGCATTGTAAAATACCAATACATAATTAATGCTTCCCTTTTTTGTGCTTTCACCTTTGTAATGAAGAATGGTTGTGTCTGAAAAATAATAATTTTTATATCCTGCTTTAATATTGCGGTATGATAAATCAATATCTTCGCCATACATGAAAAAAATTTCATCAAGCAAGCCTGTTTTTTCAAGAGTTTCTTTTCGTAGAAGCATGAAAGCACCAGATAATACTTCCACTTCATGATTTTTTTCTTTGTCGAGAAACCCCAGATGATACTTCCCGAAAATTTTTGATTTTGGAAATAATGCCGAAAGTCCGAAAATTTTATAGAAAGCAACAATTGGCGTAGGAAGTCCGCGTTTCGATTCAGGTAAAAAATTTCCTTTCCCATCTATCATTTTCACACCAAGCCCCCCGGCATCGGGATGCGCATCCATGAAACCAACAACTTTATTAAATGTATCTTCTTCTACAACCGTATCGGGATTCAGTAATAAGACATATTCTCCGGAAGACTCTCGTATAGCTTGATTATTTGCAAAAGAAAAACCAGTATTTTTTTTATTTTCAATCAGCTTAACCCAGGAAAATTTTTCACGAACCATGCTGCACGAGCCATCTACAGAATTGTTATCCACAACAAATACTTCTGCTTCCATTCCATGTAAAGCTTTCTGAACAGAATAGAGGCACTGCTCAAGAAAATGCCTGACATTATAATTAACTATGACAACAGATAATTTCACAAATTTTAAAAACCCGGTTTTAGAAAAATTATTTTGCGAAAGTAGTAAATATTTAAGATGTATTATGTTATTGAAATGATACAAATATATTTTTTTAAAAATATTACATTATAATTGTAGAACATTTTTTTTAGATATTTATTTTTTTCTATTTTAGCCGGAATTGAAATTATTAATTATACATACTTCATTATGTCAGAACACGAACAAACCGCAAAAAGTCTACCCGAAAATGCGTACCGGGAATTAAAAGAGGGCGAAGAGTACAAGCCTGTGTTGCCAGCGAATCAGAAATTTCCAGAAGTAACAACCTGGTCGCTTGGAATGGGTTTGCTTATGGCTGTTATTTTTTCTGCTGCAGCTGCTTACTCTGGATTAAAAATTGGTCAGGTGTTTGAAGCCGCAATTCCGATTTCCATTATTGCTGTAGGCGCATCTGCTGCGTTAAGAAAAAAACACGCGCTAAGCCAGAATGTAATTATTCAGTCTATCGGCGCAAGTTCCGGTGTTATTGTAGCCGGAGCGGTTTTTACAATTCCGGGATTATATATCCTTCAGGCAAAATATCCTGAAATAGAAGTGGATTTCTGGCAGATATTTTTCTCTTCTTTATTGGGAGGTTTTCTCGGAATACTGTTTCTGATTCCTTTCAGAAAATATTTTGTAAAAGACATGCACGGCAAACTTCCATTCCCAGAAGCTACGGCAACAACTGAAATTCTTATGACTGGTGAAAAAGGAGGCAGTCAGGCAAAATTACTCGTACTTAGCGGTATCATTGGTGGACTTTTTGATTTTTGTTTTTCTGCATTTAAACTTTGGAGCGAAGAAATAACAACACGCATTATCCCGGCAGGAGAAATGCTTGCGATGAAAGCAAAAATGGTTTTCAAATTAAATGTCAGTGCGCTGATTTTTAGTTTTGGCTACCTTATTGGCTTACGCTATGCGCTTATCATTGCATCCGGCTCTTTGTTGTCGTGGTTTGTTCTGATTCCTCTTGTAAATGAAATTGGAAATATTGTGGCAGCTGCCGGTGGTGAAGGTGCTGTAAACCCATTCGCTGCAATGTCTGCCGAAGAAATTTTCAAATTATACGTGCGACCTATAGGAATCGGAGCAATTGCAATGGCAGGAATTATTGGAATTATTAAATCATCCGGAGTTATCGGAAGTGCTTTCAAATTAGCCGCTGGTGTCGGAAAAAAAACAGCGCAGGAAAAACCTGTACGCACACAGACTGATTTAAAAATGACCTTTGTAATGCTTTTAATTTTCTTTACGCTGATTGCAATTTTTCTATTCCTGATGTTCGGCGTTAAAATTACATTATTACAGGCAATCGTAGCGTTGGTAACCGTATTTGTTGTTTCATTTTTATTTACAACTGTTGCTGCCAATGCCATTGCAATAGTAGGATCCAATCCTGTTTCAGGAATGACATTAATGACCTTAATTCTTTCTTCAGTAATTTTGGTTTCAGTAGGATTAAAAGGATGGCAGGGAATGGTCAGTGCTTTGATTATCGGAGGAATTGTTTGTACCGCACTATCAATGGCAGGGGGCTTTGTAACAGATTTAAAAGTGGGATACTGGCTTGGAACAACACCTGCAAAACAGCAAACCTATAAATTTTTAGGAACACTTGTTTCTGCGGCAACTGTTGGAGCTGTTATTTTTATTCTCAACAAAGCTTACGGATTTGTACAAACACCCGAGCATCCCGATCCAATGGTTGCGCCACAGGCAAATGCAATGGCTGCAATTATTCAACCCCTCATGTCTGGAACAGGTGTTAGCTGGGTATTGCTTGGCATAGGAGCTATCATTTCTATTATCGTAAACTGGTTGAAAATTTCTCCTCTTGCTTTCGCACTTGGAATGTTTATCCCTCTGCAATTGAATACCCCGCTTGTTATTGGAGGATTATTGAACAACTGGTTTTCAAAAAGTACAAAAAATGAAAAACTTGCTAATGCGCGTGTGCAGAGAGGAATTTTAATTTCATCGGGATTTATTGCCGGTGCAGCTTTATTCGGAGTAATTGGTGCTTTCATAATTTTCTTCTCGAACGATGGAAACTTTTTAAATTTTAATATATGGACAGATATGCACAGTGCAGGGCCGCAAATTGTAGCGATTCTTGCTTTCCTCGCGCTTCTGGGCTACTTTGCATGGGAAGCGTTTAAGGCAAAGGAGAATGATTAGTAAGTAAAGTTTTTATGGCAAAAATTACTGTGAAAAATACGAATGTTGTCGTTATATCATTTAACGATGCCGATTACATATCGCTCACTGACATAGCGAAGCACAAAACCGATGACTCAAGTTCAGTAATAGGAAATTGGATGCGAAATCGCAATACGATTGAGTTTTTGGGTATTTGGGAAACTCTTTACAATCCTAATTTTAAACCCTTCGAATTCGAGGGGTTTAGAAAAAATGCAGGTTTAAATGCATTCACAATGTCACCATTAAAATGGATTAATTCAACAGGAGCTATTGGCTTTGTTGTTAAGGCTGGTCGTTACGGAGGAACTTTTGCACATAAGGATATCGCTTTCAAATTTGCAAGTTGGATATCGGTTGAGTTTGAATTATATATAGTCAAAGAATTTCAAAGATTAAAAGAGGAAGAGCAAAAACAACTTGGTTGGAGCGCAAAAAGAGAAATAGCAAAAATTAATTATCATATTCATACAGATGCTATAAAGAGAAATTTAATTCCTAATGAATTATCTGCAGGACAGACATCGATAATCTATGCAAATGAAGCTGATGTCCTTAATGTTGCTATGTTTGGTATTACTGCAAAACAATGGAGGGATACACATCCAGAGTTAAAAGGAAATATTAGGGATTATGCGACAATCAATGAATTGATATGTTTGTCAAATATGGAAAATTTGAATGCTTTGTTTATTAATGAAAAAATATCGCAAAAAGAACGATTAATTAAACTTAACAGAATTGCTATACAACAAATGATACTATTACAAGAAGTTGAGAGCAGAAAGAGCTTAAAATAAATACAATGATTTTAATCAAACGAAAATTTTAACCTGTAACATCGTCCCATGCTTCGACTTTGCTCAGCACAAGTGGGACGATGATACACAATCTATAAAAAAATGAAAAAAGAACTCTTAAATAAATTTTTAAAATACATCAGTATTGACACACAATCTGATGATACTTCGGAAACATATCCCAGCACACAAAAACAATTTAACCTGGCAAAGCTATTAGTTGAGGAACTTACTCAGCTCGGACTGAAAGATATTTCGGTAGATGAGCATTGTTACGTGATGGCTACGCTCCCTGCAAATAATGGAAAAAGCAAACCCGTTATTGGTTTGATTGCCCACATGGATACAGCGCCTGATATGAGCGGTGCAAATGTAAATCCGCAGATAATAGAGTCGTATGATGGAAAAGACATTGTGCTTGATAAAGAAAAAAGTATTATTCTTTCTCCATCCGAATTTCCTGAAATGAAACAGTATGTGGGTCAAACGCTCATTACTACTGATGGCTCAACACTTCTCGGTGCTGACGATAAAGCTGGAATTACCGCTATTATGGCTGCAATTGAGTACCTGGTAAAACATCCGGAAATAAAACATGGAGAAATAAAAATTGGCTTCACTCCCGATGAAGAAATTGGTCGCGGTGTGGACAAATTCGATGTTAAAAAATTCGATGCAGATTTTGCATACACTCTTGATGGTGGCCGTTTGGGAGAAATAGAATATGAAAATTTTAATGCTGCCATGGCAAAAATTTTCATTCAGGGAAGAAATATTCATCCCGGTTATGCGAAAAATAAAATGATTAATTCCATGCTGGTTGCAATGGAATTAAACGAAATGCTTCCAGTAAACGAAAGACCTGAATTCACACAAGATTACGAAGGTTTTTTTCACCTGATAAAATTTGATGGCGCTGTAGAAAAATCAACAATTCAGTACATCATACGCGATCACGACCGTGCTAAATTTGAAAAGAAAAAAATCTTAATGCAGCAGGTTTGCGAATTCATGAATAAAAAATACCGGGAAGGAACCGTTACGCTTGAAATGAAAGACCAATACTACAATATGAGAGAAAAGGTAGAACCTGAATATCATATTGTGCAAGCCGCTGTTGATGCCATGAATGCTGTAGGCGTAGAACCGATTGTTGTCCCGATTCGCGGGGGAACAGATGGCTCCAGATTATCTTACATGGGCCTACCCTGTCCAAACCTCTTTGCCGGTGGTCACAATTTTCATGGAAAATACGAATACATTCCTCTGCAGTCTCTTGAAAAGTCGGTTGAAGTGATTTTAAAAATTATTGATTTATACGCAAATAAATAGTTTCAATCTTTACAATTTCGGAATCTAATTCCGGATTTGTAAAGAACTTTATTAAAAAAAATTATTGAAATATTTTACAATATCGGAATTTCTTTCCATATTTGTAAAAAAATAATATGATAAATCGTTCAATTTCAAATCGCATAAAAAAAATATACCGAAAGATGCCGGTAACAGCTATTCTTGGCCCCAGGCAATCAGGTAAAACCACATTGGCAAAAACGCTTTTTGAAAATTATACGTATTATAATCTTGAATTACCCGATGTACGGGCATTTGCAAAAGAAGATCCCCGAAGCCTCTTGTCCGTAACAACCGGAGGAATAATTCTGGATGAAATACAACATGCTCCTGAACTTCTGTCCTACATACAAGGACTGGTAGATGAATCAGGAAAAATGGGAAAATATATCATTACCGGCTCGCAAAATTTTCTGCTGATGGAAGCCATTTCACAAAGTCTGGCAGGCAGAGTTGCTGTATTTAATTTGCTCCCTTTCAGCATGGACGAAATGAGAACTTCTGCTTTTGCTGCAAAAAACCCGGACTTGCAGATTTATAAAGGATTTTATCCCCCAATTTATACCCGTAAGCTGAAAAATCAGGACTGGCTGCCATCCTATATAAAAACATACATTGAACGCGATGTAAGAAAAATAATTAACATACAGGATTTGCATAAATTTCATTTATTCCTGAAATTATGCGCAGGCAGAATTGGTCAATTAATCAATTACGAATCTTTTTCCAATGAAATTGGTGTTGACGGAAAAACACTAAAAAGATGGATGGGGATTTTGGAAGCCAGCTATATTATTTTTCTATTACAACCGCACCATATTAATTATAATAAAAGACTTGTTAAAACCCCAAAACTTTATTTCTATGATACTGGACTAGCTTGCAATTTACTTGGTTTACAAAGCGCTGATGATGTTTCTATTCACTTTATGAAAGGAAGTTTATTTGAAAATTTAATTATTGCCGAATTATTAAAGTATGCAGCAAACAATAGCCAGCCATATAATATTTACTTCTGGAGGGACAATACGGGCAATGAAATAGACTGCCTTCTGGAAAAAAACTCAAAATTATTTCCCATTGAAATTAAAGCAGGAAAAACTTTAAATACCGATTATTTTAAAGGCCTTAATTTTTATGCTAAAACATCAGGACTTGACCCGAAGCAAAGCTTTTTAATTTACGGAGGGAATGAAATACAAAACAGAAATACTGGTCATGTTTTGCCTTGGAATAACTTAGATTTGCTTTTTAAAAAGATTAAATAATATTAGAACATATAAAATTATAAATTATGCGCTCATTACTTCTTTTTCTTATATTGGTTTTAAGCACATTTTTTCTTCACGCCCAATGCCTGAAAGTATGTTCCTGGAATATTGCAAACCTTGGAAAATCAAAAGATGCAACAGAAATTGCGTACATTTCTAAAAAAATAAAAGATTTCGATTTTGTAGGAATACAAGAAGTTTCCACTTCTCCGGCAGGTGCGCAAGCTGTAGCAAAAATCGTGGATAACTTAAACAGGAGCGGATCATCATGGGAATATATTGTGAGCGACCCTACCAATGGAAATGGTCCCGAACGCTACGCTTTTCTCTGGAAAAAATCGAAAGCTAAAATGATAAAAAAAGCCTGGATCGAAAAAAGTCTTGATAAACAGATAGACAGAGAGCCATACCTCGGAGTTTTTGTAGCAGCAAAAGATACTTTTCTGATTGCAAATTTTCATGCAGTGCCAAAAGGTAAAAACCCCGACCTCGAAACCTGTCAGTTGTATAAAATTGATGAAATGTATGAGAAGTACCACTTCATGATAATTGGTGATTTTAACTCGGCACCAAAAAGTATGGGTTTTGGGTCTTTGTTAAAACGCAATGTTCTCAATACTTTTTCCAGCCAGAAAACCACACTGAAACAAGAACCATCGAAAACAGGAGAAAAATTTGCAAGCGAGTATGATAATATTTTTTACGAAGTAGATGAAATCGTCCTCAATGATAAAGGAATTATTGACACATCACTCGATTTTCCCGATTTAAAAACAGCAAGAAAAATTTCAGATCATATTCCTGTTTGGGGATGTTATTCGGTGAAGAAAAAAAAATAATGATGGTGAAATGCAAATAAAATACTAATCAAATTTTCAAAAACAATTTTATTCCAATTTTGTCCGAACGCTAAAATTTAGTATATTTGTAATAATATTTATGAAGAATATGCAAGCAATAGAATATACCACAAACGCTCAAAACGGTATTATTACCTTACAACTTCCTGTGAAGAAAAAAGAAGTACGTATTATTGTTATATGGGATAATGAAGATGAAAATGTGGCACCCAGAAATTACGATATTAACGCGTTAGAAAATCTTGTTTGTAAAGCAAAAGATTTAAACGCTTTTAATCCTATTAAAGACCCTGTTGAATGGCAAAAACAAATAAGAAATGAATGGTAGTTTGCTTCTTGATACGAATGCGCTGATTTATCTTTCTAAAGGACAAATTGAGATATTAGATATTCTTAAAAAATATTCAAATATTTATATTTCTGCAATTACCAAAATGGAAGTACTAGGGTTTCATTTTGAAAATGATAATGAAAGGAAAACTATTGAAAAAATTGTTAACACCTTTGAAATAATCCACACCAATAATGAAATAACAGATTTAACCATCCTCTACAGGAAAAATAAGAAAATTAAAATTCCCGATGCAATTATTCTTGCCACAGCAAAATATAAAAAAGCTCATTTGCTAACAGCCAATTATAAAGATTTCAAAAATATAGATAAAGCTGTAAATATTATTCAATTAACCGTTTAAATTTTTTAACCGATTTAAAATATTTAGCTTAAACCTTGAAGTTTTTCTATTACTTTTTGAAAATGTAACACATATTTTACCTTTAATTGATGGTAGTAATCAATGATCAACATTCAACAAACAACAAACAACAAGCAATTTTCAAACCTGTGATCCCGCCTTGCCAAACATAGGTTGGTAAACTGGACAGGTGCAAAGCATAATTAATACATTTTCAAATTAACACATTTTCAAATTAAACCTAAAACATGAAACCTTAAACAAAAATGCCAACTCAAATTATCTCCATCCCCGGCTCAAAATCTCTCAGCAACCGCGCCCTGATAATCCGTATGCTGTGCAATAATTATTTTAAAATTCATAATCTTTCAACTGCTGACGACACGCAGGTTCTGAACAAAATTCTAATGTCTGATTCTAATAATATTGATGTGGGTCATGCCGGCACGGTTATGCGTTTTGTTACAGCATTTGCATCGCAAATTTTTGGAGAATGGTTTATAACAGGCTCGGAGCGTATCAAACAAAGACCTGTAAAAGAATTGGTAAATGCGTTGCGTGAATTGGGTGCTGAAATTCATTACAAAGAAAAAGAAGGGCTTCTTCCCTTGCGTATAGTAGGAACCATGCTGAAAGGAAAAGAACTTCACATCTCTGCAAGTATCAGCAGTCAGTTTATTTCAGCGCTTATGCTGATTGCGCCAAGAATTATGGGAGGTCTTACGATTATTCTTGATGGAGAAATTGTTTCGCGCTCTTACATAGAAATGACGAAAAAAGTTATGGAATACTTTGGTGTGAATGTACGTGTGCAGGGCAACACGATTTTTATACCAGAGTGTTCATACAAAGAAAAAGAATTTACAGTGGAGGCAGACTGGTCTTCTGCTTCCTATTGGTACTCCATTGCAGTGCTTTCTGATTTTGATTCCATCATTTTACAGGGATTAAAGAAAAGCAGTTGGCAGGGAGATTCAGTAATTGCAGAAATTTTTGAACCACTTGGTATAAAAACAAAATCTGTAAAGGAGGGTGTTACTTTAATTAAAGATCGTGTTACTACTTTGAATTTTAAATATGACTTTACAGATTGCCCGGATCTGGCTCAAACACTTGCCGTTTGCCTTGTGCTCATGAAAATTCCTTATACATTAACCGGACTTTCAACACTAAAAAATAAAGAAACCGACCGCATTGCAGCTCTGAAAAAAGAACTTTCAAAATTAGGAGCAATACTGAAAATTACAAACAATTCAATTACATGGGATGGCACAATTAAAAATGCAGAAGCAGCTCCGGAAATTGAAACCTATCAGGATCACCGCATGGCTATGGCATTTGCATCTGCTGTAATAAAGTATCCCGACATAAAAATTAATAATCCTGAAGTAGTAAGTAAATCGTATCCTGATTTCTGGGAGCATTTCAAAAAAATATTATCCCAAAACTTATAATGCCAATTAAGGGTTGAAACAGATATGGTATCAAATTACTGGTACCACTTCGTCATTTCAAAATAATAATTTTCCTCGTAATTAAAGGCTTCTTATCAACAGAAAGACTGGCAAAATAAAATCCTGCAGAAAAATTATTTGTTTCAACTTCTGTTTGAAAATTGCAAGCATTTGCTTCTTTACTCCATATTACTTTTCCTGACAAATCAGTAATCGTAATTAGCAATGATTCTGAAAAATCGGCAGAATAGCTGATGCTAATCACATCAGAAGCAGGATTCGGAAAAACATGAAAAGCAGCATAAGAGGATGATTCTTCATTGACAGAAGAAGTCCCCCAGATGGCATTTACCCATTCAGGATGATCAATGAAAGGGTTTCTGTTGTGCTGCTTTCCATAAACAACATTATTTCTGTTGATTTCTTTCTGGCTTACTGTATCGAGCTGGTGCCACTGCAATAATAGATTTATTGCCCATGTAGTATATTCTCCACCGCTTATCATAGGACTGGAAAAAGAAGAAAAATTAGTACTATATCTGACAGACATATATAAATAACTTCGTGCAAAATCGCCCTTGTAAGCATCAATCGGTTCAAATACCACACCTGTATATCCGGGAAAAGAAGAATTGCCTAATTTTCCACCATTTTGCGCAGTCCAACTTGCTGAACCTACTTCGCCAAAAGGATAATTACTTCGTTTATTATTTACATATCCATCAGTTGGGTATAGATGAAACAAATCGGAATACATAGGAGAATTATCATTAAACCAACTGGAAGGGAACGAATGCTCGCGGTTATAACAGTCTCCTTCTCCGGAATAATTTCCGCATTGGTCTGTATCAAAAGTAAACTCATAAGGAGGAGTCCCATCCGGTATATCGGAATACATATCCCAAACTTTCCCATTTAATTTTTTGTCTGTTGTTTCGAAAGCAGTCCATAAATTTGTATAGCTGACAGAAGTCGTTCCTGAAGAAATAATAGTATGCAAAGCATTCTTCAAAGCAACGCCGTTTAAACCCTCTGCTGAATCGTAATATCCGGGAGGTATTTGACCAAATAAAGAACTTACAGCAAAAAAAAGAAAAAGAAAAAAACCTAAAACTTTTGACATAAATAATAATTTATAGCGTAAATAATTCAATTGAAAATATATTAACTGACAATCCACAAAATGTTTTTCTATTCAGTCGAAAGATGTTTTGCACTACAGTCATCAGTCTACAGTCCACAGTCCACAGTCTGTATGAGTGCCGACTCCTTGACTGCCGACTGCCGACTATTTTGACTGCCGACTGCCGACTTCAACATTATTTTCCCAATATGCGTAACATCTTTATTAATTGTTAAAATCCCCCTTCGATATTTTCTTATTAGCCGCATTCGTAGGACTAAAGCCTAAGCCCATTTTTACCGTATATTCTGAGAGTTCATAAGAGTCTCCTTTCCTGATTTTTTTAAAACTTAATGGTTTGTCTATTCTCATAAAAAATGGGGCGGCACCTTTAAAATTAAGCTTACAGGAATTTTTTTTATTATAATTCCATTCAGAACCTATTACAAATTTTACATGATAATTTCCAAAAGGAATATTTTCTACAGTAAAACTCTCGCCGGGCTTTAAGAAAATTTTTCTGACACACTCATTTTTTTCAATATGCACAAGACGAACAACGGAAAAAGTATTTTCTGCAGATTTTAAAATTAATGTGTTATTAAAAGCTGTATCCCTCTTTGACTTACAATCGCTGCAATCAAGCTCTCCCGTTTCCTGAGCAGAAACAAAAAATGAAGCTATGATAAAAAATAGAAAAAAATAGTATCGCATAATTTTGTAAAATTAGTTAAAATGCTTCTAAGCTCAAAATAAGATTTAATTTACTTGATTTCATACACCCGCCCTTTATCTGAACAAACATAGACTTTTCTCTCTGATGAAGCACAAACGGATTGTAGATTTTCATTTTCATTTATTACAGAGAAATGCCATGAGCTTCCTCCATCTGCGCTTTTATATAAACGCCCACCTGATGCAGCAATGTAGCCGGTATTACTATCTGTAAAAAAAACAGCATTAAAGTGAACCCTTTTTCCAAACGCATCATTGCCTGAAATTTTTGTTTGCCAACTCGTTCCTCCATCGGTTGTTTTATACAAACCCCCATCATATCCGGCAGTAAATCCTGTTAAATTATCAAAAAAAAACATAGATTTGTACCAATCGCCCCTAATAGTCAGGGGATAGAACGTATTTCCCCCATCCGAAGTTTTGTAAATCACACCATATCCGCTGATATAAGCAGTGTTTGCATCTGTAAATGTTAAACAATTAAATTCATTATCAAAAGAAGGATGGTTCCAACCACCATCGCCATTAAGAGTATGCGTAATACATCCCTTGCTGTAATGCTCCCCACCTGCTAAAAAAATTTCGGTTTCACTCTTAACATAAATGCTGTTATAAGGAATCATGTACTGATTCCATGGCAAATTAGGAAAAAAATACTGCTCCCAGTTTCTTCCGCTGTCTGAAGTTTTGAAAAGTGTAAGACTGTCGCCACAGGCATATCCAATGCTGTCATCTAAAAAAAATAAATCATTAATGCAATATTTACTGCTTTCAAAAACTTTCTGCCATGTAATTGCTGCATCGGATGATCTGAAAATAGCACCTTGAGCGTTTTTAAATCCACCGCATGTAAAACAGGTAATGCTATCTTTAAAAAATATTTTTTTTAATGGAATATTCTCTCCTACATTATAAATATTATAAGATAGAAAACCGGGATTTTCCTTTTTACATGAAATAAAAAAAAATAAGAAGAAAAAAAATATCAACAGCCGAAAAAAAATCATTTTGTACAAATATCTTTTGTAAAAGTACAATAAAAAAAATTATTTTTGCAGAAAAAAAAATGATTAAAGGATATTTTTCTAAAACCCCGGCAGGAGCTAAATTTTTCCTTTCTCTTGGTATTGTAATTATTACATTTTTAATAATTACGCTGATCGGTTTTGCAATTTGCATGTTGGTATTTAAAATTGATATTTACCAGACCTCAACACTGTTCTCAAACCTATCAAATCCTCAGACAGTAACAATTCTGAAATTCCTGCAAATGGTTCAGTCTATTGCATTATTTGTAGTTCCGCCATTTATCGCAGCGTTTCTATTTTATAAATCTGCCCCTGAATATTTATACATAAATAAAAAACCGGGAATTATGCCTTCAGTCGGAGCTATTTTAATAATGATAGCCGCAATTCCTATAATAAATTTTTTGGCGAACCTGAATTCAAATCTTGCACTTCCTGATTTCTTATCTGGACTTGAAGCCTCGATGAAAAGCGCAGAAATAAAAGCAATGGAAATAACGCAGGCTTTTCTTAATATTACTACAACACAGCAATTAATTCTAAATATTTTTGTAATAGCAGTTATTCCTGCTTTGGGTGAAGAATTTCTGTTCAGGGGAATTTTTCAGCGTCTGTTTATTGAATGGACAAAAAATGTGCATGTTGGAATTCTTGTGAGTGCGGTTCTCTTCAGTGCTTTTCACCTGCAGTTTTATGGATTTCTTCCCAGAATGATGATGGGAATCTTCTTCGGATACCTGCTCGTCTGGTCCGGCTCTATTTGGGTTCCTGTGATGGCGCATTTTATTAACAATGCCTTTGCTGTTGTTGTTTCATACCTCGTAACAAAAAATACCATTAACATCAACATTGAATCTCTTGGCATTTCCGGCGATGGATGGATTTTCGTTCTTATGAGTGCTATTACGGTTGCAGGGTTTTCGGCAGGAATTTATCTTCACTGTAAACGGCAATCGGTGGCTTCGACTCCCTGCCTACCGGACAGGCAGGCGCTCAGCCACCGCAAATGAGCGACTCCGCTCAGCCACCGCATACCATAGGTTAAAAGAAATCAATTGCGTAGACTGTCAAAAATCATATTTTTCTTCTCGAATTTTTAATGCATATTTGTACCTCACTCAAAAATCATAAATTATGAAAGCTTTACAAATTAAAGAAAATGTTTATTGGGTCGGGGCACTTGACTGGGAACTTAGAAATTTTCACGGGTATAAAACACAAAGAGGATCTTCATACAATGCTTATCTAATTATTGATGAAAAGATAACACTCATTGATTCAGTAAAACACTACCTCACGGATGATATGCTGAAACGCATCCGCACAATTGTAGATCCGTCTAAAATTGATTATGTAATATGTAACCACTCTGAAATGGATCATTCAGGCGCAATTCCTGAAGTGATGAAACTTGCGCCCAATGCAACAGTTATTGCTTCCCCCAAAGGGATCGAGTCCTTAAAAGCGCATTACAAACAAGACTGGAATTTCAAAACGGTTCAATCCGGAGACACTTTTTCAACAGGAAAGTATTCATTCAGCTTTTTACTTACCCCAATGGTTCATTGGCCAGACAACATGCTGACGTATATGCCGGATAAAAAAATTCTTTTCTCAAACGATGCTTTCGGGCAACATCTCGCAAGTTCAGAAATGTTTGACGACGTGTATCCTTTGGATATTATCATGGAAGAAGCCCGAAAATATTATGCAAATATTGTAATGCCCTACAATTCTCAGGTTCGCAAAGCCCTTGAAGAATCTAAAAATCTTGATATTGATATTATCGCACCCAGTCATGGTGTAATCTGGAGAAAACATCTTGATAAAATTATTGAGGAATACAAAAAATGGTCATCAAACCAAACAGATAAAAAAGCGCTGATTGTGTATGATACCATGTGGGGTTCTACAGAAAAAATGGCAAAAGCAATTTATGAGGTTTTTGAAGAAAAAGGATTCCGCGTATATATTTTCAACCTCCAGCATAATCATATTTCAGATATTATGGAGGAATTAATCAATGCAGAATATATATGTGTTGGCTCCCCAACCCTGAACAAAAACATCATGCCAACTGTTGCCGGCTTTTTAACCTATATGACAGGGCTATCTCCCAAAAACCGTAAGGCAATAGCTTTTGGCTCTTACGGATGGGCTGCGCAAAACATTAAGCAGATTGAAGCTTATTTTGCAGAAGCAGATTTTCAGGTTATTGATTCGTATAAAATAAATTATATTCCGGGAGAAGAACAGTTGGAGACGATCAAAGCAACTCTTTCTGAAAAAATTAAATAATGTTTGCAAAATATTTTTTTATTAGAAACTGTTTTGAATTTTTTATTTTAATCTGTTAAGCATTAATTTTGTCATAGCTAATTGAATCATCGCCTCACTTGTATCTGTGTTAAATTC
>MEOG01000059.1 GCA_001769125.1 Bacteroidetes bacterium GWF2_35_48 | reverse complement strand
CTATAAATTCCATTGTTATTTATTTCATATTTTATTGTGCAATATTATGAAATAAAATATTTACCCACTATTTTTGTCGAATAACCAAAATAATTATAAACAAATGGAAGCTCCAAAGATAGGAGCGCCCTGTTATCAAAACGTGTTACAGTAACATGTTAAATCTAAATGATAAAATTTTGTCGGACAATAGTGAAAAAAAATAAAAACGGAATTTACGATAAACTCTATTTCAAATTTATTAAAAGGAAATTTTTGATGTTCGATAGTGCTACGGTAGATGTTCAATAGATGTACAATTGTTAGTTCGGTAGATGTTCTGTAGATATTCAATAGTGCTACAATGGATGTTCAATAGATGTTCAATTGTTCCTTCGATAGATGTTCAGTAGATATTCAATAGAGCAACAATAGATGTTCGATAGATGTACAATTGTTCATTCGATAGGTCTACAATTGTATTTCTACTGAACACCTATTGAATTACTATTGTATTCCTATTGTATTCCTATCGAATTTCAATTGAATTTCTTATTCTTCATTCATTTAATAATTTGCAACACAATTTCTTTAAACAAACAACATTAAATTCTATTCTTTTTTTAATTTTGAAAAAACTATTTCAACAAAGTGGGTATACAAAAATACATAATACGATTATCAGATAAATGGACTATTTTATTAAATAATACCCTTTTTATTATAAACCGTTTTTTATTTCTGATAAGTTTTATAGCTTTTTGTACAATAATATATGATATCGGTTTTCTTTATGGGACATGTCGTGAAAGCCTAATGACTCCCTATTATATATTCATTATAAAGATTGTTGCTGGTCTCACTTTTCTGAGAATTTTATTCTTTTTTAAAAAATACAGGCGTTTTTCTTTATTCATTGACTTTTTCGTATTGCTGGTTTTGTTATTGTATGTTTTTAATGATCAGTTATTGCATCTGTTGCACTCACAATATTTTTTTTGGATTTCTTATTTACATAATAAATTTGTAATTTTTTTTGTACTCTCATTATTATTTGTAATAGAAATATCTAAATCAAGCTTTCATTTATTAAAATTGAAATTCAACCCCTTTGCTCTTTTTGCTGGCAGTTTCCTATTTATTATTTTTATAGGAACAGGTCTGTTGTTACTACCAAATTCAACAACAAACGGAATACGTTTTATAGATGCTTTTTTTACTTCAACTAGCGCTGTTTGTGTTACAGGATTGACGGTTGTAGACACAGCTTCACAGTTTACGCCTATTGGTAAGGGAATTATTTTAACATTAATTCAAATTGGAGGCCTGGGGGTAATGACTTTTACAAGTTTATTCGGATTTCTTTTTAAAGGAGGCTCATTTCAAAATCATATTTTTTTAAAGGATTTTTCCAACTCTGATAAATTGAGTGAAGTTTTTAAATCTTTATTGAAAATAATCATTGTAACCTTTAGCATAGAAATAATAGGAAGTATTTTTATTTATTACAGTCTTCATAATGATTTGTTTTATTCGAATTTTGAAAAAATAAAATTTTCTGTTTTTCATTCGGTATCTGCTTTTTGCAATGCAGGATTTTCTACTATGACAAACAGTTTATATGATGCCAGTGTGAGGTATAATTATTCTCTGCAGGGAATAATAGGTTTTTTAATTATTTTTGGCGGAATAGGATTTCCTATAATTTTTAATTTTTATAATTATGTGAAAGTAAATACGAAAAACAGAATTCTCCATATTTTTAAGATAAAACAATTTGAATCTGTTCCCAGATTAATTAATATTAATACGAAAATTGTTATGCTGACAACAATCATTTTATTATGTGCAGGAACTATTTTGTTTTTTATTCTTGAATACAATAACACATTAAAAGAGCACAATTTTACGGGTAAAATTATTGTTTCTTTTTTTAATTCGATAACACCCCGTACTGCAGGTTTTAATAATGTTGATATATCCCAATTTTTATATCCTACATTTATGTTATTTCTTTTATTAATGTGGATAGGAGGCTCTCCTGGTTCTACAGCAGGTGGAATAAAAACAACAACATTTGCTGTTGCTGTAATGAATGTATTGAGCCTTGTAAGAGGGAAAGACAGAGTTGAATGTTACAAAAGAGAAATTTCAAATGATTCTATTAGAAGAGCTTTTTCTGTAATATTTGTTTCGATTCTTGTATTGGGAATCAGCATATTTTTACTAACAATTTTTGAGAAAGATAAAAATTTATCAGCACTGGTTTTTGAGAGTTTCTCCGCTTTTGGAACAGTTGGATTGTCAATGGGAATTACGCCCGATTTATCAGATGCAGGAAAAATAATCATTACATTTTTAATGTTTTTCGGAAGAGTTGGAATGATAATATTAATTATGGCTTTAATAAGCCGTGTTTCAACTTTAAAATATCGCTACCCGACCGAAGGAATTTCTATTAATTGAAATGAATTTTAAAATTTTAACCTATGAAATTTATTATTTTTGGTCTTGGAAATTTTGGTTTTTCTCTTGCTTCAAAATTAACTGCGTTAGGGCATGAAGTTATTGGAGTAGATGCTGATATGCAAAAAGTTGAAGCAGCCAAAGATAAGGTAACACATGCTATTTGTCTTAACAGTACAGATATTAATGCCGTTTCTTCTTTGCCATTGAAGGAGTGTGATGTAGCTATTGTGGGAATAGGTGAAGATTTTGGGGCTTCGATTTTAACAACAGCATTGTTGAAACAGTTAAAATTAAAAAGAATAATAAGCCGGGCTTTATCTCCAATTCACCAGACAGTAATTGAAGCTATCGGTGTTTCTGAAATAGTACATCCAGAAGAAGAATCTGCTGAAAGGTTGGCAAAAATGCTTGACATCAAAGATATTTTAGATTCTTTTGAATTATTTGATGGATACAAGATTGTTGAAGCAAAATTACCTGAAAAGTATATTGGAAAAACAGTCGAAGATATTGATGTAAGAACAAGATTTAATTTAAATATTCTTACTATTATAAAAATGAAAGAACATGTAAATATGCTTGGTATTTTTCAAAAAACAGCAAAAGTAATTGGAGCTATAACTCCAAAAACAAAATTTGAAGAGGGAGATATCATTTTAATTTTTGGACAAACTACAGATATAAAAAGATTCCTCCATTCGAATTAAAAACCTATGTTTTTATATTGTTCCGAATTTAAGAAGGCTTAAATATTTGGATTGATGTTCACCAAAAGGAATAACCTTGTTACCTTTTAATTTATAAGTGCATTTTTCTCCTGCGACTTTTGAAAATAAAATTTCATACTCCGCATTGTCCTGAATATCGAATTGAAGTATTTTTGCAAGTTTAGAACTCAATTCTGTTGACTCAAGATTTATATTACAAATAGGACAATAAAATTCTAATTGTTCACCATCTTTTATTTCAAATGTCGGATGTTTAATTAATGAATAATTTCCTACTTCTGGATTTAAATAAATCAATCCTACTTTTCCTGATTTTGTTTTTGCGGAAAAACAGATATTATGCTCTACATTGAGCATTCCTTTACAATGTGGGCAGATGTAATCATTTTTCATAGCTGTGTAGATTAAGTTTATCTAACAAAATTATAAAATTTTATTTAATTTCAAAATAAACTTTTTAATTTTGAAAAAAACAAAAACCAGAAACCATAATGTTATATCCATTAAAATTCAAACCCATCCTTAAAGATCGTATCTGGGGAGGAGAAAAACTAAAAACCAAATTCGGAAAAAAAACCGGAAAAATTGCTGCTTGCGGCGAAAGTTGGGAAATCTCCGGTATTGAAGACAATGTATCTGTTGTTTTAAATGGTTATTTAAAAGACAATTCTTTACAGGATTTAATAGAGGTTTACATGGGCGATTTGGTAGGGGAGAAGGTGTATCAGCAATTCGGGATAGAATTTCCTTTGTTAATTAAATTCATTGATGCTAAAGACATTTTATCACTACAGGTGCATCCAAATGACGAATTAGCGAATAAGCGTCATAATGCTTACGGAAAAACGGAAATGTGGTATATTATTGAATCGGATGAAGGAGCAGAAATAATAAGCGGTTTCAGCAGGAATACATCGAAAGAAGAATTTTCTGCTCAGCTTAAAAACAAAACGGTTGAAGACCTTTTAAATACAGAAAAAACGAAACAGGGTGATGTATATTTTCTTCCTGCCGGACGGATTCATGCTATAGGAGCAGGAAATTTTCTGGCTGAAATTCAACAGACGTCTGACATTACGTATCGTGTTTATGATTGGGAACGCACTGATAATAACGGAAACCCACGTGAACTTCATACGGAGCTTGCACTTGACGCTATGGATTACAACACATATAATAATTATAAGACTGTTTATCATTCAGAATTGAATCAAACAAATAATATTTTATCGTGCAGATATTTTACTTGTAATATTTTGCAATGCAATCATCAAATTCAAAAGGATTTTTTTAATTTTGATACTTTTGTAATTTATATGTGTGTAGAAGGGAAATGTAAAATAGAATATAACAATGATCTTTCAGAGTCTTTATGCGCTGGTGAGTGTATTTTAGTACCGGCTGTAATTAAAGATTTTTTGATAACCCCTGATGAAAACACGAAATTGCTTGAAGTTTTTATTGCCTGATTTATGAAAGAAGATAATAAAAATGCAGAAGTAAGAATTGATAAATGGTTATGGGCTGTAAGAATTTTTAAAACCCGCACTCTGGCTGCTGGTGCTTGTGACAGAAAAAAAATCATTATAAATGATGTAGCTGTTAAAGCATCAAGAATTGTTAAATTTAATGATGTGATTTTTTATAAACAAACCGGAATTACTCGTCAATATAGAGTGAAAGGGCTTTTGCATAATAGGGTTTCGGCAAAAATTGCAACAGATTTTGTTGAAGAAATTACTCCCGATGAAGATATAAAAAAATATGAAGCAATTCGGGATGATGCCTTTTTTATTAGGGAAAGAGGCACCGGAAGGCCCTCTAAAAAGGAGCGGAGAGAATTGGATAAATTGATTGAATAGAATGTCTTGTCATTGGCATTGGCATTGGCATTGGCATTGGCATTGGCATTGGCATTGGCATTGGCATTGGCATTGGCATTGGCATGTAAATACGTTGCATGCAACGTATCCACGTGCCAACGTATCCACGTGCCAATGTATCCACGTGCCAACGTATCCACATTCCCAAAAAATATTGCATATCAAAATTGAATAAATATCTTTGAAATAAATTAAAATGAAAAATCATGGTACGCGACACACAAATCTTTGACTTAATTAAACAGGAACACGAAAGGCAGATGCATGGTATCGAGCTAATCGCATCAGAAAATTTTGTAAGTGAACAGGTATTGGAAGCAATGGGCTCTGTACTTACAAATAAATATGCTGAGGGATATCCCGGAGCAAGATACTATGGAGGATGTCAGATTGTTGACCAGACAGAGCAACTTGCTATAGACAGAGCAAAGCAGTTATTTAATGCAGAATGGGCAAATGTACAACCTCACTCAGGGGCTCAGGCAAATGCTGCTGTAATGCTTGCATGTCTAAAACCCGGCGATACGTTTATGGGTCTGGATCTCTCTCATGGAGGGCATCTCACACATGGTTCTTTTGTTAATTATTCAGGAATCCTTTACAAGCCTGTAGCGTATATGGTTCGTGAAGAAACCGGTCGTGTTGATTATGATACAATGGAAGAAATTGCGCTGAAAGATAAACCAAAGTTAATTATTGCAGGCGCTTCTGCCTATTCTCGCGATTGGGATTTTGCTCGTATGAGGGCTATTGCAGATAAAATCGGGGCTTTATTAATGGCTGATATTGCACATCCTGCCGGTCTTATTGCAAAAGGTTTTCTGAATCATCCTTTCCCACATTGTCATATTGTTACAACAACAACGCACAAAACATTAAGAGGTCCTCGTGGCGGTATGATTCTGATAGGTAAAGATTTTGAAAATCCTTGGGGATTGAAAACGCCTAAAGGCGTAGTTAAAATGATGTCGCAGCTTCTTGATTCTGCTGTTTTTCCGGGTATGCAGGGCGGTCCGCTTGAACACGTTATTGCTTCTAAAGCTGTAGCATTTGGAGAAGCCCTTTCCGATTCATATAAAGAATATATGCAACAGGTTCTGAAAAATGCTGCAGTGATGTCAAAAGCATTTACTGATAAGGGTTACAAAGTTATTTCCGGAGGAACAGATAATCATCTTATGCTTATTGATCTTCGTACCAAAGCCCCGCAAATAACCGGAAAACAAGTTGAAAATACACTTGTAAAAGCTGATATTACTATTAACAAAAACATGGTGCCTTTTGACAGCCGAACGCCATTTACCACATCGGGCATCAGAGTGGGAACCCCCGCAATTACAACACGCGGTGTGAAAGAAAATGTAATTGAATCCGTTGTTGAGCTTATTGATGATGTGATAATGCATATTGAAGACGAAAGCATGATTTCTAAAGTCCGTGGAAAAGTAAATGATCTGATGAAAGATTATCCGCTTTTCGCATATTAATACCAATTAAGGGTTGATACATATATGTTTTGCCATTAAGACACAAAGACACAAAGACACTAAGTTTCACTATATTGAAAGAAATGACTTTAAATAAATTTTGTGAACCTTTGTGCCTTTGTGACTTGGTGGCTATTGATTATCTAGTATCATCTTTATTTTTCATGAAATAAAACTAATTCATCAATCGGAGAGAGCAATATTTTATCAATTGTAATATTATGGTTTCGGCAAACCTGCATTAGCTGTTCTTTAAAATAAAAACCCACAGAGCCAACAATTCCCAAAGGTAATATATCACAACCTTTATATTTGCAAATCATATTTGAAATAAAGTCTTCAAAACAATTATTTGGAATTTCTGCTATTTCAGGAATTGAAATATTTTTATTTATAAATTTGCTGAATTGTGCCAGAAACCTGTTAGGAAATGCTTGCCGGTAAACTGCATCCAAAATTTTTTCTTTATCGAGATTATATTCATTAAAAAAAAAACTTGTTATTTCCTCTGAAAATTCATTTCTAAGAATTCCTTTTATTAATTTTTTTCCCATATACGCACCACTGCCTTCATCGCCTAAAATATAGCCAAGAGGAGAGATGTTGGACTCAATTTTTTCTCCATCGTAATAACCCGAGTTGCATCCAGTACCGAGTATGGCTGCAATACCTTCATCTTTTCCGAATAAGGCTCTGGCTGCTCCTGTTAAATCAGAAAAAATCTCAAATGCTGAATTTTGAAAAACAGGCTTCAACCCTGAAATAATGGTTGAGCATTTTTCCTCATTAATACATCCTGCTCCGTAAAAATAAATTTTTTGTATTTCAGCAGTATTTATTGTTGAAAAGGTCTTTTCCGCTATTTCTGTTACTTCTGAAATTTTTGTGAAAAAAGGATTCATTCCCACTGTTTGAAACTCAAGAATACCTCCATCATTTTGTACAATTTTCCAGTCAGTTTTTGTTGAGCCACTATCTGCTATTAAATACATTGAGATTTTTTTTAGTTGGTTTTATACAATTTGAAATGCTTTTCATTCAGCGGGATTTCAATAAGTCTTTTGTCAATATGTTTCAGATATTTGTAATCAGAATAGTCTTTATTTACAAGCATAAAAGCCATTTTTTTCGAATCATAAATATCAACAAGTACGTATATATTTTTCTTGTTTAAAACGGAATCAATTTTTTGATATAAAATGTTTTCAGACCCTACATATTCATCGGGTTGCATCCAGTCTAAAGGAAATGGATTTTTGCTATCTAATAATGGATACACGATCGCGTTATTAGGAATGCTTACAAAACTATTTTCCATACCGGGAAAACGTGCAAAAATATTGGTAAGTTCACTGTAATATTCAAATGTATTTTTATTTGTTCGTATTGTTCCAAATTCTTCTGATACAGCGCAAAGACAAGCTTCAAGTTTCGAGCTTTCAAGGTCGCGGTAATTAAATTTTCTTTGACTGTAAATACAGGAAACAATAAATCCTGATAAGGCAAAAACCACTACAATACGGAAGAAAAATGATGTTTGAAATTTATACACAATAGAATCTGATTTTGGACTAATACGTAACATTGTATAAAAACCGATAAGCAAATTTTGAACTGCTAAATTACCGACAACAAAAATCGGACTGTTATCTCCTAAAGAAATAGAGCTTATCCATGCAATTACAATACCTGATAGGATTAATATTTTCTGTTGCGGGTGCAAGGGAAGTGTCATAAAAGTTATGAAAGTCAGAACCAGCGTTATCCAGAATAATTCAAAAGGTATATTAAAAATATTCTGCTCTTTTTGCAGGAAAAAATAAAAAGTAAAAACAATACTTGCGCAGATATAAAAGAATATTATTCCGGATGTAAATTTTCGTTGTTTTTCTGTAAGATGAATAAAGCGAAGTGTATTGTAAAGCCATGCTTTGCTTTTAATGAAAAAATACAAAAATATTAGCAGTGTTGCGGCATTGATGATAAAAAGTTTTGCAGTAAAAAATTGATATACAAACCTTACAATTCCCGTTTGAACAAATTCTGTACGACCCGTCATTTGTTGTATGAATAGAGGCATTGCGTCATGATAAAGAAGATAAGAAGCATAAAAAAGAAGAGGGCTGCTTCCTAAAATAATTGAAAATAGCGACAAGGTTTTTTTTCTTAATCGGATTCCTTTTAAAAAAAGTAAAACAATAGCAATAACCACAACAAGGACAAAACTTTGTCTGCAAAGAGCAGCTATGGAAAAAAAGAAAATTCCTGTAACTGCGGAAAAAAAATGTATTTTACTTTTGTTATCTCCAAAACAATGGTAGAAAAAAAACAAGCCCAATGTTGTGAAGAATAAAGCGTCTATGGTTGTCCATGGAAAAATATTATAATTGCCAAGACCGGAAAAAAATGTAAAAATTCCTGCTGTAAGAAAAATAAAAATACTTTGTGCAGCTTTTCCTCTGAAAAATAAAAAAACTTTTCCAAGCATATATACCCATAAAAAAGAAAGCAACAGGTATTGCATAACAACAGACCAGCGGGCACTTATTTCAAGAGGAACCGGTATAAAAAAATGCAGGGTGTGAAAAATTCCTGAAAAAACAGGTCGTATTGAAATAAAATCTTTATGTGGAATTTCTCCGTTAATCAGCCTGTATGATTGCGCAAGGATTACTCCGTCATCGCTGGGATTAAAGCCTTCGTTTTCTACATAATCAAGGTGATAGAAAAGAAAAATTATCAGAAAGGAAATAAGAACAGTGCCAACACAAAAAAGAACCTTTATATTCTTGGGAGCATAAAATTTTTCTTCAGGATATCCGGGTTTGGTTTTTTGCATCTAAAATTTGTGTGTTGCTTGAAAAATAATTTATTTCACAAAAATAATAAAAACTTAAAGAACAATTGTAGCTTTTTATAATTCTATTGAAAAAAGAAAGGCTGCGTGTAGCAGCCTTTCTTTTTTATTATCATCCTTCTTTTTTGATAAAATTCTCCAGTCCTTTGTATTCGATAATTTTCATCAATTTTTCAGGGAGTGGAGCAAATGTGATTTTTTTATCATTAATCTTCACAAATCCTTCTGCAAAGCTAATTTCAACCTTATCGCCGGACTTATATGTTTCAACAATTTCTTTGTTGACAATAAGCAGCAAGCCCTGATTGATGCAGGAACGATAAAAAATTCTATTAACAGATTTCACGATTACAGCTTTAACGCCTGCATGAGCAAGTCCCACGGCCGGGTGTTCGCGCGAGCTTCCACAACCAAAATTTTCACCTGCAAAAATAACATCTCCGGGTTTTACATTTTCTGCAAAACTCTCATCAAATCCTTTGAACAGATGAGGCATGATAGCAGCAGCATCAGAGCTTTTCACATTGTATGTTAAATTTCCGGCAAACATCTGGTCTGTGTTGAGGTCGTTCGCATCTGCATAATTCCATATTTCCCCGATTTTTCTGTTTTCGCCTTTCTGAATTTCAATGGTAACGGCTTCTGTTTTTGCAAAAGGAAATTTATCATTGCCCTTTTTCCCACGCGGGTCGGCAATTGCTCCCATCAGCGCAGAATAAGCTACTGTAGCGGGAGACGCAAGGAAAACAAATGATTTTTTATTTCCCATTCTGCCTAAAAAATTCCTGTTTGCCGTTGATATTACATTGAAATTATCAGCAGGAATTCCCTGTCCTGTTCCAAGACAAGGTCCGCAGGATGAAGAAAGCACGGTAGCTCCGGCATTCACAAAGCTTGTAATAATTCCTTCTTCAATAGCCTGCAAATAAATTTTTTGAGAAGCCGGAATCACAAGCAACTGAAAGCCATCGGCTACTTTTTTGCCTTTGAGAATATTGGCTGCAATACGTAAATCGTCGAGACGCCCATTGGTGCAAGTTCCGATTACTCCCTGTTGCAGTTTTGTTCCCTGTACTTCGCTAACCGCTTTAACATTGTCAACCTGATGGGGTGCTGCAACAAGCGGAAAAATTGTGGATAGGTCAATATTTATTTCATTAAAATATTCAGCATCGGAATCTGCCCATACGCCTTCAACAACAGAAACTCCTAAGTGTTTTGCTAAAACTTCATCGGCTGGAAAAACTGCATTTTTTGCTCCCATTTCTGAGGCCAGATTAGCAATTGTCATTCTTTCTGAAATAGAAAGCGTTTTTACTCCTTCTCCGTGATATTCTATAGACATATAATTAGCGCCGTCTGCTCCAATCATGCCAATAATCCATAAAGCAAGATCTTTCGCGAAAACGCCGTCCTGCAATTTTCCTGTTAGATTTATTTTAATTGTTTCCGGTACTCTGAACCAGGTTTCTCCTCTTTTCCAAAGACCTGCTGACTCCGTTCTGTCTATTCCCGCTGCCATTGCATTCATGGCTCCTGCTGTACAGGTATGGCTATCACTTCCTACAATGATCATTCCCGGACGGGCATATTCTGCCATTATCTGGTGGCAAATTCCTTTACCGGCATCGTGAAATTTTTTCACACCCTGATAGGTTACAATATCACGTATTGCCTGATAATCATTTGCAAGATTTGCATCAGTTGGCGGCGCGTTGTGGTCTAAAATTATAAGCAATTGATCGGGATCCTGCACTTTGTCTCCACCCATTTTTTTGAATGTTTTTTCAATACTGGCTGTGTTGTCATGCGTTAACACAAGATCAGGTCTTGTAAATACAATTGCGCCTTTTTCAGCTTTAAATATTTTTTCAACAAAAGTTTTTCCTTTCATATATGTATATTTTAAAATAAATTTTGGATTATTGTCAGCAAACATAATTCAGTTTTATCAATTTAACAATAGTTTGTTACAAGATGTTCCGTTAAAAGATGTTCCACTTCATGACATTGTAGCACAAGCATACTGTAGAAGCAAGATGTGGAATATCCTGACAACCATCAATGTAACTTTTATAAAAGAAAATCGTAAAAAAATTTGTTGATTTGAAAAATTCTTCCAAACCGAAATATTTTTCCATACTTTTTCCCGATACAATAAATCAAAGCCGTGTACAAATATCAGCTTTTATTTATACCATTTTTGCACTTACAATTTAAAATGTTAATTTTGAACGTTACACAAATTTTATATTCCCAAAGTTAATGCTCGTCGCTCCGTAGCCTTTATTTTAAAATTAATTATTTTGTGTAAACAAAATTGTTTACTTTTGTAAAATGAAAAATCTTATTCCTATAATAAAAGGAGTTCACCCTGGTTTTGTTTTAGACAGAGAGCTAAAAAAAAGAAAAATACGAAAGGGTTTCTTTGCCCTTTCTTTAAATGAATTTCCCCAAACAATTGTATCTATTACAAAAGGAAAGAGAAAAATGAATACAGAACTTTCTTTAAAAATTGAAACTACGCTGGGTATTGAAGAAGGATTTTTTATGACCTTACAAATTTTTTATGATATTAATGAAGCAAAAAAAAAATTATCTGCTGAAACTCCTGATTTAAAAAAGCTAAGACCAGTTCTTTTCTGGGATACAAATTTAGAATCCATTGATTGGCAGAGGTACAAAACTGCAGTTGTGAAGAGGGTTTTTGAAAGAGGAAACAAAATTGAGAAAAACGAAATAATCCGCTTTTACGGAAAAGAGGGAATAGACAAAATCTTAAAAAATTATGACTAATACTCTTTTCTACAATACTGTTTCTCCTTTTTTAACAGATGTTTTAAATGTTTTGATGTTTGCACGGGAATTTAATAATTTCAGACTGGTTGGAGGCACTGCTTTAAGCTTACAGAGAGGACACAGACAATCTGCCGACATAGATTTATTTACCGATGCAGAATATGGATCTGTAGATTTTAAAAAAATACAGACTTTTTTGAGTAAAACCTATCAATACGTTGAAACGAATAATTGCGAACCAATAGGGATGGGAAAATCATATTATGTTGGCAAAAATCAAAATAATTGTATTAAGCTGGATATTTATTATACAGATGCTTTTATTCAGGATTACCTGTTAATTGATAATTTAAGAATAGCAAGTATTGATGAGATTATTGCAATGAAAGCAGACGTAATTTTAAGGGGAGGTAGAAAAAAAGATTTTTGGGATATTCATGAAATAATTGAAGCGTATTCATTAGAGAAAATTTTTGCTTTGCATAAAAAACGCTACCCATACACGCATGATCGAAAATTATTAAAAATAAAATTCACAGATTTTGAAACCGCTGATTCAGACTTTGAACCTATTTGTTTAAAAGGAAAATATTGGGAAATCATTAAACTTGATATTATTGATTTTGTAGATGGTTAAAAAATTACCATTTACCACTTACAGGCAGCGAAGTTACACCAATCCCCAATCCCTAATTCATCAACTGTTGGGTATAATATTTTTCACAAAGCATTTGTCGTTTTCAAAAAAAATGATAGGTTTGTACGTTTGAAGAAAGATTTAACAAAAAATGAACATCCGAAAAGCGCTTTTATCAATTCTGCTGTTTTCAATAAGCGTTTATCTGCCTGTTCTCGGGCAGCAATATAATTTCACAAACTATTCTATTGATCAGGGGTTGGTTCAATCACAAGTAAATACTATTTTTGAAGATAGTAAAGGATACTTGTGGATTGGTACAAACGGTGGTATTAGCATGTTCGACGGGTTTCGCTTTATAAACTTTACTAAAGATCAAGGGCTTTCAGACAATCAGGTTCGTGCAATCGGTGAAGATTTGAACGGAAACATCTGGATAGGTACTAAAGAGGGTTATGTTTGTTGTTTTAATGGTGCTTCTTTTATTTGTCTCAATGATAAAAACGGACTTCTTTCTCCTTCTATTATTTCTATTGCGCGTGACTCATCCGGTACTATGTATTTTGCAAGTGAAAGAAATGGTATATTTTTCTTAAAAGAAAATAATTTTCAGAACTTTAAAATACCGGCATTAAAAGACGTAGCAATTAAAACAATCACTTTCGATTACAAAGGAAAACTGTGGATTGGAACCCTGAATAACGGAATATATATTTACAATAAAGAGAACGTTCAGCATCTATCTGTTGAGAACGGGTTGAGTGATAATCATGTTTTATCACTTCATGAAGACATTTATAACTACATGTGGATTTCCACAAAAAACGGGGCAACAAAATATAAAGATGGCTCCGTAAGCAGTTACCGTCAGGAAGATGGAATTTCAAGCGATAATATTAATGCCATTATTACAGAAAAAAAAGGGCAGATTTGGTTTGGAACAGAAAAAGGAATCTCTAAATTCGACGGAAAAGCATTTGTCCATTATAATAAAACCAATGGTTTAGATAATGATAATATTACTTGTTTGTTGCGCGACAGAACACAAAATATTTGGATTGGTACAGACAGGGGAGGTATATACAAGTATGACGGAGACCGTTTTGTTCATTTAACAATGAAGGATGGACTTCCGAATAATATTGTGCTATCTATTATGCAGGACTGGGATAACAATTTTTGGTTCGGAACTTATGGAGACGGTGTATGCAAATATGATGGTTCAAAATTTACAATTTTTTCAACAAAAGACGGACTTTGCTCTAATGTAATTAATAGCATTTTTCAGGATAAAGAAGGGAATATTTGGTTTGGATCAAAAGGAAACGGGCTTAGTAAGTATGACGGAAAGAAATTTACAAGCTATTCTACAGATAATGGATTGAACTCGAATATGGTCTATTCCATTTCTCAGGATCATGAAGGTCATATTTTAATAGGAACACTTGGTGGCGGACTAAATATTTTTGATGGCAAAAAGTTTACAATTATCAGTAAAAATGAAGGCTTGAGTTCGAATATGATTTATTTTATATATTCAGACAAAAACGGAAATATTTATATTGGAACAGACGATGCAGGTGTTGATTTGATTTTTAATACGACAATTTCAGAAATCATAAACTCTAAAAAAGTGGGTTCTGATAATATATTAAATATTTCCAGAAAATTCGGACTTGCGAATGAACAGGTTTTATCTATAGCTGAAGATACAGAAGGAAATATCTGGTTTGGAACCTATGGAGGCGGTGTATGTAAATTTGATGGGAAGGAAATAAAAACAATCACAACAAAAGACGGAATAAATTCAAATAATATTTTTTTCCTCCTTACCGATTCGCGAGGATATATTTGGGCTGGTTCTGAAAAAGGAATTAACAGAATGTTTTTTTCCAATAATCAGTCTAAACCTTCAATAAAAACATATAGCAAAGGGGAAGGGTACAGGGGAATTGAATCCAGTCTGAATGCAGCTATCGAAGATAACAAAGGTTATTTATGGTTTGCTACAATTAAAGGCGTTTCCCGATACGATGCTTCTGCAGATTTACCAAATCCTATTGAACCTATAACCCGTATTATAAATGTAAAATTATTTTCTGAGAATATCAACTGGTCTATGTATTCTTCAGAAACAAGCAATGATGGAAAAGTCCCCTTGAATATAACACTCCCCCATAATAAAAATCACCTTACCTTTGATTTTATTGGTATTGATTTAAAATCTCCCGATAAGGTTAAATACCAGTGGATGCTTGAAGGTTACGATAAAACTTGGTCTGCTGTTACGATTTCCACGACTACAGTTGCCTATTCTTTTATTCCAGAAGGAGAATATGTTTTCAGAGTTAGATCCTGCAATAATGATGGGGTGTGGAATAAAATGCCCGCATCTATCCGAATCGTGATTAAGCCTCCGTTCTGGACAACCTGGTGGTTTATTGTATTAGTTGTAATTGTTGTATTATTCCTTGTGTTATTGTTTATCCGGATTCGCTTCAGTTATCTTGAAAACATAAATAAAACACTGGAAGAAAAGATTCAAATCAGAACTGCCTTGCTACGTCAGGAAAAGGCAACAGTAGAAGAACAGGCAAAACTATTGCAACATCAGAAATTAAAATTAGAGGACATAAATAAAGAGCTTGAAAAATTATCTATTGTTGCGAGGGAAACGGACAACTCAGTTATGATAGCTGATAATCAATGCAGGGTACAGTGGGTAAACGAAGGCTTTCATAAATTATTTGGCTACGAAAGCAGTGATTTTAATGATATTTTTGGTCAGCACATAGCATTTTCAAGCAATTTTAAAGATATTGAAAAAGTTATAAATGATTGTATAGAGAAAAAAACATCTGTAGTTTATGCTTCTCAAAGCCATAGAAAAGACGGGCAGATTATCTGGGTACAAACAACGCTGACACCTATTTATGATACTGCCGGGCATCTGAAGCAATTGGTGGCAATTGATACCGATATTTCTAAAATTAAATTGGCTGAAGAGCAGATTAAACTTGAAAAAGAAAAATCTGATAATCTGCTATTAAATATTTTACCAACAGAAACGGCAGAAGAATTAAAATCAAAAGGCTTTGCTACTCCTCGCAGCTACAGACGGGTTTCCGTGATGTTCACCGATTTTAAAGGTTTTACCAAAGCCTGCGAAAATTTGAAACCTGAAGAGATTGTTACAACCCTACACGAATATTTTGTAAAGTTTGATACAATCACCGAAAAATATTTTCTTGAAAAGATTAAAACGATTGGAGATTCCTATATGTGTGTTGGAGGATTGCCTATCAGAAATAAAAGTCATCCTTTTGACTCTGTGCTTGCTGCTCTTGAAATACAGCATTTTATGGATGAAACAAATATGGAAAAGCTTCGGAATAATTTGCCTATTTGGGAACTGAGGCTGGGAATTCATACGGGTGAAGTGGTTGCAGGAGTGGTAGGAAAACGAAAATTCGCCTATGATATCTGGGGAGATACAGTAAACATTGCAAGCCGCATGGAGTCATCAGGACAGGTAGGAATGGTAAATGTTTCAGGAATAACCTACGAGTTTATTAAAGATTATTTTGATTGCCTTTTCAGGGGGAAAATTGATGCTAAAAATAAAGGGAAAATTGATATGTATTTTGTAACGGGTATTAAGAAAGAATACGCTACAGATCATCGTGGAATTTACCCGAACGAAGCTTTTAAACAAATCCTTTCCGAACTTTAAAAATAATATTATGACAAAAATTTATCTGCTTCTACCTGCGCTTTTTGTATGGATTAATGTCTGCTTTGCCCAAACAGAACCCTTGTCAAAAAAAATGTTGCTCCCGATTCAGATGAAAAAATCTATTGTTGATATTCACGATGATTTTTTTCCGGGAATAACGAAATTAAACCCACTGGAACTTAATCCTGAGTTTAACCGTTTATTCAAATTAAAAGAATTGGTTGAAAAAAAATATCCAAGAAAAGATAACGATGTTAAAGCACCCGGAGAGTTGAGCAGCGATTCTGTTTTAATTGGACATGGTTTTAAAGGAAACAGTTATGGAAGCAATACGCCCAATGATAATACTATTGCTATTTCCAACAGTGGTGTTTTGTTGTCTGCAATTAATTGCAGCCTGAATTTTTACCAGACTTCTAATGATAGTTTGTTGAAATCTGTTTCTTTACAGGCTTTCTCCGATTCTTTAGGACTTGCTGCCTCAAAATACGATCCCAAGGTGCTGTATGACCCTTCAACAGATCGGTTTATTGTTGTATATCTTTCAGGTTTTAATGATAGTACCAGTAATATTGTTATTGGATTCTCCGATTCTTCAAACCCGCTTGGTGCGTGGAACTTGTATGCTTTGCCCGGAGATCCGTTGTTAGATACCAGTTGGACAGATTTTCCTGCGATAGCGGTTTCCGATTCCGAATTATTTATAACCGTTAATCTGTTAAGAAATGATGCTTCATGGCAAACGGCTTTTAAGCAAACTGTAATCTGGCAGGTAAATAAAACAAACGGCTTTCAGGGCGATTCTCTGAACATGAGATTGTGGTATAACATAAATTACGATGGAATAAATATTCGTAATCTGCATCCAGTACCGGGAGGGAATGCTTCTTACGGAAACAAAATGTTTTTGCTTTCTAACAGAAATTTCTCATTGCAATGCGACTCGGTTTTTTTGTTGGAACTTTCAAATACCATGTATGATCCGGATGTTGATTTATCTGTTAGTTTGCTTCAATTGGATGTAAAATACGGAATGCCCCCGAATGGCAGACAGAATCATTCGTCGAACATGCTGGCAACAAATGATGCGAGGGCTTTAGGAGCTTTTTTTCACAACAATCAGATTCAGTATGTAACCAATTCCGTTGATACATTAACCGGCTCTGCTGCTATCTTTCATGGAATTATTCGTAATATAGACGGACAAAGAATTTTGCACGGAAATATATTAAGTGAACCTGCCTGCGATTTCGGATATCCCAATATTTCGCTTCTTGATGTTGTAGGAGATGATTGCAAGAGTATGATTAGCTTTGACCACACAGGAATCTCAAATTTATTTCCCGGTGTTTCTGCTGTTATTTATTCAGGAAACAGCTTGTACTCTGCCCGCCGCGTTATCAAATCAGGCACATCATACATTGATGTATTGACGGGTGCAGACAGATGGGGCGATTACACCGGTTCACAAATTAAGTACAATGAGCCGGGAAAAGTGTGGATTAGTGGCACTTTTGGAACAACATTGCCCATTATCAATTACAAAATAAACGGAACATGGATTGCTGAGCTTTATGCAGGACAAACAACCGATAATATTCAGGTTTCAAACAGTATTTCTTCTCTTCAGTTATTCCCGAATCCTTCTACAGCAAATCAAACTGTATTTGTGAAGTTCAATATTTCTAAAAGCTCCTATATTACTTTTTCTTTGTTTGATATGAAAGGTAATGAAACAGACTTATCTTTTAATGAAACGTTTGGTCAATCAGGAAAAGAAATTTTAAAAAGAAAATTAAAAGCAGGAGATTATGAATTCTCATTTTCTACAAACAATTTAAAAACCGGAACATATTTATTACAAATCAAAGATCATTTCGGAGAACAGATCACGAAGAAAATTATTCATATAAAATAAAATTGAACCCGTGGGTTAAGCGGAGTCGAAACCCGCGGTCAACCTGCAACCTGCAACTTGCAACCTGCAACCTTAAACCTTAAACTACGATGCTAATTCTAAAAAAAACTCAATCACTTTTATTTATTTTTCTTTTTTTTAACTGTTTTCTAAAGGCACAGACAGAAATACGTGTTTTTGATACAACAAATAATGTTTATTCTGATTATATCCTTGTATTAACAGATTCCTTATCAATACAGACGAGTATATCTTCAAAATACAATAAATTTGAAATTAGTACAAAACCAGATGATGAAAGCGAAGTCAGAGCATTAAAATATCATCCGAATGAAAAAACCTCACTGGGATTTGGTTTTAACTATAAATGGTTGGGATTTAGCTTTGGCTTGTCCTTACCCTTTTTAAACAGAGATGAGGATAAATTCGGAAAAACAGAACAATTTGATTTTCAAACAAACATTTATTTGCGAAAATTCGTAATTGATGCTTATGTGCAGGGATACAAAGGTTACTATGTGGAAAATCCAAAAGACATTGATCCCAATTGGACAGAAGAGAAAGCATATCCTCACAGAGATGATATTTCCACTGCTGCAGCAGGTTTCAGTTTTTGTGTTGTAAAAAATTATCAGAAATTCAGTTATAAATCGGTATTCACGCAAACAGAAGTTCAAAAAAAAAGCGCAGGCTCATGGCTTTACGGGGGTTTCTTTTCTGCATTTGTATTAAATGCTGATTCAAGCATTATAGGGTTTAGCAATTATTACGATTTCAATGATACAAGTAAAATTGAAAATGCTGTAATTATTAATGGGGGAGCATCTTTTGGTTATGCTCATACATTCATTTTGAAAAAGAAATATTATTTAAGTTTTACTTTTTTACCCGGTATTGCATTTCAGAAAAGCAGTATTAAAGCAGAGGGAATTTCTGATATTATTTATAAAAAAGGTCCGAATGCACGCATTCAGGGAAGAGTAGCAGCGGGTTATTTCGGTTTGAAAAATTATTGGGGTCTTTCAGTTGTTACAGATAATTTTATTTTTGATAATTCAACAACAACACAATTAAAATATACTTTAGGAAATGTGAAATTTTTCTTTGGGCATTGGTTTAATGCAGAGAAAATAAAACAAAAAATATTTTGATTGTACACAACATAAATTAATAATAATGAATACAGATTTTAAAATTTTATCCGCCGTCATTGACGAACTCAGCGATATGAATCGTTATCAGCATCTATACCATAAATCAAAACATGAGGTACCCATGCCTTCTGTTGAAATTCTTGGTGAAATTGTTTCAACCCTGAATAAAATATTATTTCCGGGATATTTCGGCGATTCCGAGAGGCGTCCCGAAACGGTTAAATATTATATTGGTTCTTATGTAGATAGTGTAAATAAATTATTGTCGGAACAAATAAAAAGAGGTTTGTGTTTTGCGTGTGAAGATAGATTTCCGGCATGTTCCGATTGTGATATTATAGCAAGAAATTTAACACTTAAGTTTATAGAACGGCTGCCACATATTAAAGCAATGCTGAATACAGATGTCATTGCTGCGTATAATGGAGATCCTGCTGCGCGCAATTATGGCGAGACTATTTTCTGCTATCCCAGTATTACCGCAGTTACTCATTATCGCATTGCGCATGAATTGGTGAAATTAGATGTCCCGCTTATTCCCCGCATTATTACAGAAATGTCACATTCTAAAACAGGAATAGATATACATCCCGGAGCACAAATTGGTGAATATTTTTTCATTGACCATGGTACAGGTGTTGTTATTGGAGAAACGAGTGTTATTGGAAAAAATGTTAGGATTTATCAGGGAGTAACTCTCGGTGCGAAAAGTTTTCCTTTAGATGAAAACGGAAAGCCCATCAAAGGTATAGCGCGCCACCCGATTGTGGAAGATGATGTTATCATCTATTCAAATGCAACTATTTTGGGACGTATAACATTAGGAAAAGGCGCTGTAATTGGCGGAAATATGTGGATTACGAATGATGTGGCTTCTGGGGCTAAAATCCTTCCTGAAAAAAAATAAATAGAGACAAAGGATTCTAAACAAAAACCTTATTCCAATGAAAACATATTTTTTATTCATTCTCTGCCTCTCATTATTCTCTGCTTGTTCAAATCAGAGCGATAATGAAGGTAAAGAAATCAGTCCTTCTGATACAGGAAAAACGACTGAAAAAGAAGGCTGGATTCGCTCGTATTATCCCGGAGGAATAGTAAAAAAAACGGAGGTATATTATAAAAAAGGCATTCGCGATGGCATGGCCCGCAGTTTCTATAAAGACGGCTCTATATGCGTGGAAGGAATGTATAAAAATGGAATGAGAGAGGGGCACCATAAATGGTTTTATGAAGATACAAAAACATTGTATGAAGATATTCCTTTTATACACGATCGCAAGGAAGGAATCAAGAAAAAATATTTTAAAAACGGCAAAATTTTATCGGAAGCTCCTTTTAGAGATGATTACCCCGGGCTGGGATTAAAAGAATACGACAAAGAAGGCAAATTAATGGATCATCCGGAAATTCAATTCAAATGTGTGAACAAAATAAATCAGGGAAAAGGAATTATTCTTGAAATGAGCATGTCTGATGGAAATATAAAAACCGAATTTTTTTCAGGCACTTTAAAAGATGGATTCTTGCACAGCCAGCTTATTCCTATTAATACAGAAAAAGGCGTGGGGCGTCTCAATTATAAGGTTTCTTCCACAAATTTTTTCTCACAGCCTATAAATGTTATTGCAAAAGTTAAAACAAAATACCTGAATCATTACGTAACAGAAGCTGTCTATACGCACGGGAAGTGATAAATGGTTCGGTAATGTAGAATTGTTCCTGAAACAATTTCTACATTACCCATAACCCATTATAATAATAAATACTTGTTGCGTTAATATTTAGAGATGCACTTTTTATAACTTTCTCTTGCATTTTTGACATACAAAAATCAAAATTCGTAGTTTTTCTAAAACTTAAAAAGCACGAATCGCACGAATATATGCTGTGTTTGGCTTATCGTAGGTAAACTGTGTCCCCGTACTAAAGTTTTGTCTCCATGCAGGAGCGCTACCGGTTTCAGATGAACTCCAGTAAACAGTGCCCCCAAAATTACCTAACCCTGCCTGATGTAGATTGATATACAATAAATTCAATTCATCTTTTGAAGGGAAGAACCAGTCCGTGTGTCCATTCAAATCTAAATCGTTACAAAGTTGAGCGGCATAACTACCTGCTCCTATAGTGCCTACAATTGCATTTGTGTTTGTTTGTCCTGTTCCAACTGCTGTTCCTGTTGCACTTGTCGTTACATAACTTGAGTACCATACAATGCCTGTACTTTGGTCGCTTGGAGCACAAGCCAAGCCATGTTCTCCTGTGCCGTCTATATAAAATATAATGTCTCCTTCGTAATTTTCTCCAATGTAATGAGTTCCATCAAAATTTTTCCAACCGGTTCCATCAAAAAATTGTGGTTTATTGATGGAGGTATTAAAAACGATTAGTCCTGTTGCAGGGCTTGCTATTGTATTTATCTGTAAAGTGGTTAAACGTGGTGGTAAAAAGCCTTTTGTGGTGCTTGAAATATCAAGTGCTGCACTCGCGTCTGGTGTTGCAGTTCCAATACCCTGTTGTAAAATATTTACGATTGACTTATTTCCGGCATCAGTGCCTAGAGTAAGTACATTTGACAAGTTTTGTGTTTCACTTGTCAAATAACCTGCTGTTGCGTGATTGCTCCAACCATAAGCGGTGTTCCAATTGGTTGAATTACCTCCAGTAGCATTAATAACACCAACTACATCTAATCTTACGGATGGTGTTGTAGTGCCCATACCAACATAGCCGTTTGACGTGATAGACATAACCGAATTACTTAAATCTGCGGAAGCATAATCTTGTGATGTTCTACTTAAAAAGTGCATGGTGCTTAATCCCCAAGGGGCACGTCTTTCAACAAAAATTCCCATTTTTGCAATTGCAGCATCGTCGGGAGCAAAAAGCATACCTACACCATTTCCAATTCCAAGTGTAAGGTTTGTCAGTTTTAAGTTAAATTGAGAGCCAGATGTTGAAGGAACACTTACTTCCAATGGGAAAGTACTATTTGTTGTCCCAACACTTACTTTTCCTGTATTATAATAAATTCCACTACCACTGGTTGTCCATTGGCTGTTTATAATTGTTGGCTTATTTTTAATGTAATCATCCGCAGTTGTTGTTGATTGATTCCAGTCTGCCTGAACGTTTACCTCTGCACCTGTGGCTATACCTGTAAGTTTGGTTTGTTCAGCATCGGTAATATAGTTTTTATCTGTAGAAGCTGGAATATTTGCTGTAGTAAGCGTTATTTCTCCTGCTACATGTGTAACACCATTAACTGAAGTAGTTAAACCGTCAGCACCTGCTGTACCTGTCGCACCTTCAAGTGATGTCAACCATTCAGCTTCTGTTCCAACAAATCCATTCGTTAGTGCTAATTGATAAGCTGACTGACCTGCTGCTCCATCATTCCCATTTGTTCCTTCAAGTGATGTCAACCATTCAGCTTCTGTTCCTACAAATCCATTCGTTACAGCTATTTGATAAGCTGATTGTCCTGCTGCTCCATCATTTCCATTTGTTCCTTCAAGTGATGTCAACCATTCAGCTTCTGTTCCAACAAATCCATTCGTTAGTGCTAATTGATAAGCTGACTGACCTGCTGCTCCATCATTCCCATTTGTTCCTTCAAGTGATGTCAACCATTCAGCTTCTGTTCCTACAAATCCATTCGTTACAGCTATTTGATAAGCTGATTGTCCTGCTGCTCCATCATTTCCATTTGTTCCTTCAAGTGATGTCAACCATTCAGCTTCTGTTCCAACAAATCCATTCGTTAGTGCTAATTGATAAGCTGACTGACCTGCTGCTCCATCA
>MEOG01000058.1 GCA_001769125.1 Bacteroidetes bacterium GWF2_35_48 | reverse complement strand
TTTTGTAATTTTTATTTTTATCATATCTCTGTTTTTGTACAAAGATAATTATTTATTTTATTTACGCAAATTATGACCGTGATTAGTATACTTTTTTGTGTTTACTTATTTGGGATGATGTCAATAATTACGGTACGATTATAAAAGCGTTCTTCAGGATATTTATTGTCAAACGGTGATGTATTTGCATCTTCGCCGAATCCATAAACTTCGAATTTAACATCACTTCTGCCGGCAACCTTAAGTCCTTTTTCAAGAATGCCTTTTACATCATTTGCTCTTGCAAGAGATAATTTCTGATTATGCGCAACAAAACCAATAATATCTGTATAACCTGAAACAATAACCATTGCATCTTTAGGAATCTTTGGAATAACAATATCCGTTAAATACTTTTCATAAATAGAAATTGCTTTTGATTCATTAAATTCATATATAATGCTGAATCTCATTCCCTGTTCTCTTGTAGGTGCTGTCCAAAGAACCATGTGGGCTGATGTTTCTTTCTGAATTACATTACCACTTTTCGTTTTGCTTTTCATTTTAATTTTATAATCACCTTTTGCGCGAGAACCTAATATTGATTTTCCTGGTATACCTACCACTTCCTGATCATAAGGTCCGAAATTCTGAATTTTTCCTTTTTCATCTATTATTTCCAATGACCATGATGATACAGAGTCAATTCCCCCGACCACATTAAATACAACATAACTGTTCAACGGCGCTTCCTGAATAGAATTTAAGATTACAGGTTTTAACGGGGCATCGGGTCCACTCTGGAATTCCATTAGAAGCTCAGGAGATTCACTCCATATTGTAACCCTTCGATCGCCTTCGCGAAGAAGATCAAGTTCCAGCTTGAATCCTTTCTTTTCTGATGGGTCTCTTGGTTTAATACGTCCTTCTGTTTTTATACGCGTGGCTTTTATTCCAAAAATAGTTACAAGATATTTTTTTACAGATTCTGCCATTTTTATTGCGTCATCTTCGCCTTCCATGGATGCTCCGGTTAACCTTACAGATACATTAGGATTTTTCCCCATACGGTCACCCAGAATATTTAAAATGTTATAATAGGCAATCATCTGTCTTTTTGAACGACCAGACAGTTCTTTAGGTGTAAACACTTCCAGTTGGTCTTCTTTAAAATCTTTTACCTGATTCTTTTTGAGCAATACATAACGATAAGAAATGTCTGTTGTTCCTGCATCAAAAAATACATAATTACGAATCGGAAATGTTTCTCTTACTCTGAGTTCAGTAGGAATATTTTTTGGAGAAGCAACTGTAAAAGATACATCAGAATTTGAATTTGAGTTTGAGTTTGAATTGACAACTACAATTTCTGAATGTTGCAGCGCTGAATCATTTTTTGTAATATCTGTTGCCTTGATAGGTTTCAATTCATCACGAAATTCGATTGCATAAATATCGTCACTTCCTTTTCCACCTTTTCTGTCTGAAGAAAAATAACCTTTTTTTAATTTGTTATCTATTATCAGAGCAAAATCGTCATACTCTGTATTTAAAGGGTAGCCGGCATTTTTTACACTGTCAAATCCATTCCCTTTATCAGTTGAGATAAAGATATCAAGACCTCCTAGCCCATAAAGTCCATCAGATGCGAAAAACAAAACTTTATTTTTTTCTTCATAAAAGGGAAACATTTCATTGCCCTCAGTATTTATTTTATCGCCTAAATTCTCTGGCAAACCCCAGGCTCCGCTTGTGCTTTTATGTATTCTATAAATATCTGCGCCTCCTAAGCCACCCGGCATATCGCTTGTAAAATACATGGTATTTCCATCAGACGTAAGACATGGCTGACCTACAGAATACTCTTGATTGTTTAAAACAAAAGGTTCCGGCTCTGTCCATTTATTATTGCTGAATGTGCTGAAATATATTTGAATTTCAACGACCCAGTCTTTACTTTTATCTTTATAATTATTTCTTGAAAATGCCATGAAATTACCATCATTACTAAAACTTGCAGGTCCATCATTTAGTTTTCCATTCATTTCTTTATTGAAAACTTCAGGGTTTACAAGTTGGTTTTTTTCAACTTCTGCAATATACATGTCGAAATACGGTTTTTTCTTCCAGTTATCTTTATGTTTAAACATCTTAGGAACTGCACGGGTAGAAGCAAAAATTATTTTATCTTTATAAAAACAAGTGCCAAAATCCTTGGCTGTAGTATTAATATTTAAAGAATCAATTCTGTATTTTCCCCAATCCTTTAAAATGTTTTTTAATTCTGCATTATTTGCCGCAAAACTTTTTGCCCTCAAATCAGTTGGCTTTAAAGCTTTAAATTTCTCCATGCAAATAGTTGCAAGATCGTATTTTTGATTTGATTTTAATACCATCGCATAATTATAAAAATCCTCAGAAATTACCCCTTGTGGTAAATTTATCAGGTCTAAATAAATTGCTTCGGCTTCTTTATTTTGTTTCATAAAATGATAACTTTCTGCAAGGCGTCTTTTTCCTTCTAAAGTTAGCATGTCTGCATTATTGTATGAAATTATTGCTTTGTTGTACGTGTAATTAAAAGTGTATTTATTTCCTTTAATTTCTTCACTCGATTTTTCAGATGCAGTATTTGAAAAATTAATCGAATTGGGCTTGTCTACTTTAAATCCTTTATTTAATTTTTCCTGGGCATTAGCACTCATGCTGATCCCAATTAATAAAAGTATGGGAATATATAATTTTTTCATTTTTATATGTATTAAGAAAATTTAAAAATATCTGGGTGAATGAATTTGTTTTTTATCAAGGAATTTAAAGTCATACCTTAAAATTAGTTCGTGACTTCCCTGATTGTATTTGAATGTTTTTACACCATAAGACCAGTCGAATGAATAGCCCGCATGTAATTGATTGGTTATATCAAACCCGATTAAACATCCTACGGCATCTCCTGTACGAAACATTGCCCCAACGAGAAATCTCTTGTTTATTATAAATGATGCTGTAATGTCTGACTGAATAGGAGCACCAGATGTTACTTTCAAAAGTGTTGTAGGTTTAAATGCAAGATTTTGAGTTAAGGGAATCATGGCACCGGCAATAAGAAAAAAATGTCTTTGTTCTTTTCCAATTAAGGAAGTACCGTCTTCCAGATTTATAACCGAATAATTGTTTTGAATTAAATTGGGCGTTGATATACCTGCGTAAAAACGCTCTCTTGAATAATAGACTCCAAAACCAAAATTTGGCGTTACATGATTGTTGATATTGCTTGCAAAAACAGGATCGTTTTGCTGATCTAATTGTAGCGTACTCAGATTTGCCTGAAAAATATTTGCACCGGCGCTTAATCCGAGTGACAATTTTGATTTAGTATTCAGATTCATTATGAAAGCAAAATTTGCAAACACCGCAGTATTATTGATAGGTCCTATCTTATCATTTATTACAGACAAACCCAACCCAATGTGTTCATCTAATAATGGCGTATGCATTGATAAGGTTTGTGTAATCGGAGCACCTGAAAAATCAACCCATTGTGAGCGATGCAGACCTGTAACTGTTAAGGCATCTCTGCTTCCTGCATACGCAGGGTTAATCACTAAAGTATTGTACATGTAATGCGTGTACATCGGGACTTGCTGCGCATCAATAGTCTGACTCCCGAAGGTCAGAACTATTAATATTCCTATTATTCTTTTCATTTTTTTCATTTTGATTATTTTTTATTTTATGTATATTTTTTATGTTTTATGAGAGTCTATTATCTGTTCAGATAAATGGTTCCTTTAATTATTTTCGAATCATCATTCAGATCAAGTAAGAAGAAATAAGAACCAATAGGTAAATCATCTCCACCAACTTTCAATCCCGTTTCTGATTGCCCGTTCCAATTATTTTGATATGGACTCGCTTCGAATACTTTGTTTCCCCAGCGATTAAAAATTATAATCGAAGTTCCCGGATAATTTTCAATGCCTCTGATTACATAAACATCGTTAATCCCGTCAGCATTTGGTGAAAAACCTTCTGGAATATTAAAATCCAGACTTAAACATTTATAAACAGTTACGTCTAGTGATGAAGGAACTGAAGCACATCCATTCGCTGAAACAGTTAATGTATATGTCCCAGAATCCGCAAATACTGAATTAAGAATTACAGAATTCTGTATTGTTGAAGAATATCCATTTGCATTTGTCCAGAGATACGTACCATTTTCTACAGCCTGAGCGGAAAGATTTATTGAACTGCCTTCACAAACAGGAGAGTTACTTGTTGCAATAGCAACAGGAATTGGATTTACTACCAGTGTTACATTGTTAGAATATTCATAAGGAACACAGGTTCCTGTAATAACAACATTGTAATCTGTCGCGACATCAGAAGCTGTTGAAGGGTTAATTGTAAGGTTTGCAGAATTTGCACCTGAAATAGTTCCTCCATTAAGCAAATCGGTATTTCCTCTTCTCCATTGATAAGTCAGACCCGTACCAGTAGCTTCTACGAAAAAGCTTACTGCGCTTCCTTCGCATACTGTTTGGTTTGTTGGTTCTGTAATGATAAGGGGATCAGAGTTCAGATTAAATGAAACATTAATTGATGTATCGTTTGAACTACATGTTCCATATACAACAACATTGTATTCCGTACCAACATCAGAGATACCTGCCGGGTTCACAGTAAGGGTTGCAGATGTTGCTCCTGAAATATTTCCACCATTAATTAAATCAGTATTTCCATTTCTCCACTGATACATTAAACCTGCTCCGGTTGCAATGACAGAAAAGCTAACAGCGTTTCCGGCACATGCTGTCTGATTTGACGGCTCTGTTACTATAATCGGTGCTTCATCCAGCATAAGCGATACATTTATTGAAGTATCGTTTGTACTACATGTTCCTGATACAACAACATTGTAGAAGGATGAAGTGTCTGCAATAGTTGCAGTATTTATTGTAAGGATTGAAGTTGCAGTTCCTGAAATATTTCCACCATCAATTAAATCTGTATTTCCATTTCTCCACTGATACGTTAAACCTGTTCCGCTTGCAATGACAGAAAAATTAACTAAGTTTCCGGCACATACGAATTGGCTTGAAGGTTCTGAAATTATAAGTAGATTTGAATTAAGTAGTAAAGAAACATTTATAGAAGTAACGCTTGGGCTACATGTTCCTGAAACAACAACATTGTAGAAAGATGACGTATCTGCAATATTTGCAGGATCAATAATCAGGGTTGCAGTATTTGCGCCCGAAATATTTCCACCATTCATTAAATCTGTATTTCCATTTCTCCACTGATACGTTAAGCCAGTTCCAGTTGCAATGACAGAAAAGCTAACAGCGTTTCCAGCACATGCTGTCTGATTTGACGGCTCTGTTACTATAACCGGCACTTCATCCAGCATAAGCGATACATTTATTGAAGTATCGTTTGTGCTACAGGTTCCTGATACAACAACATTGTAGAAAGATGAAGTGTCTGCAATATTCGCAGGATCAATAATCAGGGTTGTAGAATTTGCACCCGAAATATTTCCTCCATTAACTAAATCTATCACTCCATTTCTCCACTGGAAATTTAGACCTGTGGATACAACTGAAAAACTCACAGAGCTTCCTGTACAAGCTGTTTGATTCGCAGGTTCAGTAATAATTTCAGGAGAAGTATCTATTCCTAAAGAAACAAATATGGATGTATCATTTGCTCCACATGACCCGGAGATAATTACATTGAAGAAGGATGAAGTATCCGCAATATTTGCAGGATCAATAATCAGGGTTGCAGAATTTGCTCCATAAATATTTCCACCATTAACTAAATCAGTATTTCCATTTCTCCACTGATAGGTTAGCCCTGTTCCGTTTGCTATTATTGAAAAACTAACAGAGTTTCCGGCACATGCTGTCTGATCTATAGGTTCTGCAATAATTTCAGGAGAAGTATCTATTCCTAAAGAAACAAACATAGATGTATCGTTTGCTCCACATGACCCGGAGATAATTACATTGTAGAAGGATGAAGTATCCGCAATATTTGCAGGGTCAATAATCAGGGTTGCAGAATTTGCACCCGAAATATTTCCACCATTTATTAAATCTGTATTTCCATTTCTCCACTGGTATGTTAAACCAGTTCCGCTTGCTATAACTGAAAAACTCACAGAGTTTCCATCACAAACTATTTGATCAATGGGTTCTGTAATTATCGCAAGAACAGAATCAACCATTAATGAAACATTAATTGATGTATCACTCGGTGCGCATGCTCCTGTAATAACAACATTATAAAAAGATGAAGTATCCGCTAAACTAACAGGATTAATTACCAATGTGTCTGACGTTGCGCCAAATATGTTAACGCCATCAATTAAGTCAATTGTTCCATTTCTCCACTGATAGGTAAGTCCGCTTCCTGAAGCACTTACAGTAAAGCCTGTTGAATCGCCGAGGCAGACAGTTTGATTAACCGGCTCTGTAATTATAACAACTCCTGTGTCAATCATTAAAGACACGAATATCGAAGTATCATTAGGCCCTCCGCTGATAACAACATTATAGAATGAAGAAGTATCAGCAATAGTAGCAGGGTCAATTGTTAGTGTAGCAGTGGTTGCACCTGAGATATTTCCACCATCAGTTAAATTAAGAGTTCCGATTCTCCATTGGTAAGTAATTCCAATTCCATCAACACTTACTGTAAAAACAGCAGGATCTCCTTCACAAACAATTATATTTTCAGGTTCTGTAATAATATTAGTAGGCGGAACTCCACAACCCGGAGGCATAATCGCCGTTATTGCAGTTGTATTTAAAGCGCCTGTTGTTGTGAGAGCTCGTCCATTCATAATAACTCCCGTATTCAAATCCATCGCACCGTTATTACAAACAATGGTTCCATTAAAAATAGAATAATCATTAATGCTTACAGCTCCATTAACAAGCCAGTAAATATTTTTCGCAATTGCTCCATTAATTAACAAAACTCTGGAAAAAGTACTAGTCGAAAAAGCTCCATAAGTTTTAATTATAAAAATAGCATCTGCATCACCCATTGCATCTAAATAAAGTGAATCTGTAAAAGTTACAGCACCATTCATAAGATATGTATGAGGAGTAAGAACAAGATTATGTCCGAACATTTCTGGATGCAATAATTCAATATCATGTGGCAATGCATTAAGATATGCATAAGCATTCAGTAAATCAGTTGCTCCGGCAGCTGTCGCTCCATCAGGGATTGGATGTATCATTCCTGTTACAAACAAAGGATTGTATCCGGTAGTTAAACCATTATTTGTTCCGACATCACCCGTTACATAGGTGTCGCCTACATTTGTTACAGGACCGTCCGAGGAAAAAATAGTAAAACATTCCATTGAAACGAGAGAAGGCGCAGCCGGTCCGGTTAGAGCAGGACTGCTACAACCAACGGGAGTATACACTAATACATTATCCGTAAGAATTGCTCCGTTCGTAGTCAAGGCTCGACCTTCAAGTGTGTCGCCACTACTCAAAGAAATTAAACCACCTGAAATAATTGTTCCGCGCATAGTTGTTCCAGTACCTAATGTAACAGCACCGTCAAGCTTCCAAAAAACATTGCAGGCTTGTGCTCCATTTATTAAATATATTTTTGAATTCGCACCTGAACTGAATGCCAAAGCAGTCTTGAAAATAAAAACAGCATTTGGATCTCCCTCTGCATCCAGAGTTAATCCCAGGTTAAGAGATGCAGCACCCGGCATAAGATAAATACCCGGGGGAAGGGTGTCGCCATTTCCAATAACAACTCCAAGAGTAGAATCGGGTATGCTTGCAGCAAGAAAATTAGATGCAAGTAATAAATCTGCATCACATTGTGTGCTTCCGGGGTCGCCAACATAATGCATTTGACCGTTAATGTTTCCAAAACCAGTAATTGTCGGATCACTGTTTGTTCCAACATTGCCTGTAATTTTGGTCAGATAAGGTATACCTGAATTTGTTACCGCCCCGACAGAAGTGAACAGGGCAAAATTAGCAGCTGTGCCTAAATCCGGAGCCTGTCCGGAATTTACTTTCGAAAAAAACATTAAAGTAACTACCGCTACAATAATACATAGTAATTTGTGTTTCATATTTATAAATTTATTTGTGTTCTGTGAATAGGATACAAAATTGCGTTACTTTGCAGCATGAAGTGTTACATAAGTTTTTTAATTACTTACATTATTCACACCTGAAATATTAAGAAGAAATATACAATCAAAAAAACCTCTACGTTAAAGTAGAGGTTTTTAATTTTCTAATTAGTGTTTGTCCATAATGTCCGATAGCTGCGTTACTCTCGAATTGAAAACAGTCATTTACAAAAGTAAACTCCTTGGTTTTTAATTCTTCGAAAGCCTTGCTCTCGAACATTCTGAACTAAACACTGACTTTATGGACAGGCACTAATTAGTGTTTAAAGAGAAATCAGTTTGCCTGATTGAATAATAGTACCATCTTTTATTATTTTATAAAAATAAATTCCGGGAACAAAATTAACTGTTTTAAGAGAAGTTAATGGTTTTGTAATGCTTGTATTTATTACTTCTGCACCCAGTGCGTTGTATATCATTAAAACTGTTTCATTGATTTGGGATACATCATTTATTATAAAATGAATAGATGTTGTAAATGGATTCGGATAAATAATAAATGGATTATTATTTATTTCGGCACTTAACACATTAAAGCCTGTCGGATACATTGAAAGCGATACCTCCACAGAGTTGCTTATAGGAAAACATGTTCCGGAGATGACTACATTATAGTTTGAAGCAGTGTCAGAAATATTTGCAGGATTTATTGTAAGGATGTCGGTTGTTGCTCCTGAAATATTGCCTCCGTCAATTAAATCCAATGTTCCTTTTCTCCATTGATACGTAAGCCCACTTCCTATTGCTGTTACAAAAAAATCAACTGAACTTTCAGCATACACTATTTGGCTGAAAGGTTCTGTGGTTATTTCCGGAGGCATATTAACTCCCAAACAAATATTCTTTAACGTATCATTTAGAGGGCATGCTCCTGTAACAATTACATTATAATCAGGCGCAGCATCATCAATACTCACAGGATTAAATGTAAGTAATGCAGAAGTTGTACCTGAAATATTTCCTCCGTTAATTAGGTTTACATTTCCTCTTCTCCACTGATAGGTTTGACCAGTTCCTGATGCTGTTACGGAAAAAAGAGCTGAACTTCCGGCACACACTATTTGATTATCTGATGCAATGGAAAGAGCGTTAACCGTTACAGGAAAATCAGCTGAGGCTGTTCCCGCTCCACAACTGTTGATGCCCTGAACGGATACAATTCCACTAATAGCATCGGTGCTAAAGTTAACAATAATAGTATGGGTGTTAGCGCCTGCTGTAATTGTAGCTCCATCGGGTAATGTCCAAAGGTAGTCTGTTGCATCGGTTATTACAGGAACACAATAAACAACACCTGTTTGTCCTTGACACACATTAAATGATGTCTGGCTAAAGGAAACTTGTTGTATAAAAAAACAGGCAGCAAATAGAAAAAATAATTTCAAATTGCCAAAGAGTATTTTTTTCATATTTTTTAAATTATAATTTGATTATTTAAATTTTTAGTTTGATTTATACCGGATCTTGTCAGTCTGCCTTACCTTCTATCCGAAAGAAGGCAGACTGAATTTCGTTATACTATTCTGAAATAAAATTCTTCAAGACCCATGTTCGTATATCTTTACTGGCAACCAGCGCTTCCGGTTATTGTTCCTGCTGCTCCCGGTAATAAATTAACTGTTACAGCAAAATCATCAGATACTGTTCCTTCTCCACAACTGCTACTACCCTGCACCGTAATAATTCCATTTGCGACACTGCTGTTGAAATCTACAGTAATTGTATTTGTATTAGCGCCTGCTGTTATTGTTGCTCCGGCTGGCAGTGTCCAGATATAATCTGTTGCATCGCCTATCACGTTTACTGAATAAATTACCTCTGTTTGTCCCTGGCAAATTAAAGCAGTTCCTGTTATTGTCCCTGCTGCTGATGGCGTTGATGGCACAACATTAACTGTAACCACAATGGCTGAAGAAACACAAGCAATATCAGAAGAAGTTCTTACAGTTACATTATAAGAAGTATTGGCAGCAAGATTTGCAAATATTGATGATGCCTGATAGTTAATCCCATCAACACTGTATTCATAACCTGCTCCCAAAGGTGCGGTTATTTCAATTGTTCCAGTAGTGGTAACACAAGTTGGTTGATTCGTAACACTTGCTGTCGGCGCTACAGGTAATGATGGTTGTGCATTCACAGTTACATCAGTTGCTGATGAAATACATGTATTATCAGTGGTACTTCTCACGAATATCGTGTGTGAACCTGCTGCTATTCCTGCAAAAGTTACAGAAGCCTGATAGATTCCTCCATCAATATTATATTCGTATGCACCTAAAGGAGATGTTACCTCAATTGTTCCTGTTGCAGTTGAGCAGGTAGGCTGAATTACGGTACTTGCTGTTGCGGTAACAGGTGCTGATGGTTCTGCATTAACAGTTACTGCTGTTGCTGATGAAAAACAATTTATAGAAGAAGCATTTCTCACTGTTACATTGTACGTAGCATTGGCGGTAACACTTGAAAATGTAGCAGAAGCTTGATAGTTGAGACCATCAATACTGTATTCATAACCTGCTCCCAAAGGTGCTGTAACTACGATAGTACCTGTTGAAATAGCGCATGTAGGCTGAACAGTTGTACTTGCAGTTGGTGCTGTTGGTATAGAATTTAAGGTTACAGAAAAGTCTGCAGATATTGTTCCGCTACCACAGATATTGTTGCCTTGCACAGTTATGTTGCCACTTACTGCACTTGCACTAAAGTCTACTGTGATAGAATTGGTATTTGCTCCTGCTGTTATTGTTGCTCCTGCAGGAAGTGTCCATATATAATCTGTTGCATCGCTTATCACAGGAACTGTATAAATTATTCCGGTTTCTCCCTGACAAATTACAGCAGTACCTGCTATAGTTCCAGCTACTGCTGGTAAAGAATTTACTGTTACTGCAAAATCTGCCGATACGGGTCCGATACCGCAAATGTTGCTGCCCTGAACTGTTACAACGCCGCTTGAAGCACTTGAATTAAAATCCACTGTGATATTGTTTGTATTAGCACCTGCTGTTATTGTTGCTCCGGGAGGGAGTGTCCAGATATAATCTGTTGCATTCGCTATAACAGGTACTGAATAAAGAACACCTGTTTGTCCCTGACATACAATATCTGCTCCAATGCTTCCGCCTCCTGCTGGAATAGTATTTACTATTACTTCTCTGTCTGCAGTGGTTGTTCCACACAAACCTGTTGAAGTAGCCGTGATTGTTGCTGTTCCACTGAATGCTTCATCCCAGTTCATCACACCAGTAGTTACATTTATAACACCTGCCGCGACAGGTAATACTGAATATACTATGGATGTACTGTTTGTTGCTGTTGCAGTATATGTTTCATCAATTGCATTCTGACAAATAGTTGTTGCTCCTGCAGTAAAAGTTGTTGCACCTGTTGCAGGATCAACTATTACTTCTCTGTCTACAGTGGTTGTTCCACACAAACCTGTTGAAGTAGCGGTTATCGTTGCTGTTCCTGTGAATGCAGCATCCCAGTTCATCACACCGGTAGTTACATTAATAACACCAGCTGTTATTGGTAATACTGAGTAATCAATAGATGTACTGTTTGCTGCTGTTGCGGTGTATGTTTCATCAATCGCATTCTGACAAACGGTTATTGCTCCTGCTGTAAAAGTAGTTGCACCTGTTGCAGGATCAACTACTACTTCTCTGTCTGCTGTGGTTGTTCCACACAAACCAGTTGAAGTAGCGGTGATTGTTGCTGTTCCATTGAAAGCTGCATCCCAGTTCATAACACCGGTTGTTACATTAATAACACCTGCTGTTAAAGGCAATACCGAATAATCAATAGATGTACTGTTTGCTGCTGTTGCGGTATATGTTTCATCAATTGCATTCTGACAAACGGTTATAGCTCCTGCTGTAAAAATTGTTGCACCTGTTGCAAGATCAACTGTTACTTCTCTATCTGCTGTTGTTGTTCCACACAAACCTGTTGAAGTAGCGGTTATCGTTGCTGTTCCTGTGAATGCAGCATCCCAGTTCATAACACCAGTCGTTATATTTATAACACCTGCTGTTATTGGTAATACAGAGTAATCTATAGATGTACTGTTTGCAGCTGTTGCGGTATATGTTTCATCAATTGCATTCTGACAAACGGTTATGGCTCCTGCTGTGAAAGTTGTTGCGCCTGTTGCAGGGTCAACTATTACTTCTCTGTCTGCTGTTGTTGTTCCACACAAACCTGTTGAAGTAGCGGTGATTGTTGCTGTTCCTATAAATGTTGCATCCCAATTCATAACACCAGTAGTTATATTTATAACACCTGCTGTTATTGGTAATACAGAGTAATCTATAGATGTACTGTTTGCAGCTGTTGCGGTATATGTTTCATCAATTGCATTTTGACAAACGGTTATAGCTCCTGCTGTAAAAGTTGTTGCACCTGTTGCAGGATTTACCGTTACGGCATAATCAGGAGATACTGTTCCAGTGCCATAAGTGTTGCTCCCCTGCACTGTAATAACTCCGCTTGTTGCACTTGCACTAAAATCTACAGTAATACTATTGGTATTAGCCCCTGCTGATATTGTTGCTCCGGCAGGTAATGTCCAGATATAGTCTGTTGCATCGGTAATTTCAGAAACGGAATAAACAACTCCTGATTGTCCCTGACAGACTGTTGCAGTACCTGTTATTGCTCCTGCTGGTCCCGGTACAAAAATGACCATATTATTATGTAATTCGATAGCTCCCGCAGTTGTAAGAGCTCTGCCGTGAAGAGAGGATCCTTCCAATAAAGTGATCGCTCCACCAGCAACTATAGTCCCTCTGAAAACCGTAGCAGCACCCAGATTGACCCAAGTGTTTACCTGCCAATATATGTTAGAAAACCGGGCTTCATTAATCAGTGTAATATTTATTGATGATGCTATCTCAAACGCTCCTCTTATCTGGATGATGAATAAAGCATTCGGATCACCTTCGCCGTCAAAAATTAAATCTCCATTTAATGCTGCAGCGCCAACTGTACGATGTACACCCGGATGAATAGTTCCCGGCGTAAGAGTACCTGTTTCTAATGGGGTTCCGATGATATCATCATTCACCCTATCAAATAAATCAGTGTAAGCAAGGCTCACATCTGTAAATGCAGGATCTGATGCTGCCCCTACAGGATAAATAGTTCCATACACTAAACCCGGACCAGAAAAACCAGTTGGGGTAGAAGTATAACTGGCAATATCGCCTGTTATGACCGTCGCACCATCAGTACTAAGGGCTCCACCTGCAGTAAATAATGCAAAATTGGAACATACGCCCAAGTAAGGCGTTTGACCAAAATTTACTCTCGGATAAAACAACAAAATAATTGTTGTTACAATTAATAGTAATTTAATTTTCATTTTAATTTGATTTAGGGGTGAATGAATTTTCACAAGACAAAAATGAGAACATAATCAGGAACAAGTATTACATTAAGTTGTGTAAAAGTTGCATGATTCACATATATCAGTTGAATCGTCTTAACCTTAATTCCTTCTTATAAATAGTGTCAAACAAAAAACATGAGTTTTCTTGCTGATCCTAAATAAAAAATTTTACAATTGAGGGTTGTGTGATAACAATACTTTCTGCGTATTTCAAATATTGAACATTCGCATGAAAAAGAACTAATAATTTTTGTAATTAGAAACAATTGTTAACAGCAATTGATGTAAGAGATACTTCGACAGCATAGCTAAAAAGGGCTACTTAAATTTGTATTCGCTCAGTATAACTGAAACTAAGCAGCCTTGTTTGCAAACCTGCCAAGTTTCAGTATATATTACGGTGCGCTGCACCTTGGCTCTTCTATACCTTTTTAGTTTTACAAATATTACGCGGCTCTGCCGCTGCATCCCAAATATAGCAGCAGAGCTGCGATAATATTTGTAGCAGCGATAGCTGCGTTGTGTTCAAAGGTGCAGCGCACCGAAATATTTTTTTTTTATTTCAGTTACAATTTTTTAATAAAACAGGAATGATGTAACTCATTTTTAAAATTGTGTAATGTTAACTGAAATAAAGAATGAATCTTTGTGCCATAAATAGTGCTTGCAAGAAAACGCCAATTTCATCGCAAGCCCTGCCTACCGGACAGGCAGGCTTGAACTTGACGTTTTCTTATCAGGCACACACATTGTGAGCAAAAAAAATGAGTTTTCTTGCTGACACTAAATAATAATAAATATGATACCTAAAATAATTGTGGAAAATCCTATAGAATCAGGAGAAAGCTGGGAAGAACATAAAGAAAAGCTCAAAATAAAATTTGCTTATTTATTGAATAATGATCCGATGTTTGACGCAAACAAAAGAAACGAAATATTGAAACAACTTCAAATTAAATTGGGAAAGACAGAAGAAGAATTGCTGAAAATTATTACAGCGAAATAACAATTTTATTTTCAAAATACAAATTTAAAAAATGGACACAGCAAAAAATATTAGTTGTATGAAAACAGTAGTCGTCATAATATTTTCATGTTTTTTTTTATTTATTGCAACACAATCGGTATTTTGTCAGCAAGAAAAATCGAAAATGCTTGTTCAAAGTATTAACAACACACAAAACAAAACAATAAACAATTTAAGTGTAATAGCATATTCAGGAAAAATATATTTAATGTGGCTGGTTAAAGGGCAACAAAAAAATTGTACATTCTTTATTGAAAGATCTGTTGATAGCGAACATTTTGAAATAAAGGCCGCAAAAAGTGGTTACCCATCACCCTTTGATAAGACAATCATGTATTGTTATGTTGACTCAACTCCTTTTCAAATGCAAAGTTATTATCGGATAACAGTAATTGATATAGAAGACCATATACTAGAGGAACTGCAAAAAATAAAATATGTGATAGCAACTTCTAAAAGCAACCAGAGTAGCATAAAACCTGATTATTTGGCTACAGTAAAAAAAGGTAAAATTTTTGTTTTAAATTCCTATCAGGATATAAAAATGATATTCACTAAACAAAAAATTAATTCTAATAATTTGTTTTTACCCGTTAGTTTTGAAAAGCAGTTCTATAACCCTATATATACCGTGCCCGGTAATTAATTGCGCTTTTGAAAAATTCTACTTTTTATCTATCTTTAACTCTGTCCTTCGATTTAATCTTCTGCCGTCAGGATTATCAGATCCGTCAACATTTGTATTTAGTGCAACAGGTAATTTCTGACCGATTCCAATTCCTTTCATTCGACTTTCCTCAATGCCTCTTTCTGTTAGATAAAGGATAACATTTTCAGCTCTTTTTTGTGATAAAATTTCATTATAAGATTCTCCTCCCTTGCTGTCAGTATGAGAATATATTTCAATGTTTATATCAATATACTTCTGAAGCATGGGTATTAATGTTGTGTCTATATATTGTTTTGCGCTATCACATAATGTTGCAACATCGAAGTCATACAAAATATTTGTAAGGATGATCGCTTTTTCGGGAATGGATTTGATTTGAATTCTGTCAATCTTCATGGTTACAGAGTTATTACCTATGGTACTAATTGAAAATTCATTTTCTATTAAACGTTTGTCATCAATTACAATTTTATAGTTCTTGTTTCTCATTAAATTGAAAGTTACTCCGCCCTCTTTTTCAAGAGTGTCTTTCGCTAAAAAAACAGGATTATTATTTGGTTCTGTAAGATACAAAGAAGCAACTGTTCCCTCCAGCCAGAGCGTTTGAATTGCAGTGTCAGGGATGAGATCAGAATTTTTAATAAATTCTTCAGTAATGTCATTCAGATTAATTTTTGTTGAGAAAAGAATATTTTCGCTTTTTTGTTTGTTGAAAAAATAAATATCATCACAACAATTTGCATGAGTTGTATAAATACTGCCAGTACGATTTGACGTGAAAAATCCAGACAGATTATTTTCACTTACAGTAAAACAAAAATCATCAAAGCTTGAATTTAAAGGACGACCCATGTTTTCGGGCAAAGACCAATTTAACATATCTCCGAAGCTTCTGAAAATATCAAAACCTCCATATCCAAAATTTCCGTCAGAGCTATAATACATCGCATGATTTTTCAAATCGTAAAAAGGTGTTTTTTCATTTTCCGGTGTATTAATAAATACGCCTGCATTAAGTGCTTTTGTATAAGACTTAGTTTTTTTATTATAAACTGTGTACCATATATCGTAACCCCCGATTCCTCCCGGTCGGTCTGATACAAAATAAATAATATCGAGGTTATCATCATAACATTTACCGGCTGTAGGTTGTGATGATGTGTAATCGGGATGATTGATCCTATTGTCAAGCTGTAATGCCTGCCCCCAAATTCCATTAGAAAATTCTCTCACAAATAAGTTGCAAATAATTTTATAAACCTGATTTTCTTTACAACGTGTAAAATAGTAACGACTTTTTTCAGGAGAAAAGCAAGCGGATCCGGTATTTTCGTTTTCTGAATTTTTAAAAGGTTCAGGCAACGAGTAGTTTTTACTCCAGGAAACAGTGTTATTTCTTTTTGCCTGAAAAAATTTACGATACTTCTGTTTATCGCCGTTCTGCAGGTTAATATATTCTGAAGGTGTTACATCTGAAGATCCATAAACCAAGGTACTGTCGTCAATTATTATTGGAGAAAATTCTATCGAAGATTTATTTATGCTTGAATCGAGATGAATAATTTTATAATTTTCTATAGAATCATTTTTTGCAAGAGACAGTTGAATCCCTTTCATTTCATTCACAAGTCGTTCTTTATTTATTGGACGAAATCCTTTTTTTCTTAATTCTTTCTCGCAGTTTTTTAATTGCAAAAATGCTTCATCGTATTCTCCTATTGTTTTGAGCATTAATGCATAGTTAAACAGGGCTGAAATATTTTTTTTCTTACTCAACGTGTAAGCATTATAAAAACTATTTTTCGCATTTACATAATCTCTGTCATTTTTATATAGCTGAGCCAGCAAATATGTATAGCGGAAATTATCTGGTTTTCTTTTTAAAAATTCATTGTAAAATTTTATTGCTGAGTATTTATCTCCAATCCTTATAGCATCCTTTCCAAATCCTTTCAATTGCCAGTTTTTCATATTTTTTAATTCATGGGATTGGGCTTTAATTTTGCTGCTATTTAAACATACAGTGAAAGCTAAAATGAAAAAAAACGCAACACTTTTTTTCAATAAAAATAATGCAGAAAAGGAGTCCCACCATTTTTTTATTATACTACAGAAACTAAAAACAGAAATGTTTTTTTTACTATTTAAACCTGTGTTATCTGTGTCCAAAATGGACTTGTTGATGTTACAGGCTTGGGCAAATACTATTGAGTTAATATAAGTCACAGGGAATCGTTTTATTATTTAAAAAAGTATTGGGACGAATATACACCACAGATAATTCTACGGCGTTGCTGCGTGATGTAATAGAATGAAGTCCTGAAATATCGTAATCGTAACTGAAACAAATATTCCAGTTATTCAATTCAAGACCTGTCAACAAAATAGCAGAATCATTATTTCTGGCAATTCCTGTACGCACATAAACGCCTAAATAAATCAGTGCTGTTTTCATAGATTTTTGCGTCAATCTATAACCAATATTGCTACCTGCAATTAATTCCGACGAATGGTTAATCCATGTATAACAAAATTGGGGTTTTAAATAAATTACACCTTTAATCTTTTTCCCAAATGAGCCATGAATAACATATTTGGGTTGCAATTCATTTGAATTATTCATAAAGTTTTCTCTGGGTTTGTTTAGTTGAAAAACAGCCGCGCCAATTTCAGTCTCAAACTTTTCATGTTTATATTTCCAGATAACACCGCTGGCAAAATCAAGATAGCCAGAATTAGAAAAGGTGAAATTTTCACTATAAGGCAAGCCGGAATTAAACTGCCCTGACGACATATCAAATTGCTCCGGGAGTGTCAATCCAGAAAGCGATGAATTTTTCAGAACATAACCAGCCTGAAGTCCAAAAAGTAAAAATGATTTTGTTGTAATGGATGTTTGGTATCCACCTGTAAAAAAAAACTGATTAATCATTAATGTATTTTGTGCTGATAAATCATTTGCGAAATATATGCTTGAATTAATTTGCTGGTTATTTATTCGAAAGTGTTTATCAAAACTTATAAGATTAGTTTTATAGGGGTCAGTGAAATTGTTTCCCTGAGAGCGTATAAGGTCTGTAAACCTCCAGTCCCCTTCAAAATTTCCGCAATTTGCAGGATTTGTTATCATTGAAGCAGAAAAAATCTGAGAGAAATGTATCGTTTGTGATTGCAGAAAATTGCATGCAAGCATCAGAAGAATAGTATGTATAAGTCGTATCATAATTAAAAATTTATCTGATAAGTTTTATGAATCCTTTTTTTGTAAGAATATCATTGTTATGTGTTAATACCCTGACAACATACGTGAATGTTTCTATGTTCTGAGGCTCTCTTTTATAACTCCCATCCCAGCCCGCAGTAAGTTCTTTTGATTCAAAAACCATTTCGCCAAACCGGTTAAAAATTCGAAATTCCATCAGCTCTTTTATACCCCAACCTCTGACAAATACATGATCGTTTTTACCATCCCCGTTAGGAGTAAATAGTTCCGGAACATCTACAGAATATTTTTTCATGACATCAATAAATACAAAATAATTTTGTGTGAAGCAATGATACAAATCTGTTACGAAGACTGAATACATAGTAGGTTCAAGAGGAATAGCAACGGGATTATAACAATCAAGACACGAAAGAGAATTCTCTGCAACCCAATTGTAGTATAAGATTTCAGAATTATATACATTTAGGTTTACTGTTTCACCAATAATAACTGAAGTATCACTCATTGTGATTTGAGGAACCTGAAAGACTTCCACTGAAACAAAAGTGTCTTTTCGGCAGGAATTAGTATCAGTAACAGAAACAAAATATAGCATTGAAGAGTCAGGATTTACAACCGGATTAAAAATTTCAGTATTACTGATAAACTGATCGGGCCACCAATGAAAATATATTCCGCCTGAAGCAAAAAGACGAACAGTATTATCCCTACAGATTAGAGTATCGGCAACGATGTTAACTGTTGGCAAAGGAAAAACAATAAGTGTTTTCTGGGAAGTATCACTACAACCAAAATCATTAAAAATAACCTGTGAAACATCATGATTTCCGGGATTGGTCAAGATTCCGGAATAGTCAGATGTTTGTGAAACTAAAAAGTTATTTATATACCATGATACTGCGTTTGCATTTGCAGAAATATCAGATAAATTAAAATCCAGAGGTACACAACCATCATAATTTCCGTCATTGATACTAAAATTTGAAATCACATCAAAAACCAAAATTGTATCGGTAATCAATTTGTTACATGTATGGCTGCTATCTGAAAAAAGCAGTAAAGACGGATAAGCCGGCCCATAGTTAAAATAGCTTGTTTTAGTTGTATCATCATTACTGGTTATTCCATTTCCCAAATCCCATTTCTGGAAGTAAACATTAATTTTATCGGATGCAAACAATATTGCGGTATCTCCCCTGCAAATGGTATCAGGAGCGTTCAGCATAGCCCAGGGTCCTTTTATCGTTACATAATTATTTTTAATTATAGTGTCAGTGCATCCATTGGTACTTGAAGCTATCAATGTAACATCATACACTCCCGGTTTAAAATAAGTATGCGAAGGATTCTGTAATTCAGAAGCTGTTTGATTATCTCCGAAAAGCCATATCCAGCTTCCGGTATGATTTGATTCTGACAGGTCTGTAAAATGAATAAGGGCAGGGTAACATTCGGCGCTAAAAATGTCTGATATAAAATCTGCTTGCGGAGCTTCTTGAATACTTATATAATTTGAAATAATCTTAGTTGAATCGCATCCATGATCATCAATAATAGTAAGACTTACAGTATAAATTCCCGTATCAGCAAATACATGCCATGGAGCTTCATTCGCAGAGGTATTTCCATCACCAAAACTCCAAAAGTAGTTCACGATTTCTGACTCTGATTCATTATTAAGAATGAGTGAATCTCCCATGCAAAGAGTGGAATCAAAAGCATAAAAATGAGGATCTGGACTGAGTGCTTTAATAAAATCCTGTTTAACCAGATTATTGGTACATCCTAGAACATTTATAACCGATAGGCTGACATCATAAGCACCAAAATTCTGATACTCGTGTACAGGATTTATATCCGTTGACAGGGCACTGTCTCCAAAGTTCCACAAATAATCGGTTATAGTAGTGTCTGAAATAGTATTATCAAAAAAAATAAATTCAATCGGAAGACAACCGGTTTGATAACTGGCTGAAAACTCTGTTTGAGGCTGGTAAATTTTTATTTTTTTATTTTTAACACCTATACAGCCATTAATATCCTGAACCTGTAATTTAACAGAATGAGTTCCTTTCGTATTGAACTGATGATTCAAAAGGCCATCAGGTAATGAAGTAAAAATATTTTCACCGGTGTCATCAAAATACCAATTATATAGATTCTGGAAATTGTCATACGCTTCATCCTGCGAAACGGATCCATCGAAGAGAATTTCATCTCCAGGACAACCGACAGAATCAGTCATCGTAAAATCAGCAATAATTTCACGAACCTGAATGGGCTGCATTGATTCGTAAGAGCAACCTGTAACAGAATTATCAGCGGATAATAATATCTGATAATTTCCTGAAGAATTAAAGGAATGCAGACAAGGAGTTGTATTCATAACTATCGGAGAGCCATCCCCAAAATTCCAATAGTAAGATTCCGTTTCTTTTACATTTGCAATAAATGTATAATCGAGAGGATGTTCACATTCATACTGTAACCCCTGAGAGGCAACGGGTCCTTTTACATAAAACAAATTTGCTTTATTTATTTGAGTGTTGCATCCGTTATAGGAAGTAAGCAAAGAAACGCTCACATAACCCGTATCGTGAAATGTGCATGATGGATTTTTATCCCATGAAAAATATCCATCGCTAAAAGACCAAAAGTAATAATTTATCAGGTTCTGATCCGAAGATAAATTCAAAAAAGAGACTGTATCTGACGCACAAAGAGAATCCGGGGCATTTACAGTAAAATCCGGAATCTGCGGTGTTCCAGCGCTGGCATTCGTAAATTTACTGACAGAACAGCCTTTTTGAGTTACAGCAGTAAATGTTACTAAAAATGAACCGGAATTGTTATAGGTGTATAAGCCATCCCAGTTTTGAGAAGTATTTCCGTTTCCATAATCCCAGATCCAGGATTCAAAATGATCCAGATTGGTATTATATGTACTTTGGTTTGTGTAATTAAGTGTTACAGGAATACAACCATAAGGACCATCCATTGAAGGTAAAAAATCTAATTTCGGCAAAATAATTACAATACTAGAATCCACTATTGCAGTATCAATACATCCATGAAGGCTTGTAACTATTAACGTATCAGAAAATATCATTTGATAATTACCTGTTGTATCATAATAAATTGTATATGCCGGGTTTTGTACAAAAGAATGATTTCGAAAACCAAAATGCCATTCCCATGAAACAGCGTTTGTTGAGTTATCTAAATATTGTGCATTGAAAGGCAATTCGCATCCAAAATTTTCTGCCACATTGAAATCTGCTATTATATTTTCGATATTTATATTTATTGAAGCAGAATCATAACATTGTCCATTTTTTGATACCATAAGAATAACATTATATTCTCCTGATGTTGTAAATACATGCAGGGGACTGATTTCATCAGAAAAAAAACCATCTCCAAAATTCCATTCATACTGATTTGAATTAAGAGAATTATTTACAAATTGAATACTATCATTTTTGCAAATTGTATCAATGTTTGCAGAAAATACAGCCTGAGTTTTGGTTATTTTAATATAATCATAACGAATAAGAGTGTCAAGACATCCATGGCTATCAGTTGTAATTAATTTAACTGTAAAAATCCCCGGAGACTGATATGTATGAACAGGTTCTTCTTCAATAGAAAAAAGACCATCACCAAAGTCCCAGAAATAAGTAAGCAAGCCTGATCCTGTTGATAGATTTGTAAAAGAAGATATTAGTTTGCCGTTGCAAGAAGATGTTAAATTACTTGTGAAATAGCAAACCGGTTTATAGGTTATTATGTAATTTTCAAATTCAGTACTTTTAATGCAACCGTTGGTGTCTGAAACCATCAATGAAACATTAAAAATTCCGGCAAACTGATATATATGAGCAGGCGCAAATTCAGAAGAAATATTACCATCGCCAAAATCCCAGTTATATATATCAATAGGAGCATCTCCGGGTTGAGATGTGTTTTCAAAGATTACAGGAAAAGGTACACATCCAGAAAAAGAGCCGCTCATCTGAAAATCGGCCAACGGATTTTGAAACACAGTAATAAAATTATTTTTAGTCATTGTATCTGCTGTGATTCCGTTACTAACAACGAGCGTTACATTATACGAGCCGGGGGTACTGTATATCGCAAAAGGCTCGTTCTGTGTTGATGTATTTCCATTACCTAAAATCCAAGTATAAGTTAACCCCTGAGATGGAGAAGAAAGATTAATAAAGGTAATCTGTAAAGGGCTGCATCCTGTTTTTATATGGGCATCAAAATCAGCTACTGGTTGAGCAATTGAGAGGAATGTATTGAAAATAAAAATAATCAAAAGAATAACTTTTAGTGTATTTTTAAAATCTCGTATATGATAAAAAGTTAGCATAAAAAATATTAATTATTGAACTTTTGCATAAAAAATAACTATTTTATTTGTAATTAAAAACAATTGTTAACAGCAATCCAAGCAAAAGATATTACGGTGCTCTGCACCTTGGCGTCTCTATCCCTTTTTATTTTTACAAATATGATGCGGCTCTGCCGCTATCATTGTTAAGTAGCAGCAGAGCTGCGATAACATTTGTAGCAGCAGAGCTGCGATAACATTTGTAGCAGCAGAGCTGCGATAACATTTGTAGCAGCAGAGCTGCGATAACATTTGTAGCAGCAAAGCTGCGATAACATTTGTAGCAGCAGAGCTGCGTTGTTAAAAAAGGTGCAGCGCACCGAAATATTATTTTTTTTTGATTTCAGTCATAATTTTTCATAAAATCAGTAAAAGAAAAAAATATTTTATAATTCTCTTGAAAATGACTGCTGCTCTCTTTTTTTAACGAATTAATTTATGCGAACGTTGAAGCCCTCACCGCAGGCAAAGTTCAGTTAATTAGTGTTTGTCCATAATGTCCGATAGCTGCGTTACTCTTGTGTTGAAAACAGTCATTTACAAAAGTAAACTCCTTGGTTTTCAACACTGCGAAAGCCTTGCTCTCGAACATTCTGAACTAAACACTGACTGTATAGACAGACACTAATTAGTCTTCCGTGATTCAACTAAAACACCAATACATTCAGCATCTTTGCCTGAAAAATTTCCTGTAGGCGCGGATACTTCAATAATTAATTTCTGTGTTAACTCTGATTTGATGATGATAAAATCTATTAATCCTGCGGCTGCATTATCATAAATTAATTTATTTTCTGCTGACAGTATTCTTAACTGAATATTTCCTAATTTGGATTTTCCACAAACAGAAATATAATATTCCTTCCCTTCGAACATATTTACATTGAAAGTTTTTCTTTGCTTATGTCGTATCTTTATAGAACGAGATATTGCACTTTTGGTAAATTTCTTTTCATGGGGAGTAGAACAACTATTTTCAGTATTATTACAATTCTGAGCAGATACGCTATTGAAACAAACAACAGCAAACAACAGCAGTATGGAGTATCGCCAAAAGCTTAATACAGAGGCTAACGTTATCAAGGAAATTGGTACAGATTTTAGTATAATTTTATTGTCCATTTTTTAAATCTTTATAAGCAATAAGTAACCCGGCGCATTTATTTTCTGTACCATGAAAAATTGCTGAAGGAGCTGACAATTGAATAATAATTATAGCTGTAACATCAACATTTATAATTAAATTTTGTTTAAGATTATCATCCGTATTATTATATATCACGTTTTTTGTTATATAATCAAGAATTTTAATCTGAAATTTTCCTAGATCATTTTCACCACAAAACGATATATAATTTTCTTTCCCTGCGTAAAACAAACATATAACAGAAAAAACTTGTCCTTTAGCCATTTTTATACCTCTTGACATTGAACTTGCAGTAAAAGAGTTATCTGCCAGATCACATTTTTTCTCATAATTATTACAGTTTTGTGCTTCAATAGAATTTAAATTTGTAAGCATAATCATGAAAATGAAAATTATCATAAATTTTGTAATCCCTGAGCGAGCTGTATCTCTCATATCGGAAGGAGAAGTAAACTGAAGCCAATGAAAAGACAAGCAAGCAAATGCCGTTGCCAACAAATGCAATTGCCTGTTTTTAAATTGAAGTTTAAAATAAATTAATTTACAGTCCATTTTGATCTCAGTTTATTTATTGATGTTTTTAAATTAATATATAATTTCTCCGAATAGCTTATTATATTTTTCCCTGATAGAACATGGTTTCCGTTACTGGATTTATTCATCTGGATATTTTCAGATTTCACATCAAGCAAATCAAAAGCTGACTTTAAGTCGGACATATCTGAGACAATTCCGGAAATATCTTCATTTTTTTTTATTTTAATAAGTGCTGAAAACAATTCATCAAATAATAATTTCTGTTCAACAACTTTATTAATTGATTTTTCTGATTCCGAAAAATTCCCAATCGAATTTGTCATTAAATACATAATTTCGACAAAAGAGCCTGATGCAAGTATTAAATACATGTCAGGTGATCCTGTCTCACGTATGTTATTTACAATTTTTAAATAAATTTCAATAGAAATATCAGTTATTGAATCCGCATTTACAGAATTATAAATTATTCTGTTTTTAATATTTTCGTCAAAAGCAGAAGAAATATTTGCTTCATTACACAAGCTTTCAATTACTTTAAAAGTGCTCGCCGCTTTACTTGTCTTCTTGCACAAAATCTGGTATGTAGCATCAGCAGTATATATTCCAACATTGAGGATTTTTGAAACATGCGTATTATATTTTTCATAATTAGACAAGGGGTTCATCAACTCTTGCCTGAATTTATATTCATTTTCCTTAAAATAACTGATAACTTCAGATGGAGCAGGCATTGAATAATAATCCTCTTCTGTATTATTTACTGTATCATTGCTGGCCAGAAGGTCTGTATTATCAACTAGATCATTACCAACTTTATTAAATTCACATGAATTCAGCATAAGTAAAAGAATTACTGCAATTCTGCAGATGGGGCATTTTGATTTTTTCATATTCGATTATTATTAAGTTCTTTATTTTTTATTTTAGTAAACAGTTTTCTGTAAACCCATATTATCTTATCAAAAATTTGCTTCGCTTTTAATACAAGATTATAAATCAGAATAAAGTATAAAAAACATGTCATAAGCCAGATAACAGCTACATTAAACAACATCGTGTCAATATAAAAATTACCTATTTTTTTTACGGGTGCATAAAAATGAGCGCGACCAAAATTATTTTCAGGATAATGGTAAACAGGTCTGTATTTTCTAATAATATCATCTCCGGAAATTGTATATTTAACAAATTCATTATTATCTAAAACAAGGTTATTCAACTTTTCATTGAAATAATTCTGTTTGAATTTTATCATATTTTCCATTCCATTTTTTTCAATGAATCTTTCAATCATTTTTTCTTTTTGAATATCAATTTTCGCATATTGATCTTTATTCATTTTCTTAAAATTTTCAAGTTGATTTATGGTTCGTTTTAATATTTGATTATTAACAAGTGAAATCTTGAGACTATCAAAAAAAAATAATTTTGAATTCACTGGAGGCAGTAAATATGTATTCAATTGATATTGCAGAAGTATTAAATTATTTTGCATTTTGCATGTATCCGAGTTGTTAATAGTATTGTCCGGCTGAATTAGAGAAATATTTGTTTCTGCAATTTGTATTAATTCAGGAAGCTTAAAATTTATCTGATAAACTGCATCACTGATTTTTTTGTCAAAATCATATAAATATTTCTCATATTTATTATCTTTAAATTGAGTAACAGCCAAAGCTTCATATCCCCAGCGCGAAACCATGAAATCACCAAATACAGGAACATATTTTTGTGATGCAAGCGTATGATGAAGATTATCAAAATTAACAACAACTCCAGCAAGCAGTATCTGCGGGATCAGGAGAAAGGGAATGGAAATATAAATTGCAATTACTGATTGTAAACTATTTGAAACATTCAAACCAAGCATATTGGCAAAGCAGGCAATTGACCATAATACAAGGCAATAATTCAAAGTCATTCCTTTTATTTCAAGAATATAATTTCCAATTATTACAAATAAAAATATCTGAATAAATGAAAGTACAAACAAATACATTACTTTTGAGTTAATATATGCAGTTCGGTTCAGTCCTATAAATTCCTCGCGGCGTAGGATTTTTCTATCTTTAATTATTTCTTCTGAACTCACTATTAATCCCAAAAAAAGAGCTACAATCACACCCATAAAAAGATACGAAGGAATATTTTCATTCTTACTAAAGACATATACATGTGTTATAACATCAGTTTGCCGCATAAAAAAAGATAGTATCAAAGCAAGTAATGGTGCTTCGAGCAGGCTAATTACTATATACTGTCTGTCTGAAAATTTTGAAAGCAAATTACGGATTACGAAAATTTTAAACTGAATATATATAGCCGATAATTTAAAATTTATTTCAGGAATATTTCCACTTGAAATGTTTAGAGAGTCATTGCTTTTACTTTTTGTTTCAATAAATATCCGATACCACTGCTCAGGTGAATTAATACGTTCTTCAGTGTCTCTTCCTGTCTCATTAATTTTTTTACGTTCAATTAATAACAGAATATCTTCAGGGTTCACATTCCCACAGGATAAACATTCACTTTGCTCCGCATCAAGGAGATTAAGATTATTTTTCAAATAGCGTAGTGATTCGAGCGGATTCCCCCAATATACAGGATATCCTCCCTTATCAAAAATCAATAGTTTATCGAATAATTTAATTATTTCAGAAGAGGGTTGATGTATATTAACAAATAATAATTTTCCATTGTTCGCCTGTTCTTTTAATAAGTCAATCATTTTTATAGAATCGGATGAAGACAGTCCCGAAGTTGGTTCGTCAACAAAAATCACAGAAGGTTCGCGTATCAACTCCAATGCAATATTAAGACGCTTTCGCTGACCTCCGCTTATAAATTTATTAAGGGGAGTACCTACTTTCAGATGCCTGATAGCATAAAGATCAAGACGTTTAAGTGTATTAATAATTTTTTCATTAAGTATTTTTTTGTCACTCGCGCCTAAACATAATTTTGTGCTAAAATATAGGTTCTGATAAACTGATAATTCCTCAAAAAGGGTGTCGTCCTGGGGTACATATCCCATCAATCCATGAATTTGCTTTTTATGTTTATTAATATCCACATCATTGATAAGAATGCGGCCCTTAGTTGGTTTTAAATTACCGTTCAGAAGATTCAAAAAAGTTGATTTTCCTGAACCGCTTCCCCCCATAATCGCGACCATCTGTCCTGAAAATGCAGAAAGGCTTAATTGATGAATGCCTATCGTATGATCAAAAAATTCATATACTAGATTTTCAACTGTAAGTACGATTTTTTTTTTCGGTTCAACATTAACAAATGATTGCTCTACATCACTGAAATATAAGGGACGGATTTTGGAGCTTCGTATGGATGAACCTTTATTGAAGAAATAGACATGACGCTTAAAAATATGCTGGTCATTAATTTCAAGATGATCATCTCCTGATACAATAAATAAATAAGAATGGATGCTGTCAATTTTCAGAATTCTTATATATCCTTTTAACCCTTCTTTTAAAAGATACCGGATACCAGAAGTACCGGTTATTTTACTTCCTGTAATAACCAAAATATTATTTTTTCCTTCAGCATCAAAAATCCTGTCTTCAATAAAAAACTTACAATTAAGAAACTCTTTGTAATCTATTTTGAACAGTTCGGCAGCTTTAGTAACAATATTACTCATGAACAAAGAATTGCTTTTCTCATTTCTGAGTTTTACAAATTCAAGCAAATTAAGCAATACCAGAAATTTTTGATTAAGAGTAAGGCTCTTGTTTAATTCATTGCAATACGTAAAAATTATTTTTTCAACAGTCTCCTGATATTCGGCAGATGGATAAACAGGAAGTTTGCAGATATCAAATTCTGTTTCGAATAATTCAAGTTGTTTACGCACGGCATGCGCAGAAAATTGCTGGGTAAGAAATACCTCAACGAACGACTTTGCAAGTGTAATAGTATCACCGCAAACATGTGAAATGTATGCGAATAATTTAATTAAAATATGTAAAGTATTTTCTGTCATTTTTTAAATGATCGTAATCGTAATCCTTTAAACCTTTTAAACAGATAAAGGTGACAATAATAATTGCCGTAAGTTTTACATAACTAATGAAAGAAGTTACATAGTTCACACTCGTGGGAATTAAGAATTAGGAATTAGTAATTAGGAATTAAAAATTCAGAATGCAGGTAACGGCAATCGGTTGAGTTTAAACTAACTGAGCTTTACCTTTGGTGAGGGCTTTGTTGTTTCGCATGAAAAAAAGAACTATTTGTTTTTGTCACTTGAGTATATTGTTAACATTAATCCATGTTTAAGATATTACGGTGCTCTGCACCTTGGGTTCTCATATGTCTATTATGTTTTACAAATATTTTGCGGCTCTGCCGCTGAATTCCAAACATAGCAGCAGAGCTGCAAAATATTTGTAGTGGCAAAGTCGCGTGACATTTGTAGGTGCAGCGCACCGGAATATTATTTTGATTGCATCCCTTTTATTTCAAGAAAACAGAAAAAGGATAAAAAATATTACATATTCTCTTGAAAATGGCTGCTGATATCTTTTTCAGCGAATTAATTTATGCGAAAGTTGAATAAATTAAAATAACCCAGAAAGAAAAGTAGCCGGTAATTTAATCCAACTTACTTTTATTATTTGGAAAGGTAACTGTAACCGTTGTGCCTTTACCTAAAGCACTTTTAATTTGAATAGATCCATCATGAGCTTCGGCTAATAATTTTGAGTGAAATAATCCCAAGCCAATATTTTGTTCAAATTGAATTTCTCCAGGGGTTAGCATTTCTGATAAATTGTTTACAGTTTCATTATCCATCCCTAATCCAAAATCTTTGATTTCAACAATTAATTCTTCTGCTAGCTCCGTAGCACCTATTACAATTTTTCCTTCATTTTGAGAGTATTTACACGCATTTCTTAAAATATTTGCAAAACATTTTACAAGAAGATCGCTATCTCCTGTAATTTTTTGGTCTTTCTGAATATTCAAAACTATATTGACCATTTTTTCTGTAAGCTGCTTCTGAATTGAAAGTAATGCATATTCAATGATACCTGCAATAGATACCTCTGTATTATTCTTCACATAGCGGTTTGTTCTTAATTGAGTTATTTCCATTGCCTGCGATGAAAATTTTTCTAATCGAACTACAGATTCATCTATTATTTCGACAAGTTCAGCTAAACTTTTATTTTCAACTTTGTATTTCAGCAGTTCGATTGGCTCTTTGATTCTGTTAAGGGGAATTCGGATTTCATGACTAATCATGCTCAAAAAATCAGTTTTAACTTTATCTAACTTTAATAACTCTGCATTTGCTTTTTCAAGTTCAAAAGTTCGTTCCTTAATTTTATCTTCAAGCCAGATATTAATTTGTTGTAACTGCTCCCTTTTCAATTTTAGTTCAATATGTGTTGCAACACGCATTAACAATTCGGCTACATTAAACGGTTTTGCAATATAGTCAACAGCTCCGAGTTCAAATCCCTGAACGATGTTTTCCGATTCTGTAGCTGCAGTAAGAAAAATCACAGGAATATCTTTAGTCAGAGGATTTGATTTTAACACTTCACATACCTGATAACCGTCCATTTCAGGCATTTGTATGTCTAATAATATTAAATCAGGAGCTTGTTTATTTATCGATTGTAAAGCCTGTGCGCCAGATGAAGAAATGCTAATATTATATCCTTTTTCATAAAGAATGTTTCCTAATACCTGAATGTTCTGTGGCGTATCATCAACTATTAAAATCAGGGATTTTTTTATTGCTTTCATTGCTAACATTAATTTATTTTTTCAACAGTAAAACTAAAAACACTGCCTTTGTTAATTTCACTCTCAACAAATATCTGGCAGTCGTTTTTTTCAATAAAATCTTTACATAAAATCAGACCCAATCCAGTCCCTTTTTCACTACTTGTACCCAGTGTTGTTTGAGAAATATTTATTCTGAATAATTTTGACAAATCATTTTCGCTTATACCTATGCCTGTATCTTCAACTGAAATTTTATAATATTTTTCATTGAATTCCGAAATCTTCAAAATGACTTTTCCTTCTTTATTGCTGAACTTAATTGCATTTGTTGTAAAATTTCTGATTATTAATTTAAACATTTCAATATCAAAAAAAGCCTCTGCTTTTTTATTAGGTGAAACTATAATTTCAACTCCTTTATCTATGGCAATACACTGCAATCCATCAGTAGCAATATTTATTAATGAACAGATATTAAATTTCTCTTTCCGTATTTCAAATTTACCCATTTGCAACCTTGCCCAGTTTAGAAGGTTTTCAAGAAGTTCATAATTTTTTTTTGAAGAAATATGGATATAAGAAACATATTCTTCAATTGTTTCAATATCATATTTTTTGCAATTTCCCATCAGCAATTTAGAAAAACCCATTAATTGATTGAATGGATTTTTAAGGTCATGAGCGATAATTGAAAAAAATTTATCTTTAGTAGCATTTAATTCTACTAATTTATCTTTTGATATTTTAAGTTCAATATGTGTGGCTACGCGAGCTGTAAGTTCTGCTATATTAAATGGTTTAGTGATGTAATCAACTGCGCCGAGTTCAAAGCCAAGCAATATATTTTCTGAATCAGTTACTGATGTTAAAAATATAATAGGAATATCTTTTGTTTTATAATTTGATTTTAGAGTTTTGCATACTTCATAACCATCCATTTCCGGCATTTGTATGTCAAGTAAAATTAAATCGGGAGCCTGTTTGTTTATTGATTGCAGCGCATGAACACCCGATGACGATATGCTGATATTATATCCTTTTTCGTAAAGAATATTCCCCAATACCTGAATGTTCTGTGGCGTATCATCCACAATTAATATAAGAGGTTTTTTTAGTTGGTCCATTAGTTTATATTTTCTAAATGTTGAAAGGAAAATGATAATATCTGATTTAGTTTTTCAATTACTTATTAATTGAACATTCGCATGAAAAAGAACTATTTATTTTTGTAATTTGAAACTATTATTAACAGCAATCCATGCATGAGATACTTCGACAGCATAGCTAAAAAGGGCTACAAAAATATAATTAAATTTGTATTCGTTCAGTATAACTGAAACTAAGCAGCCTTGTTTGCAAACCTGCCAAGTTTCAGTATATATTACGGTGCTCTGCACCTTGACTCCTCTATTCATTTTTGTTTTACAAATATTTCGCAGCTCTGCTGCTGCATTTCAAATATAGCAGCAGAGCTGCGATAACATTTGTAGCAGCGATAGCTGCGATGTTTACAAAGGTGCAGCGCACCGGAATATTATTATTTAAAAATATCTGCTATTCTCATTTTTTAGCGAAATAAATTTAGCGAAAATTACTTATTGATAAACTCCGATAATTTTTTTAATGTGGAAAAAATCTGATTAATGTTGAATGTTTCAATATGTCCTGAAAGTTGGGTACAATATTCAGTAATTATTGCAATTTTATGTTTCGTGTTAAATATTTCTAACTTATCCAAAAAATCTTTTATCTCATCAATATTAAGAGTTTCATTCAATTTTATTATTGATGGCATGAAGGTTTTAATGATTTCTTTTTTAATTTCAGCAGGTAAATTATTTTCAGCTATTACATGTGTTTGATCTGTTGAAGTATTTTCCGGTATATCTTCTTTTGATGAAAGTTCATCGTAAGGTAAATATTTTATCAGTTTACTCAGTAATTCATTTTTGTAAATAGGCTTGATAAGGAAGTCGTCGGCCATTTTTTCAAATTTATCTTTTTGCTGTTTCATTCCTGAAGCTGTGAGGGCTATCACTGGGATATCTTTTAATTCCTCATCGGATTTAAGTATATTGATAGCAGTGAAACCATCCATTACAGGCATTTGCATATCCATTAAAATTAAATCGGGTTTGTTTTTTCGTGCAGCAATAAGACAGTCTTCCCCGTTCTCCGTTTCAACAATTGTAATATTCATGGTTTCGAGATATCCTCTCACTACCTGACGGTTCGAAAGAACGTCTTCAGCCATAAGAATTACGGGATTGTGAAATCTGATTTCCGGCAAATGCTGGATAATATTTTCGCTACTTTCATCACTATGAAAAGAAGCTATTTCTATATCATAAACAATGATATAGAAAACAGAGCCTTTGCCTATTTCACTTTCCACTTTAATGGTGCCTCCAAGCAATTCTATCAACCGCTTCGTGATACTCAATCCAAGACCGGTGCCTCCGTATTTACTCCTGTTTTTTTGTTCCACCTGAATAAATGGTTCAAATATGACGGTTAATTTATCATCTGGAATACCTATACCTGAATCTTTAACAGTAATAATCAAATCAATCTTGCTGCTTCCAATTTCTTTGAAAACAGAATTTACAATAATATCAACACCGCCTTTCCCGGTAAATTTAATAGCATTGCCAATGAGATTAAATAAAATCTGTCTTAAATATTTTTCATCGGTGATAATGTTTTCGGGTATACTTTCAGAAATCTGAATAGTAATTGACAGTCCTTTTTCTTTGGCTTTCATCAAGAAGACAGACTGAAGTTCCTGAATAATGTTATTCAAATTCACAGGTTGATAATCAATAACCATTCGACCTGCTTCCACTTTAGAAAGATCGAGAATATCATTGATAAGAGAAAGAAGTACTTTACTGCTTTGAATGATATTGTCGAGATATTCTGTGAATATTTTTTGTCCGGCAGCTTTTTCTTTAAGGATGCTTGAGAACCCGACAATCGCATTCAAAGGAGTGCGTATTTCGTGGCTCATGTTCGCTAAAAATTCGCTTTTCATCCGGTTAGCATCTTCAGCAGATTCTTTCGCCTGCATCAATTCATTTTCAAATATTTTTTGATCTGTAATATCTCTCGCAACCAGTACAGCACCCAGCACATTTCCTCTGTCATCTTTATAAACCGATCCATTAAATAATACTTCGGTAAGTTTTCCATCCATAATAGTTAACGGAAAATCTGCAACAAATCCTTTTGCAAAAACCTGTTGATAACATTCTCGTGCTTTCTCTGGTTTGGTAAAGTAATCAAAAAAATCAGTATTGATTAATTTCTCACGTGAAACTCCTGTTACTTTTACTGTCGCCTGATTCATATCCGTGATTTTACCTTCAGGGCTAATGGTAAATAATGGATCAAGGCTAGCCTCAATAAGACTCAGCGAATATTTAGAAAGCAATTTTTGGGCAGTAACATCTCTGGCGACAATTACCACTCCCAATACATTTCCTTTATCATCTTTATAAACCGACCCATTAAATAATACATCGGTAAGCTTGCCATCCTTATGGCGGAGTGTGAGTGGAGAATCGGCAACAGACCCTTTTGCAAAAACTGCCTGATAGACTTCCTGGGCATTTTGTTGTTCCGTAAAATAATCAAAGAAATCAGAGCCAATTAATTTTTCACGTTCTATGCCAGTAATATTTACCAGAGCTTCATTCATATCCATAATCTTTCCTTCCGGACTTATCGTAACCAATGGATCAAGACTTGCTTCAATAAGACTGAGAGAATATTGAGAAGCTAATTTCAAAGTATAACTGAATGCTTCAAGTTCTTTATTTGCTGTTTCCCGTTTTTCTTTTTCTTCGTTTTGAAATATAATCTCTTTGTCTGCAATGATTAGTTCTGCGGCACGTTTTTCTTTCTCTTCGGTTTGATAGACCAGTTCTTTATCGGCAATGATTAGCTCGGCTGCACGTTTTTCTTTCTCTTCAGTTTGATAGACCAATTCTTTGTCTGCAATGATTAATTCTGCTGCACGTTTTTCTTTTTCATCGTTTTGAAATACCAGTTCCTTGTTGGCAAGGATTAATTCAGCTGCACGTTTTTCCTTTTCATCGTTTTGAAATACCAGTTCCTTGTTGGCAAGGATTAACTCAGCCGCACGTTTTTCTTTTTCATCGTTTTGAAAAACAAGTTCTTTGTTTGCTATAATTAATTCTGCCGCACGTTTTTCTTTCTCATCATTTTGAAAAACAAGTTCTTTGTTGGCAATGATTAATTCTGCCGCACGTTTTTCTTTCTCATCATTTTGAAAAGCAAGCTCTTTGTTTGCGATAATTAATTCAGCTGCACGTTTTTCTTTTTCATCGTTTTGAAAAGCAAGTTCATTATTTGCAATTATTAACTCTGCTGCACGTTTTTCTTTTTCTTCGTTTTGAAAAGCAAGTTCTTTGTTTGCGATAATTAATTCTTCTGCACGTTTTTCTTTCTCAGCAGCACGTTCTTCTTTCTCTTCGTTTTGAAAAGCAAGCTCTTTATTAGCAATTATTAATTCTGCTGCACGTTTTTCTCTCTCTTTGTCCTGAACTAATAATTCATTTGTTTTCTTATACAGATCTACAAAAACAGCCACTTTTGCTTTTAATATTTCTGGAGAAAGTGGTTTAATCATATAATCAACAGCGCCCGCTTGATATCCTTTAAAAACTTGTACAGATGTGTCCATACTGGCAGTTAAAAAAATAATAGGGATATGTTTGATTGTTTCTTTTTGGCGAATTAACTCTAATGTTTCAAACCCATCCATCATTGGCATTTGCACATCCATTAATATGATAGCAAAATCTTGTTCGTTGAGAAGAATTTTTAATGCTTCTTCTCCAGAATTTGCTTTCACGCATAAATAATTTTCGTCGGAGAGCATTACTTCTAAGGCAAATAAATTTTCTTTTCGATCGTCTACTAATAATATTTTAACTTTGTTATAATTTTTCATATTTGTTATGAATTATTTTTGTTTAAATTGTATTTGGTATTTTTAATTGCCAATTACCTTTTATCTTTTATTTACTTAACCACACTTTCATCAAAGATAACAATCGTTCTACTTCAATAGGTTTCGTGATGTAGTCGTTGGCACCGGCATCAATACATTTTTGTTTATCGTCTTTCATAGCTTTTGCCGTAAGCGCAATTACAGGTAAGCCTTTGAATTTTATTTGAGATCGTATTTTTCTCATTGCTTCGTAACCATCCATTTCCGGCATCATAATATCCATTAATACGAGATCAATATCAGGATGTGTATTTAGCATTTCCAAAGCAATTTTTCCGGTTTCTGCTTTTATTATTTCCATTCCACGTTCTTGTAATACTTTAGATAATGCAAAAATATTTCGCATATCATCATCTGCCAATAATATTTTTTTCGTCTGAAATACAGCTTCTTTATCGTACAAATTATTTATAATTATTTGTTTTGATTCTGGCAAATTACTGATTGTCCGGTGAAGGAAAAGAGCCGTTTCATCAAGCAATCGTTCTTCCGATTTTATTCCCTTTATAATAATAGTTTCAGCATATTTCTGTAGCTCATTGTTTTCTTCTTTTGTAAGTTCTTTTCCTGTGTAAATAATAATAGGAGGAGCAGTCTGGTCTTTTATTCCTTTTAATTTTTTGATAAGATCAAAGCCGTTTATGTCCGGCAAGCCAATATCAAGTATGATACAATCAATATGATTATCTTGATACAAAAGCAAAGCATCTTTACCTGTCCCGGCTTCAAAACATTTTACATCACTATTTCCAATAAGTATTCGTATTGCTTTTCTGGAATTTTCACTGTCTTCAATAATAAGCAGGTTTTTTATTTTTCTGCTTATGAAATTTTCAATTCTGTTAAATGCTTTATCCAGATTATTTTTATCTATTGGTTTCATCAGGCACTCAATTGCACCTTCTTTAATCAATTCCAATGAACGATTATTTGCTGAAATAATATGCACCGGAATATGCCTTACAGAAGGATTTGCTTTTAATTCAAGCAATACTGCATGCCCGTTTATTCCTGGCAAACCAATATCAAGAATAATTGCCTGTGGTTTGTATTTTGCAGCAAGCAATAAACCATCTTCACCGATTGCAGCAGACAAACATTTGAATCCTTTTTGATTGATTTGTTTTAAAAGTATAGATGCAAATTTCAGATCGTCTTCAATAATGAGTACTACATTATTTTCTTTTGTTATAGAATTTCTATCATCTTCTATGGAAGGATAATTCAGATATTTTGAATCGTCTTCAGAACGAGGTTTGTAGAGTACAGGTTCTTTTTCTGTTGTTGTTTTGATAAGTTTATTTTCATCATATATTTCAATTGGAATAATAAGCGAAAAAGTAGATCCTTGATTTATTTTACTAACCAACGTAATTTCTGCTCCTAATAATTTTGCAAGTTCACGTGAAATAGAAAGTCCTAAACCAGTTCCACCATACTTTCTGGACGTGCCGCCTTCTGCTTGTTGAAAAGCTTCAAATATGGCCATTTGCTTGTCATCCTGTATGCCTATTCCCGAATCAGAAATAGAAATAATTATCTTGTTTTCTTTAAATTTGTCAATACTTAAATTTACACTTCCCTGATCAGTAAATTTTAGGGCATTGGATAAAAGATTTTTTATTATTTGATTCAAACGTTGCGAGTCAGTGTGTATTGATTCGGGTAAATCTTTATTTAATTTGCAGCTCAGTGTCAATCCTTTTTGTTCCGCATGATGTTTAAATTCGCGAATAAGTTCATCTGTAAAATTTATTAATGATACTTTTTCAATATTGATTATCATTTTTCCTGCTTCAATTTTTGAGAGGTCAAGAACTTCATTTATTATTACAAGCAGATCATGTCCACTTTTATAAATAATTTCTGCGCTTTCTATCTGAATACTATCCAGATTTTTTTTTCTGTTTTCAGATAAATCTTTCGACAATATAAGCAAACTATTAAGTGGTGTCCTTAACTCATGAGACATGTTTGCCAGGAATTCCGATTTATATTTGCTGCTTATTTCCAGTTGTTTTGTTTTCTGCTCAATGTCGTGTTTTGCAGCTTCAACTTCTTTGTTTTTTTCTTCTAAAGACTGTGTTTGTTCTTCCAGTTCTTCGTTAGACATTTGTAGTTCTTCCTGTTGTTCTTTCAGATTTCGCGCCTGTTCTTCCAGCTCTTCATTTGTTTGTTTCAGTTCTTCCTGCTGCGACAATAGTTCTTCTCCCTGAACTTGTGATTCTTCAAATAATTCCTGTATCCGTTTTCTTGCAATAGCTGAATTAATACGAATAGCTATACTGTCCATAGAAATATTGATAAAATTTCTTTCTGTCTCGTTGAAATTAGTAAGCCTTCCAATTTCTATTACACCAACAGTTTTTCCTTCAAACAAAAAAGGAGTTATAAGTAAATGTTTTGGTTTGGCATTCAGAACAGACGACGTAATGCGTATTTGTTCATCTGTGATATCTGTTAAAGAAATTTGTTTTTGCTCTTGTGCTACCTGTCCAATCAGGCCTTCATTTAGTGTAAATGTTTCTTTTATATCTTTAGGAGATAAAAAGGCATATTGCCCGCTAAGCGTAAGTGTTTTGTCTTTATCATTCATCTGGTAAACAGCTCCAATGGTTGCTTTCAGGTAAGCGCATAAAAAACTAATTGTATTGCTTGCCAACTCTTCTATATTTTGGTCTCCTTTTAATTTTTCGTTGAGTTCTGTGTTACCAGTAAGCAGCCAGTTTTTTCTGGCAGTTTCTGCTTCGGCCCTTTTAAGTGCTCTTAAATTTGAAGTAATTATTCCATAAACAACAATTAGAATGAGAATAATAATCAGCAATAAAATAGCAAAAATAATATTAAAATTTTCTGCATCATTAGCACTGATTTGTTTCCTTTCAGCGAGTAATATATATTCTATTTCCTGTGCTCTATCAATTATTTTTCGTATTTCATCTTGTATTTGTTTTCCTTCTTCTGAAGCAACAAATTCTCTGGCTTTTTCAAAATCCTTTTTACGAAGATCTATGATACTATTTAAATTATTAAAACGTATTTTGAGTATTCCCCTAAGTTCTACAATGTTCTTTTGCTGATTGGGATTATTTTTTGTTAATTCCTTTACTTTATCAAGATGTTCAATTGCGTTTGTAGAAGCATCTGAAAAAGGTTCCAGAAAATTATTATTGCCTGTAATAACAAAACCCCGTGAGCCTGTTTCAGCATCAATGGAAGAAATCAGAATTTGTTGAAACTCATACATTATCTGATTTGTTTTAACGACCAAAACATTTGAAGCGATAAATTTTTCACTATTTTTAAAAGAAAAAATTGTGACCCCAAAAAGTATCAGGGCGCAAGCTATAAATCCTATTAATATTTTTCTACCAAGTGTCATTTTCATTTTATTTATAATTAGGGTTGTGTTATTTTTATTAATAAATCAACTATTCCATTTAAAGATAAAATATAATTTACCTGCACCGCTGCTATTACTGAAGCGGGCATGTATTTAGATTCAGCAGTTGTCGGATCTTGCACGATCGTCAGTCCTCCGTATTCATTTATCAGTTTCATGCCTTTCGTCCCATCATTATTAGAACCAGTAAGTATTACCCCAATTAATTTGTTTTTATAGGCTTCGGCAGCAGATTCAAACAATACATCAATTGATGGTCTTGCAAAATTTACACGTTCATCTATTGAAAGAGAAAATATTTTATTTTTTTCTATTATCAAATGATAATTAGGTGGAGCAATATAAACCTTTCCATGTTCAATTTTTTCTTTTTCATCGGCTTCTTTAAATTTGAGATTACTATCATCATTTATATGTTTTATCCATTGGTTATCGGAATGCGGACTTATATGCTGAACAATAATAATTGGAGTAATAAAATCCTTAGGCAATAAAGAAAATATGATTTTCATCGCATTCAATCCTCCGGAAGAAACCCCTATTACAATTGCCTCGTAATTCATTGTGTTTTAATATTTCTTTTTAAAAATTTTCTGCTTCTTATCTAATTCAGAATACTCTTTATCCAAATCTGTAAATCGTAAACCTTCTTTTGAACCGAGACATAAAATGCCACCATTAATCAGGCTGTCATAGAAAAGTTTTTGCACTTTATTTTGTAGATTTATGTCAAAATAAATAAGCACATTTCTGCACAGAATCAAGTGTACTTCTGCAAAAACACTGTCGGTTACTAAATTATGATTTGCCCAAACAATATTTTTTTTCAAAGATTGATTCATGATTACATTATCAGAATCAGAAGTATAATAACCAGAAAAAGATTCATTTCCTCCTGACAATTGATAATTTGCAGTATATTCTTTCATTAATTTGTTTGAAAAAATTCCTTCTTTTGCGTGGCTCAACACATGTTGATTAAAATCTGTTGCATAAATTGTTGTTCTGTCATACAGGCCTTCTTCCTGCATAATAATTGCCATTGAATATGCTTCTGCTCCCGTGGAACAGCCGGCATGCCATATTTTTATAAATGGATAAGTTTTTAAGATTGGTATAACATTTTCACGTAATGATTTATAAAATTCAGGGTCACGAAACATTTCAGTTACAGTGATGGATAAGTCCTGTAAAAGTTGTGAAGCAAATGATTCATCATTCAATACTTTCGATTGCATTTGAGAAATATCTTCTATTCCAGATAAGGTCATCCTGTTTTTGATCCTGCGCATGATGTGTGCTTCGGAATATTGCCTGAAATCATAACCGTATTTTCGATAAACATCTTCCAATAGCGATGAAATTTCTAGTTCAGATGTGTCTTTAATATTCATTTGGAATAAATTTTTATTTTAGATATTGTAAATCCTTAATTTGTTATCAAGGTCATATTAAATATATTTATACAAAGTTGCTTACTTTAATTGCAGTATACATTACAGGACTATTGATAAAAATTATATTATTCACACTTGATAACAATCAATGCCCGAAATATAGAATATCATGCAAGCAAATGTGTTTTAAGAAATTTCAAAACCAATCAATAAAATATCATCTGTTTGCTGATTGTCTCCCTGCCATTCTCTAAGGAATTTAAGCATATCTACTTTAATGGTATTGAATGGCTGTTTCATATATTTCGAAAGCTGCTTTTCAAATCTTTTTCTTGTTACTTTTTTATGATTAGCATTATCAAATTGGTCAAGCACTCCATCTGTAAACATAAAAAATCTGTCGCCCTGATTAAATTGAACAATCTGTTTGTTAAAACAGGATTTTTTTTTCTTAGAATGATCTTCTCCTATTGCTAATTTATCAGGAAAAAGCTTTTGAAAATCATTATCATGAAAATACCAGACCGGACTATTCGCTCCGGCATATTCTAATGTTTTTGTTTTTATATCTATAACACATAACGCGATATCCATCCCGTCATGAATAATGGTTAATCCTTGTCTTAAAATTCTACGTATTCTGTCATTCAGATTATTCAAAATTTCAGCCGGATCATAAATTTTTTCAATATTTATTATTTCATGTAAAAGGTTATGACCAGACATAGAAAGCAATGCGCCGGGAACGCCATGACCGGTACAATCTGCAACAGCAAGAAATAACTTTTCATTGCAATATTCTGCCCAATAAAAATCTCCACTGACAGTATCTTTTGGTTTGTATATTATCAGGTACTGAATACCTATTTCCCTCAAAATATTCAGATCAGGCAGCATTCCATCCTGAATTAATTTAGCGTACGTGATACTGTTTTTAATATCACTATAGGCAACATTAAGTTTTTTATGTAATGCCTCAAATTTTTCTTTTTCTGCTTCAATTCTTTCTTTTGATTTTTTTAAAGCTATATGAGTTGCAACACGGGCAGTAAGTTCAGCCACATTAAACGGTTTCGTAATATAATCAACTGCACCCGCTTCAAAGCCCTGCAATAAATCCTCATTTTCTATTTTTGCAGATAAAAAAATTATAGGGATATCTCTTGTTAAAGGGTTTGACTTTATTTTTTTACATACTTCGTATCCATCAATTCCTGGCATTTGAATATCTAATAAAATCAAGTCAGGCGCATCCGAATTTACTGATAGCAGAGCTTGATTACCGGATGTAGCAATAGAAATGTTGTAGCCTTTTTCATAAAGAATATTTGCCAGCACCTGTATGTTTTGAGGTGTATCGTCAACAATCAGTATTAAAGGTTTTATATTTGGTTCCACATGTAAAATTATTTTATAAAATAAAAATCATTGAGGTTTAGAAATTTCAAAACCTACTATAAGAATATCGTCTGTTTGAAGATTGTCTCCCTGCCAGTCTTGCATAAATTTCATCAGATTTTCTTTAATAGAACTGAATGGTTTTTCTACCTGCATAGAAAAAAACTGTTCAAATCCTTTTCTTGTTATTTTATTTTGATCCATATTATCAAACTGATCGAGTATACCGTCTGTGAATATAAAAAATCTGTCTCCTTTATTAAATTTAATTATCTGTGTGCTAAAACAGGATTTATGCTTTCTAGAGTAATCCTCTCCAATACCTAATTTGTCTGGAATTAATTTTTGAACATTACTATTACTAAAATACAAAATCGGTATATTCGCTCCGGCAAATTCTAATGTTTTTTCACAATTGTCAATCACGCATATCGCGATATCCATACCTACATGAACTTCAGATAATCCCTGCTTGAAAATATTGCGAACTCTTTCATTCAGTTTATATAAAATTGCAGCCGGATCATAAATTTTCTCAATATTGATGATCTCATTTAAAAGATTATGTCCGGATATAGATAGCATAGCACCCGGAACACCGTGTCCCGTACAGTCTGCTACAGCAATAAAAAGTTTTTCATTATTAATTGCCATCCAATAAAAGTCACCACTGACTATATCCTTTGGTTTATAAATTAACAGATGTTGTATTCCTTTTGCCTGCAAAATATTTAAATCAGGCAGCATTTCTTCCTGAATAAGCCTCGCATAATCTATACTGTTTTTTATTTTGTTATAAGCAACGTTAAGCTTTCTATTTAATGTTTCAATTCTTGCTCTCGATCTCTTCAGCTCAAGATGAGTAGCAACACGAGCAGTGAGTTCTGCAACATTAAAAGGTTTAGTGATGTAATCAACTGCGCCCGCTTTAAAGCCCTGCAATAAATCCTCATTTTCAATTTTTGCAGTTAAAAATATTATAGGGATATCTTTTGTTAAAGGGTTTGATTTTATTTTTTCACATACTTCGTATCCATCAATTTCTGGCATTTGAATATCCAGTAAAATTAAATCAGGAGTATCAGAATTTACTGATAGCAGAGCTTGATTACCGGATGTAGCAATAGAAATGTTGTAGCCTTTTTCATAAAGAATATTTGCCAGCACCTGTATGTTTTGTGGTGTATCGTCAACAATCAGGATTAAAGGTTTAATTTTTGACTTCATAGCCGTCAATTTTTATTTTTCATATAAAAATGAAAAACAATTATCAGCATAGACTTTTCTCCAGTATACTAATAAAACTGAATCTCATTACTTAAAATTCTGTAATTTGAGAATTAATGAATTATTTTAATTTCCCAATTCAAAATTATTCAATTTTAAAGGATAATGTATTACATTAAAGGTGTATTAAGTTACATCTTTCACACATTAAATTGACGAGGTTTTTATTGTTTTATATTTTATGATATTTGTTATATTCTTAATGGCTTTGTTTTCTCAACCGCTTAAACCCTTGAGGTGGGGTGACCTAAATCCCATAATTTTGAATTTTTTCTCGTACCATTCAATTTAACAATTGCATAAAAAATTTCTATTGCACCCCTACAGGGTGCTTGCTTTTGAGTGTTTTATTTTTTATCACTATTTGCCACCCTACGGGGGCAAATAATTTATTTTGCATTGATTTACGTCACCCCACCCTTGAGGACTCATCATGTTCATCCAATGGAGATTTCAAGGATTTTCCCAAAGCGCAATTGATGATCGGGCTTGGTTTAACTCAACTTTATCATAATTATATTTTCAACTTTTTCTTTGATGAAAATAACTTTACGTTAGTCTTTTTATTCTGAAATTTTTTTTATTTATAATACTACTATTTCAGATTATTCTTGCGAAAGTTGAGTGATTAAGATTACTCAGTTATTTCATAAAGGCGAAGCCTGTTTTTAAGCGCAATAATCTCCTCTTGCATTGAGTTAACTCGTTGTAATAAATGGGCGATGGACTCAATCCCTTCAATGTTAATATCCAAATCATAGTATAAGCGAATAAATTTCTCCAAATGCTGTAGCTGACTTAAACTTATAAAAACTGATTCTTCGATTGTTGTGATTTTTATCAGACCCGTGTGTTGCAAAGAACTGATGAAGGAGACATCAATATTGTGACTTGTGCAGAATTCATTGATGGCAATTAATTTTTCTGTTTGCATTGGTTCCAATTTAATGTTTAAGGTTAGATAGTGTTTGTCCATAATGTCCGATAGCTGCGTTACTCTTGTGTTGAAAACAGTCATTTACAAAAGTAAACTCCTTGGTTTTCAACACTGCGAAAGCCTTGCTCTCGAACATTCTGAACCAAACACTGACTTTATGGACGGACACTAGATAATTCCCTAAATAATGCTTTTTGTTTTTCGGTTAAATTTGTTGGAATTTTAATGATGTAAGTAATAAATAAATCACCAAATTGTTTTTCATTTTTATAAACCGGAAATCCCTTCCCTTTTAATTTAATCTTACTTCCGTTTTGTGTTTCAGGCGGTACATTTAATTTTACTTTTCCATTCATTGTATCTACAGTAATTTCACCTCCCAGCAACGCGGTGTATAAATCTAAATCTACCGAAGTATATAAATTATTTTCTAAGCGTTTGAATCTTGAATGATTTGCAATGGAAAATGTAATATACAAATCACCGTTTGGTCCATTATTTACACCCGGGCCGCCATGATTCAATATTTTTATTGTCTGACCATTCTCTATTCCTGCAGGAATTGTAATTCGTATATTATTTCCATTGACTGTTAATGTTTGCTTGTGGGTTGAGTATGCATCTATTAGCTCAAGATGTAATTCCGCATTAAAATCTTTACCTCTGTATTTTGCTTGTCTGCTCCTGCTACTACCAGATGCACCGCCAAACATGGATTCAAAAAAATCAGAAAAATCTCCTCCTGATTGTGCGCCAGAATAAGATGACCCACCGAAATTTGATGATTGTTGCTGATACTGTTTTGATTTATCAAATTCTTCAGCATGTTGCCAGTCTTTTCCGTACTGATCGTATTTCTTACGTTTTACAGGATCACTTAATACTTCATTCGCTTCATTTATTTTCTGAAAATTTGCATTTGCTTCTTTGTTATTCGGATTCAAATCCGGATGAAATTTTCGGGCCAGTCGTCTGTAAGCATTTTTAATATCCTTAGGTGTTGCTGTTTTATCAAGTCCAAGGATTTTATAATAGTCTATGAAATTCATTTGTTTTTGAATTGTATTGTTTGAGTTCACTCTCTCAAAGTACATATTTAAAAAATATCTGCCTACAAACAACTACCGTGTGGGTACATCTTTTTTTTAAGCGAGATTTTGTCATAAAATTTGCGGTTTAACTATTTTAACAAAAGACAATCTTGTGCAAATTTTTCGCCAAAATCATTAAATTATTATTTGTTTATACCCCGAGCTTATTTCGACACTTCGGCAAGCTCTGTGCAGCGCTTCGCTCAATAACCATAGCTCGGAGTTATAAACATTCGACTCCTCTGGAGTCGTTTTTTCCACTTAGGAGGTATGAAATTTGTGAAACCTGCCTGCCTGTTTACTACAGGTAAATTTACACCAGGTAAATCTGCCAAACAAGGCAGGTTAGTGTTATATATAGGTTTAATTAGTTTTCAGAGTAGGCTTTACATTTTAAAAATAACAAATACCTCAATAAAAATACTTCACATATTTGTGTCCATACATTAGCTGCCCGAATAGTCAGGCATAACAAATTTTTGAATAAAATTCTTACAGCCACTTAATCTCACGAAATCATTTATTTGACGGCTCTGCTATTCTAGTCGGATCATTTTTTTCAGGGTCATTACCACCGGGTGTTATTTTGGTCGGGTCATGATTTTCATCCGGTTTTGCAGGCATGTTGGGATCGTTTGGAAGCGGGATTCCCGGCATTTTTTGAGGATCTTCACGTTCATTACCTGCTGTTGGATTATTTGACTTGTCATCAAATAGCTGAATGCTTTGTTCGTTATTGTAATTTTCCATTTTTATAAATTATTAAGTAATGTTTTATTGATTTAGATTGTTTCTTTTCAAAAAAATTTCGTTTTAAAAATTTGAGATTCCGTTTTAAAATTTATTTAACAAAAGAAAACGTAATTTATTCGGACAACAATTACATATAGGATTGTTTAGTTCAGCCAAATCCTGATTTTTTTTAAAATTTTCTTTTTGAGCTTCAGCAGCTAGAGAATGAGAATTCTGAGCTTCCATTGTACTAAGGGAGACCATGTCTTGCCTGCCCGCTTTTTGATGCTTTGCAGCTTGATGATATTTTTTCGCAGCATCTTTTAAATGCATTGCAATAATTTTATTGTTTTCCATGTTGTTTTTTTTTTATCTAATATTGAGATTGAATTTTTATATCATAAAAGTAATTTTTTCGTATAGCAAAAAGTTACATAATTATTAAAATGGTTTACATGATTAAAATGTATTTCCAAATGCTTTAAAGTAATACATGTTTTTTCAATTTAATTAATTTATATATTTCAAACCAGATAATTGTTGATAAACCTGCTGCAACACAAATTACTGTATTAAAAAATGACGGCTTATGAAATTGAAATAAATCTGAGAAAAAAGGAATATTTAAAATTAATATCAAAAATAAAAATGCTCCACCTGTTACCCATAATACCGCCTTATTGGGTGAGGCAATAATCTTAAATATATTATCCTGCCAGGATCTGTTTGTCATAATAATCGCTATGTTGGAAATAATTAATGTAATAAAAGCCATTGCCCTCACTTCTTTTTCGTCAAAACCAAAATAAAGCCCCACAAAATATACAGCAAGAGTTATAATAAGGATGCTAATCCCCTGCATACAGCTGAATAAAATTTTTCTGCTTCCAAAAAAAGGTTCATCTATTTTCTTTGGAGGTCGGTTCATAATAGTTATTTCCTCTTTTTCAGCTTCAAATATAATGGAGCATGCCGGGTCAATTATTAATTCCAGAAAAACAATATGAACAGGCCACAGTATTAACGGAAGATTGCCTACTATTATAGGAATTAAAGATAAACCAGCAATGGGAACATGGATTGCAAATGTGTATCCAAAAGCCTTCTGGAGATTATCAAATATCCTTCTACCCATTTTTATAGCTCCGACAATGGATGAAAAATTATCGTCCATAAGTACCAGCGATGAAGCTTCTCTTGCTACATCGGTGCCTTTTGCACCCATTGAAATTCCTATATTTGCAGATTTTAGTGCAGGGGCATCATTAACCCCATCTCCGGTCATAGCTACAATTTCTTTATTTCTCTTTAATGCATTTACAATTTTTAGTTTTTGTTCCGGAATTACTCTTGCAAAAACATTAATTTCTTTTATTTTTTCGCATAACTCTTCATCGGTCATAATCTGTAAATCCTGACCGGTGATACACATTTCCGGATTTTTCAAACCAATTTCCAACGCAATATGCTTGGCTGTTACAGGATAATCTCCCGTGATCATTATTACTCTAATACCCGCCTGATAACATTCGCTGATAGCTTGCTTTACATTCTCCCTGATAGGATCTGAAAGACCAATTAAACCAATAAAATCAAAAGTAAAATCATGTTGAATTTCCGGCAGAGCTGATGCATTTATTTTTGCTTTTGCAACACCTAATACTCTTAACCCTTCCGAAGCTAATTCTTCTACAGCAATTGAGAATCGTTTTTTTTTATCGTTATCTAAATGACAAAGATCAAAAATGGCTTCTGGGGCACCTTTTGTTGCAATAATTTTTTCCTGAGTTCCTTTAAAAGAAAATGCCCGCGACATTGCAAGTAATTCTTTGGAAAGTGGATATTCTTTTATCATTTCCCAGTTATTATGAATGTGCTCAGTCCCTTTCAGATAATAATTACCAATACCGGTAATAGCTTTTTCCATGGGGTCAAAAGGGTTGGATTGACTCGAAAGAATGCCATATTCAATAATTTCATGAAATTCTGAATTAAACTCATCAGATTTAATAACGGTTAAATAATTTGCTCCATTGTAAAGTTTAGTTACAGTCATTTTATTTTGGGTCAGCGTACCTGTTTTATCAGTACATAGAACAGTTGCAGAACCTAACGTTTCTATTGCAGAAGGGTTACGGGTAAGGACTTTTTTCTTTGACATTCTCCATGCTCCAACAGCCATAAATACTGTAAGAATCACTGGAAATTCTTCTGGCAAAAGAGCCATTGCAAGTGTTATTCCTGCAAGAAAGCCATTTATCAGGTTTCCCCTTGAAAGAGTATAACCTACAATTACTAAAACACATAATACAATAGCGATAATTGTAAGTTTTTTTACCAAAGATCCCATTTCCGTTTTTAATCGGGTGGGTTCTTCTTTTACACTATCGAGAGCTTTTCCAATTTTTCCTATCTCTGTATGTATTCCAATACTTGTAACTTTAGCAATGCCATTGCCCTGTACAATCATAGTTCCAGAGAAAATAAAAGGCAAATCATCTCCACCAGGCTGGATGTTTTTTACAACTTTATCCCAATCTATTTTACGAACAGGAACAGGTTCGCCTGTTAGCAACGATTCATCAGCGAGTAAATTTACAGATTGTAAAACGGTAGCATCTGCAGGAACCCTGTCTCCTTCCTGTAAAACAATAATATCATCGGTTACTACTTCAAACCCTGCAATTCTTGTTTCGACACCATCTCTTATTACAAGAGCTCTGGGACTTGCCAAATTTTTTAACGCATCAAGAGCCTTCTCTGTTTTCTTTTCCTGGAAGAATTCAATTCCCATAATTACAAAAACAAAACCAAGAAGCATAAATCCTTCACGCATATTACCGAGTACCAAATACAATGTACCGCAAGCGACTAAAAGTATAAACATGGGTTCTTTTACAACCTTCAGGGCAATAGATAAAAAATTTTTAGGTTTTGATGATGGAAGTTTATTTAACCCCTCTGTATGCTTCTTTTCATTCACCTGAATAGCGGATAAACCACTATATTTTTGAGAATTAATAAGGAAACTCAAGTTATTTGCTTTTTTTAATTGGGATAATAAACAGCGGAATTAATGTTTGATGCAATACTTTTTCTGTAACACTTCCCATCAGAATTTCTTCCAACCATCTGCGACTATGAGATCCAATAACAATAGCATCTGCATGTACCTCTTTAGCTGCTTTTAAAATAGACTCCGCAAAATCACCTTCACGGACTATTGTTTGTATGGTTTCATCACCAAGATGTTTCTTGATTTTTTCAAGAAAATGAATCGTTTCCTTTTTCAATCCATCGGGATTGGATGTGTTTGTTAAATCTCCAAAACTGAAATCAACCATCCCAACAATTGGGGAATATTCCAGCGCAGAATAGTACGTTGTATCTGCAATTACATGTAGCAGAATAATTTCAGCTCCCATTGCTTTTGCGAATGAATAACCGGTTTCTGCAATTTTTTTTGTACTTGGATCATAATCCAGTGCAATTAATACTTTTTTTGTTTTCATATTTTTATTTTATTTTGCCACATAGGCACATAGTGAATGTTTATTGAACCACATAGGCACCCTTCGACAAGCTCATTTCGGCAAGCTCGCTTCGACCAGCTCAGCGCATCGCAATGCAACGCAGGGCAGGCAATAGGACACATAGTGGGATTTTTTAATTTATTTATTTTTATGAAGAGTATCAATTCTCTTTAATGTTTTTTTAATAATATCCATATCATTACTAAATTTAGTTTTAAATAATTTCCATTCAGATTTTCGCAATGTTTTATATTTAGTCATACTTTTTTTTAAAGTAGAAATTGTTGTGTGAAGTTCCTTTTGGTCTTCACCCAGTTTTTTTTTCAAAACGGTTTTTGTTTTCGCTTTTGTTTTCATTTTATTTTATTTTATTTTATTTCATTTATTAATTTATTTGAAATAGCTCTTCATCAGACATTAAAATTGATAAATTTAAGATAAATACGCTCTGAGCATCCATGCCATTTTTTCGTGTTTTTCCAATAAGCAGTTAACAAAACCAGCAGTACCGAGATCTTTATATTTTTCAGAAATCGGGATGATGTCGTTTCGTATTATTCGAATTATGGTTTCATGATCATTTGCCAGAGTTTGAATTATTTGTTTTGATTTATCAAAATCATGATTTTCTTCCCCCATGTGAGTAACACTAATGAAATTTTTCAGAGAACCCAATGCAAAATGCCCTATTGAACGAATACGTTCTGCAATATCGTCAACCATTATGTCTAAAGCTTCATACTGATTTTTAAAAAAAATATGCAGTTCATAAAAATTTGAACCTTTAACGTTCCAATGTGCATTTTTGGTTTTTGTATACAAAACATACTCATCTGCTAATAATACATTGAGAAGTGTTGCAACATTCTCTAAATTGTGTACTGGAATACCTGTTGTTGTTTTCATAATTTTATTTTTTAATTAATTATTTATAGATTTATTTAAATTTATTACGAATTAATTACAGATTATTTTTTAAATAAAGGATTAAAACCTAATCAATTTTTTCATACTTAATCACTATTGTCCGAAAAAATTTTATCATTTAGGTTAAACATGTTACTGTAACACGTTTTGATAACAGGGCACTCCTACCTGCCTGCCGGCTAGGCAAGTGGAGCTTCCATTTGTTTATAATTATTTTTCTTATAAACAGTACGTCCCTACCTGCAAGACAGCAGGCTGGTAGGAGCGCCCTGTTTATTTATCGGACAATAATGATACTTAATCTTGTTTTTTTGTTGGTATTATTAAAACAGGAATTGTTGTATTACGTAAAACTTTTTCCACAACGCTTCCCATGAGAATATTTTCCATCCATTTTCTGCTATGTGATCCCATAACAATAATATCCACTTTCAAATCATTAGCTGCTTTTAAAATGGATTCTGCTAAATCTCCTTCAGTTACTAGCGTCAGAATTGTATTATCTCCCAGATAACTTTTGGATTTATCAAGAAATAACTGAGATGCTTTTTTTAATCCATCTTTACTCTCGTATAGAGAGGCTTTGATATTCTCCTGACCTACAAACCCCATAATTTTAGTATGTCCTTTTGAGGAATAATTTACAGGATCTGTTATCACGTGTAGTAAGATAGCTTCAAATCCGCTGTCTTTAGATAGTGAAAATCCAATTTCTGCTACTTTTTGCGCAGTTGGATCAAAGTCTAATGCAATTAATATTTTTTTCATTTTTATATGTTTATTAACCACATAGGCACATAGGGCGCATTGTGGATGTTTTATTAACCACATAGGCACATAGGGCACATAGGGCACATAGTGATTTTTTTTTATTTTTTTATCATTCCACGTGGTAGCATTTTTTTAACTCATGGAAATTTTATGTATTAATATTTTATTTTTATAGATTTGAAATAATTATTGCCATTTCTTTTTTTGTTTTTTGAAGTTTATATTCTATCATTCTTAGAAATTCTTCTTCATTTTTATCTTCCAAAAGCAAATCCTTTTCTGTTAATTGAGGATATTTTATTCTCAATTTATTAATTATCTTTTTCATGCTATTCCGATTTTAATTTATTTCCATAAATATAAGCTTTTGAATGATTCTCAATATTTTTTTTGTTTCTGCTATTAATTATATTTTTAATTTTTTTGAAAAATATAAACCAGATTAAAACAATAACTATTGCAGAAAAAAGAAGCAGATGAACAGACCCTGAATTTTCATATATATTGAATAATAATATCCATAATACAAATAATATAATAGCAGATAATGGAAAAATATATTTCATCGCGTTATTTAGTATATATTAATTTTAAAACTCCTGATTTTTTACATCTGCTACTACAGATAGAATGCGAGATTTTGTCATAAAATTTGCGATTTAATTATTTTTCACAAAAGATAATATTGGGCAAATTTTCCGCCAAAATCGTTTGTTTATCAGTTTATTTTAACCCGAGCGAAGCTCGGGGTTATAAATATTCGACTCCTCCAGAGTCGTTTTTCCTCTGTATTTTATCTGCCGCAGCAGATGCGAACAAATCTTTGTTATCTTTTTATTTTTTTTTAATCATTTGGTAAGGAGTTCTGAATTTACAATAAAATTAAGCTTCCGGTTTGCACAACATTGCCGTTCAGAATTGCTTTATAAAAATAAATTCCAGATACAAATTCACTCATATCAATTTTTAATTCTTGTTTTTCAATAACTGATGTAAAAATTTCCATTCCAAGATAATTGTAAATGATGATTGCAATTTTGCTTTCATTTTGTGCTTCTGCAATTGTAATATATGTGTTGTTTGTGAATGGATTTGGATAAATTGAAATTAAATCATTGTTTTTTTCAAATACATTTTTTTTAAGATCAATTGTAGAGCAACCCGGAGGCATAGTAACCGTTACTTCAGAAGTAGTTAAAGTCCCAACAGTTGTAAAAACTCTGCCATCAATATGGACTCCTGATTTTAACTCAATAGCTCCACTGCTGCAAATTATATTCCCGTTAAAGACTGAATAATCATTGATGCTCACTGCTCCGTCAATTTTCCAGTAAATATTTTCAGGCTTTGTTCCATTTATTAAAATAATTTTTGAGTACGTACTTGTAGAAAAAGCGCCATTAACCTGAATTACAAAAACTGCATTGGAATCACCTAATGCATTAAGATAAAGCGTATCTGTAAAAGTAACAGCTCCGTTTAAAAGATAGGTATGAGGAGTAAGAACAAGATTGTTTCCAAATTGTGCAGGATACAACAATTCTATATCATAAGGCAATGTATTCAGAAAACTGTAAACAGTTAATAGTTCCGCGGCACATGCGTCTGTTGAAGCATCTGGAATAGGGTGAATCGTACCTGTAACATTTAAAGGATCAAAACCTGAGGTTAAGCCAACATTTGTTCCTACATCACCTGACACAATAGATACACCAGAATTTGTAACTTCCCCGCTTGCTGAAAATATTGCATAACACTCAGTTGTTGAAAGTACAGGTGGAGTTGGACCAGTAAGGACTGGACTGCCGCAACCAATGGGAGTATAAGCAAGTACGCCATCAACGCTTACTGCTCCGGCAATAGCAAGGACTCTTCCTTCCAACGTGTCTCCTGTATTCATTTCAATTGCAGCATTATTCGCTATTACTGTTCCCCTCATAGTTGTTCCTGAAGCCATGCTTACCAGACCCTCTACCTTCCAAAAGACATTACAGGCTAATGCCCCGTTTATCAATTTTACTTTTGAATCAGCTCCAGTTGAAAGCGATCCTTGTATTTTAAAAATAAATACAGCATTGGAATTACCCTGCGCATTTAAATATAGATTTAAGTTTAATGTTGAGGCTTCAGAAATTGAATATACTCCTGCGATGAGCGTGTCTCCGTTACCAATCAAAGGTGCAGGGAAAAATTCATTTACTGTATTGTTTAGCTGATTGTATGCGTTAAGTAAATCTGTAGCACATTGTGCGCTGGCACCATCATTGTCATGCATTACGCCGTTAACATTTCCAAAAGCTGTACTTAGTCCGCTATTAGAGCCAACATTTCCTGTCAATTGCGATATTCCAGAATTGGTTACAGCTCCAACAGTAGAGAATAAAACAAAATTTGAAGCAGTTCCTAAAGCAGGCGCTTGTCCAAAATTTATATTTGAAAAAAGCATAAGGGTAACAGCTGTTAATGTAAATAGTAGTATCTTTTTCATTTTATTTGAATTAAATTTGTAAATAAATTTTCATTTTGTAAAATTGAGGATTGTTGGAATGGAAAAGTTACATTGATATAGGAATTAGTTACATATTTCACACATGATGTTTGATTAAGGATTAAGGATTAAGGATTAAGGATTAAGGATTAAGGATTAAGGAGTAGGATTAAGGATATGGCCTTTTTTGCGAATAACCAAATTTATAAAAGGAACAAGAGTCTGATTGTTTTTTTATTGCAAAGAAATCATTTTCCCTGTTTTAATAATATTTTTTTTACTTACCAAGGTATAAAAATATATTCCTGAAAGAAAAAAACCTGTATCCGATGTTGTTTTAGATCCAGTTATTGGAACTACTGAAACAATAGCTCCAATAGCATTACAAATAATCAATTCCGAATTATTAAATAAAGAAGTATCATTCATTAAAATAGTAACAGAAGCGCATATTGGATTCGGATATATTTTAAAATAAGTTTTATTTTTGAAATCTACTGATACCAATTTTGAATAAGAAAACTTTCCGTCAAAATCGGTTTGTTTAAGTCTGTAATAGGATACTTCGTTATTTGAATTATAATCAGAAGCCGAATAATGCAGAACAAGGTTGCTATTCCCAGCACCATCAACGATTAAAACTTTTTCAAAAGAAATACCATCACTTGATTGTTGAATTGTAAAGAAATTATTATTGATTTCGCATGCAGTTACCCATTCAAACTTTACATAATTACCCATATTCTGCGCTGTAAAGCTTATAAGTTTAATGGGTAAGTTTTCATTTCTTTCTGTAATAACAGAATTATTATGTAGCGAGATAGCGCCTGCGCATGAAAGTCCTTGACCGTCAAGTGATGAATTTTCGAGTAAACTTATAGCTCCGTTAGCAAGAATAGTTCCTTTAAAAATAGCACCACTACCAAGTTCAAAAGCGCCATTTATTTGCCAATAAATATTGTTAACATTGGATGAATTTATTAAAATAATATTTGAAAAGCTACTAACTGACAAAGCACCATTAATCTGGAAAATAAATAAAGCATCCGGGTCTCCTTGTCCATCTAAAATTAAATCTCCGTTTAGAGTTGTCGGTGCTCCTTCAAGGCAGTAAACATTTTGCGTTAGCGTTTGGTTTCCTAATTCTGAACTTATATTAACACCACAAGTAATTCCGTTTAAATAGCTGTATGCAATATTTACATCTGTAGCAGCTTGTGATGAAGTAGGATCTACTACATGAATCTGACCATCCACTGTACCTGTAGGGAATGCAGTAAATGTACCAACGTTAGTACCTACATCACCAATTACGTATGTTGCATCTCCATCATTACTAAAAGCTCCTGTTGCAGTAAATAAAGCAAATGAAGAAGTTAATCCGAGATCAGGTGTCTGAGCAAAATTTCCTTTTGGGTAAAAAATCAGAAAAATGTAAGTTAATACAAATATTAATTTCGTTTTCATTTTATGGTAAATTAATAAAAGTGCAAGTTCGTAAAATGATATAGAAATAGTGTTGCAAAATTTCATGATTGATTTACATGATTCACAGTTGAATAATCTTGGGTTATCAGTATACAGTGGGTACAGGTTGCAGGTTGTAGGTTGTAGGTTGCAGGTTATATTTTACCACTAAGCCACTAAGGACACTAAGATTCACTAAGGTTGACAAGTTGTTGCATGTTGCAGGTTGCATGTTATATTTTACCACTAAGCCACTAAGGACACTAAGATTCACTAAGGTTGACAAGTTGTTGCAGGTTGCATATTGAATGTTGCATTTACCACTAAGCCACTAAGGGCACTAAGATTCACTAAGGTTGACAAGTTGTTGCAGGTTGCATATTGAATGTTGCATTTACCACTAAGCCACTAAGGACACTAAGATTCACTAAGGTTGACAAGTTGTTGCATGTTGCAATAAAAGATAAAAAGTTAAAATATCATACGTGTACTCGTCCCCTCCCCTCAAAGCTATGCCCGGAGACGAGCGCAAACAGTGAAGCTATGTCTGGAGACGAGCGCAAACGGTGGGGTTACTCGTTGCAAGTTACAAGTTGCAGGTTGAAAAAAAGTAAAAACGTTAAAATATCATACGTTTGTCGTATAAGATAAATATTTTTGGATAATTCATTTTTTAGAGAAGCAACGATGGTGAGAAAAACCCGAAAGCTATTATCACTCCTATAATAACTGCTATACCCAGACTTGTCGCGATAAGAACATTTTTATACCTTTTTGCATCACGTTTGGCTTCCATAATTTTCATCAGGTTAAATAGTGAAAAAATTATTTTCCTCAATTTTGTATCTGATTTTACTATATAATCTGCAGCACCATGTTTAAATGATTTTAATGCAATATCAATATTGTCATCACCTGTTAGCATTATAACATACGCTTCTTTGTTTTCATTTTTAATCCAGTCAAGAACTTTAATTCCGTCAGCAGCATCTGTAAATTTACTATTCAGATGATAGTCCAGAATAACTACATCTGGCTTTAATTCTTTAAATTTATCCATGCAGGTTTCTCCTGTTTGGAATGTATGAATCTTAACATTTTTTTGAATAAAAGCTGCTTTTATGTCAGCTTTTAAAGCCAATGCGAAAACATTGTTGTCTTCAACAATAAATATTTTCATTTGTTTACCTGTGTCCATAATTTATTTGTTTTATTATTATTATTATTTTAAAATATATTGTGTATAAAATCTTACTTTTATTGTAATGATTTAAAAAATATGGTTATTCGACAAAAACGGTTGGTGTGTATAATTTAAATAAAACTATAGACTCCTACTTTTCTACATTTCCTTAATAATTGCCACAGATTCACAGATTAGAAACAAGCTTTGCTTGTTTCTTTTGTTATAATTAGTGATTGGTCTAACCCTATAATTAATTTTGAATTTGTGAATCTGTGGCTATTTTATTACCAAATCTGCTTTATAAAATAATCATGAAAAAAATATTTATTTATCATTAAAATTGATTATTTGATTTCACTCAAAACTGTGATGTTTTTTATAATCGTCTAATTCTCGCAAATATTTTATAGAATCATTTTTTGCTTTTATTATTTTAAAACAGTTACTTAATGAAAAAATAATTTTTTTAAATTGAGTATCTGTTTTAACGATATAGTCTGAAGCGCCGTGTTGAAATGATTTGATCGCGATATCAATATGATCATTTCCAGTTAACATAATCACAAAGATTTCATCATTTATTTCTTTAATCCAGTCTAAAACCTTTATCCCGTCTACAGCATCAGGCTTCCTACTGTTAAGTTGATAATCAAGAATAACAATTTGAGGATTTTCTTTTTTTAATTCTGACATACAAATTTCGCCAGATTCAAATAATTTGACTTCAATAGGAAATATTGAAAAAGTATTTTCTATATCCGATTTAAGAGTTAGCGCAAAAACATTATTGTCATCAACAATAAATATTTTTATATGATTATCAATTTTCATAATTTTATTTTTTATTAATTTGTTATATCCTCTTAATAGCTATTTTTTCTCAAACGCTTAAACTCTTGAGGTCACATTGCGTTTATCCAATGGAGACCTCAAGGGTTTTTCCATATCGCAATCGCTCCGTCGCATTGGAGGCGATAATGTGGGGCATGGTCTTGTAATCAAACATAATTGAGTTTGATTGTTTCAATTTCTAATATTGCCTGTTTACAAATCAGATCAATTTCCATCTTGAGTTCTTTTATTTTTTCAATATTTTCTGCTTTTGCTCCCAGGTTTTCCATCTCCTTCAAAACAGGAATAATGATAGAAATACCCATTACAGAAACAGTAGATTTCATGGTATGGGCATAGCTCTTTATTGTAGCATAATTTGCTGTTGATATTGCATCATTCATTGATTTTATTTCATCAGCAATTTGTTCCAAAAATGTATAAATAATTTCAAGAATCAAATGTTTTTTCCCTCCTGTCATCTCAATAAGATACGTAAGATCGGTTACTTTTTCATTTTTTATCATCGCGTTAAGATCTATGGGTTAAATCATATATTTTTTCAAAAAGCAGGATTGAATTGATAGGTTTTGAGATGTAATCATTCATTCCTAAACTCAAACATTTGTCTCTTTCTCCAGCCATAGCATGGGCTGTCATGGCGATAATTGGTATTTCACATTTGAGTTCTTTCCTGATAAAGGTTGCTGTTTCATAACCATTCATTACAGGCATTTCCATGTCCATCAAAACAATATCGAAATCATTTTCTTTTAGCATTTCAATCGCCACAATTCCATTTTCCGCAACTTTTACTTTTAAGTTATTTTCAGAAAACAAACATAAAATCAGTTTTACATTTAACTGATTGTCTTCAGCCATGAGTATATTTAATTTAGACAGCTCATTCATGTCGTATTTTTTTTCTACCTCATCGGATTCAATTTGAGTCATTACAGATTTTTGATAAGGAATGCTAAAAGTAAATTCAGAACCCACTTTTAATTCGCTTTTCACAGTCATACAGCCACCTTGAAGGTCAACTAATTGCTTCGCGATACTTAACCCGAGTCCCGTTCCTCCGTACAATCGTGTCGTATGCGACTCTGCTTGCTGGAATCGTTCAAATATGCTTTCCAATTTATCAGCAGGAATTCCGATACCATTGTCAGTTACAGTAAATTCTATAAATGTATTTTCATTTTCTTTTTTCAAAACTTTTGCACGAACAGACACACTCCCTTTTCTGTTTTCACCATTTTTCGTAAACTTAATTGCATTGCTTGTAAGGTTGATAATAATTTGTGTCAGACGCGTATGGTCTCCAAGCAATACATCCGGAACATCTTCATCGCAGTTTAATGATAATTCAATATGTTTCTCTTTTGTTTTTTCCATCATCAGAACAAAAAGCGATTTAAAAGTTTCCTTAATACTGAAATTGGTAGCTTCAAAAGTCATCATACCTGCTTCAATCTTTGATATGTCCAGTATGTCGTTAATAATTGTCAACAAATTTTCTCCTGCAGATTTAATTATTCTCAGATATTCTTTGTTTTCCACACCCATTTCTCTTTCATATAAAATATCTGAAAAGCCCATTATAGCGTTCATGGGAGTACGAATTTCATGACTCATATTTGCAAGGAAAGCATCCTTTAATTTTGTTGACGCTTCTGCTTTTTTGGTAGCCTGCTCTGCATTACTTTTAGCATCTATCAATTCATTCTCAAATAATTTTTGTTTTGTAATGTCTCTGGCAACAACAACAACACCTTGAACCACTCCATCTCCATTTTTATAAACGGAGCCATTAAATAATACATCCGTAAGTTTCCCGTCAACATGTCTTAACACCAATGGGGAGTCAATTACAGACCCTAATGCAAAAACATCCTTATAAACCAATCTTGCTTTTAATGGCTCTGTGAAATAATCGAAGAAATCAGTTCCTTTTAATTTATCTCTTGACAAACCTGTTATTAGCACTGTTGCTTCGTTCACATCCATAATTTTTCCATCGGAGTTTATTGTAATTAAAGGATTGAGGCTTGCTTCAATAAGGCTCAAAGAATAATGGGCTGCATTTTTCTCTACATTTGTTTTTGTAATTAATAATTGTTCTTTAAATCTTTTTGCTCTTAAAATATCAAGATATATAAAGTACCAAAACAAGAATGCCAGCAATAAGCCAAATATTGTTATAGAATTACTTATAAAATTAATTTTAGAAGAAGTTTCATTTGTAGCCTTATGAATATTAACAATTCTAAGCGCAAGTTCTTTTTCTTCCATTTGATTAACAAGCGAAAAAATCAGATTTGTAACAAAATACTCTTGTCGTGTAATGCTTATTTCTTTCAATAATATTTTATTTTCTTTAATTTTTTCATCCTGCTGAACTTGTGTAATCATTTTTTGAATGTTAACATGAGTAGAATCTTCTATCGCTTTATTAATAACAATATCAGATTTATTTTTTTTACTTTTTTTAGAAGAAAATAAACGCGATAAAAATGATTTTTCAGGAACTTCAATTTCTTTTTCAATATCTTTTTTTACTATCGTTTTTTTGATTTGAATTTTTTTAAGCAATTTTACCAGAACATCCTGCGAATCGTTTCCTGTTTTTAATTTTATATATTCTGTAAACAAACGAATCCTCCAATTAATAAGTTCTCTTAAAGTATCAATCTGTAAAGAAAAAACCTGATTTGATTTTTCCTGATTTTCGTCTATAATTTTATTTTCAAAATACAACCAAAGCAATGTATCTAAACTTGTATTCAGTTTATTAATGTAACTTTTATATTTACGCAGAAACGATGTGTCTTGGTTAATAGCATAAGCTTTCACGTTAGCATCTGCGCCATATAAAGAACTGGTAATTTCTTTCAATTTTATGATTTTCATGTCAGGTTCCAAAATTTCAGTAACTGTTTCGGATAGTTGAGAAAGCTTTTTGTGAGTAATTGTAATAGCTATAAAAAATAATACTGAAATGATACCAAAGCCTATGACAAGTTTTAAAATAATTTTTATTATTTTCTGACGATTCGTTTCTTCCGGATATGTTTGTCCATGAAGTGAATGTTTTGTATTTTTCATTTGTTTATATTTTTATTGAACCACATAGGATACATAGTTTATCTATTTTTTAACCACATAGGCACATAGTGCACATAGTTTTATTTTTATATTTTTGAACCACATAGGCACATAGAGCACATAGGGAATATATTTAAATTTTTTTTTGTTTTCTGACTTAAAATAATATGCTTATTTCTACAGCGATAAGGGCGATTAGAGATATCTGCTTAGAAGCAATGAACCGATTTATTTCGGGCAAGGCTCATGTTTATATATTGAATTGCTTATCAATTTAACACCTCCATTTATTGCTAATGCTCTGCCGTTAAGCGTTGCTCCTGTTTTAAATTTAATAGACTGCATTGCCAAAACGGTTCCTCTGAATACTGAAACAGTACCTAACGAGACGGTTTTACCAATCTGCCAAAAAATATTACAAGCAAATGCTCCACCGATTAAAATTATATTGCACCCCATTGAAATATTTAGTGATCCAGGTATCTGGATAATAAATATCGCATTTCCGTTTCCTTTTGCATCAAAAACAAAATTACCAGATGATATGGACAAAGAATCGTCAGTCTTGTAAAGACCGGGAGTTAATGTTAATTCTCCGATTTTTTCCGGCAATGTTACTATATCAGAACATGTACGTTTAGAAATATCATCAAAAGCAGTCATTAAATCAAGTTTCGCATGAATTGAAATCGGGTCATTAATATTTTGATTGCCGATTAATAACCCGGGAGGAAAACCTTCCATCACTTTTCCAGGACATAATCCTATATCGCCATTAATTGTTGTCGCTCCTTTGTTTGTAATTGAGTATCCCGCGATAACAGCAAAACCTGAAGCCGTTCCAAGGGAAACAGGATTCTGCAATGTTGTCTGTACAGGTATCAAAATAGGTACAACTTTTTTAAATAATGAAGTGATTTTTTTCTTGTATCGTTCTACGGATACCATGGATCCTATTGCAATATCTGTTATAAGATTTAAAGATTTCACAGTTTATGTAGTTTTATTGATTTATCAGAATACAAAGTTGAACATTTGTAAATGGTATATATTACACAACTTATGAAATGAATTACATATTTCCTACATTTTATACATTGTGCCTGCAAGAAAACATTGTGAGCAAAAAACATTAGTTTTATAGCTGACGCATAGTCGCAGAGTATCATTATAAAAAAATACAGGCAAACACGGATTCGCATTTGCCTGTAAAAAATAGTGATTAAAATATTGCCTGATTTTAGACTTGTCTGAAATCAGAGACAGTCAGGTTTTAGAAGTATTAAAAATTAATATAACTATCAGGATATTTTAATATTTAATTAGTCCAGAATGTCCGATAGCTGCGTTCCTCTCGAATTGAAAACAGTCATTTACAAAAGTAAATCTACCTGTCGGTAGACAGGCTCCTTGGTTTACAATTCTTCGAAAGCCCTGCCTACCGGCAAGGCAGGCTTGCTCTCGAACATTCTGAACTAAACACTGACTTTAAGGACAGGCACTAATTATAGAGTTAAATCAAACTAAATTCAATCACTATTAACTAATTTTATTTTTATGAGTAACAACTATTTATGTCGCTGTGGCGACAGACGTTAATTGGAGATTTTGAAATTTTTAAGTTCTTTTCCAATTTCATCCATATCATGTTTAAATTTATTTTTAAAAGCAGACCATTTATCTTTTCCTGTCTCTTTATACTCATCAAGCTTCTTCTTCAAATCTGTATTTTTGTTGTCCAATTCCGTTAATTTTTTTTCATAATTCTCTCTGTTTTCAATTTTTTCTTTCACTATTCTTGCTTTAAAATCAGCAATGCTTTTCCTATGAGCCGTGATTTTATCTTCAGATTCTTTTTTGAATTTATTATAATCTTCTATCGAATCATTTCTTGCCTTATCCACATCTTTTTGAGCTTCCACTAAATTCTTTCGTGCTTTTTCTGATTTTTTATCTGGTTCTTGTCCATAAGAACTTAAATAAGTTCCGGTAATAAAAGATAATATCACTAGTAAAAACACTTTTTTTATCATTTTATCAAATAGGGGAGGCAGGGCAATTTTTTTGCTTTTGGAAACAAAATTACAATCATCAATTTCGCGATTTTGAATTTCAATATTTGAATTAATTTTTTTATTAATCTGATTTTTATCAGATACTTTTTTGATTGTTTTACTGATTTGTGTTTTCATTTCTTCATTTTTTAAGTAAGTATTTAAAAGTTGTATTTATAAAGTTAATGTATTGCTATTCCAATTGTGGAAACACCGCTTGAGAAGTCAAGGAACATTCCTATTCTATTATTTATATGATACTCCGTTCCAATATGGATATCGAGAAATAAATGACTGGCATTGCGATAATAATCTTTATCTCCATAATAATCGTTATCCCATGAAGTGCTTACAATAGCAAACCCTAATGAGCCTGCAAGGTAAAAATCCCATTTTGGATTTGCTTTTAATAACTGGTCGAAATAATATGTTGCTTTTACACCAATAGGAACAACTGTCTCTCTGTATGTATAATATTTGTAATCTGAATGGTTGTTATCACCCCAGTAATAACTTCTTGTATGTGTATAAAAACTTGCAAAAGGCGCCAGAGTAAAATTTTTAGCTGCTTCAATTTCATAGTTTATATTTAAAACAGGTAACGAATGACCTACATATCCGTAGTAACCGTAGTAACCACCAATACCTAATCCGAGGTTTAATGTTTTGCCATACTTTTCACCGACATTTTGATCTTGAGCAGATACAATAAAATTGAATGAAGCAAGAAAAAGTAAAGAGATGATAATTTTTTTTTTCATGATAATAATGTGTTAAATATCCCTAAATTAAAGGGACAATTGTTAGTATAATTTATAGAACAAAGGTATTTTAAACGGTTTCAGGATGTGTTACATTATTTCAAGTTTGAGTTACAGCATTCACACAAATGGAAGAAGATTTAATTGAATATTCAACGAATAAAACGAGATCATAAAGTGAACCCATTTTACTCGTGAAATTTGAAATAGAGACTGTCGCTGCAGCTACCAAAAATTCAATGTTTGATTCAGAATGTTTGAGTTCAAGGCTTGCGAAAAAATAAAAATTAGGAGTTTACTGATGTAAATGACTTATTTTTATTATGAGCGTAACGCAGAAATCGGACATTCTGGACAAACATTATAACGGATTTTAAATCAAAAATCTTAGTATTATCAATACATACAGTAGAAATAATTCAAAAATGTAGCAAACAGATATTGTTAATAAAAAGTT
>MEOG01000057.1 GCA_001769125.1 Bacteroidetes bacterium GWF2_35_48 | reverse complement strand
GGAACGTTAATCAATCGCTGGGGCAAAACCGTTTACGAATGGGATGTATGGGATAAAGAAACCTATCCGACTTCAGGCTGGAATGGCAAAATAAAAGAGACGGAAGCCTCACCGGGCGTATATTATTACATCATCATAGCCGAAGGTTGGGATGATATAAAATATGAATTGAAAGGCGCTTTCCATCTTGTAAAGGAGAAATAGTGTTTGCAAGAAAACGCCAACTACAGCGTTACTCTTGTCATGAAAACAGTCATTTACAAAAGTAAATCTACCTGTCGGTAGACAGGCTCCTTGGTTTTCATGACTTCGAGAGCCTTGTATTTGACGTTTTCTTTATCAAACACAATGTTTTATTAATTACTTTGAAATATAAATAAGAAAAACAAAACAAAAAACCCTGCAAATTTGCGGGGTTTTTTGTTAATGTTGAGTCTCCTCCGAAAAGTACTTTTTTATTATTATGCCACTGACCTGTAAGACACAGGCTTTTTTTAAGAATAGCTGTTGCGATTTGTGACAGAAGATTTTCGTAATCGAATCATTATTGAATGTAAAAATTTAGTTAATGAAAATAGAGAAATCATTAGTAAGGATAAGGATATCCAACAAATCAGCATTATTATAATCAAGAATCATAATATTTTATTAATCAGAACATTGTAGTTGTTTGGAAAATTATTATTCGGATGTTTGTCTGAAAAAGACTACACCATAAGGGGCTTTAGATTAAAGGTTGCTGTTTTTATTGTAATATCTTTATAGCATCTTTTACATCAATGCGTTCATCTTTATTGAATGCAATGATAAAAGCATCTTTAAACCCAAGTACTTCTACATCTTCAAGGTATTCATAAGCAGCAGCAATATCTTTGAATTCCCCGACCACATATTTATATAAGCCTTTATGTTGATAATAGTGAACATTCAGACCTTTAAAAACAGGAGAATTTTTATCAATTTTTGTTTGAGAAAGTTTAACCTGAATTTTAAAGCTAACATCTTCTTTATTTTGAGATTTGTTCGCTAGTTTGCTTTTATTAATAACGGTATGATTCCGTAACATGGAATAATAGTTTCTTGCTTCAAGATAGCGGCACGCGTTGAAGTGCCACCATTCTGTAGTAATTCCATTGAATGATGCTTTTTTCATGATGGTTCTCAACAAGTTTCTGTTGGCAATTTGTTCTCTTGTAAGTTTTCCGGTTGCAAGATTATAGGATTCCAAAACAGGGTATGCCAATGAACCGAAGTAATCAACGGGAGTACCCATATCAAGTGTATTTCCAAAAGCATCAATAATACTTACATCAACAGCGGCACCATAATTATGCAAGGATCCATACATGGGGTTCGATAAATATTTCCATCGTTGATCTTTTGGGACAGAAATAGAATCCCACATAATTTTCTGAATGCTTAAAGGGCGGGCTGCATCGTAAACAATCAAACGATACCCGGGAAGAGAGTCTTTTAGAAATTTCTGTGCCCTGACAAGTTGCTGCGCCACGGGAGCTTGTAAATATGCTTCCGTGAGTTCTCCGTATAAATTCCTATGCATGAAATTTTCAGAAGTTGAATAAATTAAATGCACTTTTATTGTAGAATCAAAATTTTTAATGTTCACAAGCCCCGAAGCAAGCATTAATTGCTCAATTTCCGGAATTCTTTTTGAATCTGTTTTTTCTTCTTTTTCTACTAGTATATTCTTTTCAATGGAAATACTGTCTATGATATATTTTTCAATAACGATACCGGGAATCTGAATTGCTTTTTTCGGTTGGCATGAAACTAAAATGTATATAACCAGAAAAAACAAAAAGTTTTTAAAAATTAAGTGATAATATTTTTGTAAATGTTTATGCACGCTGCTCAAAGCTAATATTTTCTTTTACAAAAATAAATTTTCTTCTGAATAAATTTCTATTTCAATACCTGAATTTTTGATATTTTTTTTTATAATTGTTTTTCAATTCAAAATAATCAGCAATTATGAATATAAATGAAAAGTGTAAATACAAATCATTGAAATTTTATTCTTCCGATGAGTGGATGGCGGGCGCAACAAAAAGATATCGTAAGGTATTTGAGACTTCAGAAGTAAAATATATATGGTGCGAATTTGCTTTCTACAACAAATTTTTTGACGAAAAAGAATGGAGTGCAAAAATTAATTTCAAATCGTTTTCTTTAACAAGTGGAAGTAAAAAGGAGCTTTGTTCTTTAGATACAGACCGAACTGTTAAAACCGATGAAAATATTGTATATGTAAGGGATGGATGGGGAAGTGAAAAAACCGGTTCGTTCTGGAAAAAAGGCGAATATTGCTGGGAGGCTTATATTGATGGTGTTTTAATTGGCTCAGAGAAATTTTTTATTGAAGATAAAGGCAGAGTTTCATTGACAAGCAATCCATATTTTACTGTAGATTCTGTGAAATTATTTTCAGCTGATTTTGATTATCCCGATTATTCCGGAAGGCAGTATTTAGTTGCATTCAAGCGCAGTGAAACAAAATATATTTGGGTGGAATTTAATGTGGAAGTGTTAATTACTGATGGATTTTATGCTGAGATATTTTTTAATTTTTATGATGATGCGGGTCAGCTAAAAGCGCAAACGAATTATTTCGAGAAAATAGCTCCGGGAGCTGTTGGAAGAAAATTAAGGCTCGATGTTGGCTGGGGAAATAAAAATCCTGGTTCATGGAAAGATGACAACTATTTTTTGGAAATTGTTTTTATGGATACGCTTCTTGCAACTGTTCCTTTTGATGTAGGAGAAGAAAATGTTGAAGGAATCGGAGAGGTAGTCTCTGCTAACAGATCGGGTTTGACAGAAAAAAAATCTTTACCCGAGAAAGATGAAAAATCTATTGATGAATTTCTTGAAGAAATAAACCAGCTCATTGGACTGCAGGATGTGAAAAAGAAAATTCATTCGCATATTAAATATCTTGATTTTTTAAATATCAGAAAAGAAAAAGGGTTTGAAGATAGTGAGAAGATAAGCCTGCATAGTGTTTTTACAGGAAATCCCGGAACCGGAAAAACAACTATTGTCCGTTTGCTTGGGAAGTTATACAAAAGCATGGGGCTGTTATCAAAAGGTCATGTAGTGGAAGTAGGAAGGGCTGAACTTGTAGCAGAATTTATTGGTCAGACAGCGCCGAAAGTGAAAGAACAGATTAAGCTGGCGAGGGGAGGAGTCTTATTTATTGATGAAGCGTATGCCTTGTTCAGAGGCGAAGATAGTAAGGATTTCGGACATGAAGTTATTGAAATTTTATTGAAGGAAATGTCTGACGGACCCGGAGATATTGCTATTATGGTTGCCGGTTACCCCAGAGAAATGCAGGCTTTCCTCAAATCAAATCCGGGACTAAAATCAAGATTTAATCATTATTTCCATTTTTCAGATTATCTGCCTGAGGAGCTTCTACAGATAAGTGAGGTAGCATGCAAAAAGAGAAATGTTACTTTATCTGATTCTGCAAAAAATTATCTTGAAAAAATAATTACCGATAAATATCGTGATCGCGACAATACATTTGGCAACGCACGGTTTGTTTTTTCTCTTATTGATGAAGCAAAAATAAACATGGGAATACGCCTCATGCAGCATCCTGATGTAAAAAATCTTGATATTGAAATTTTATCTCAAATTGAGCAGGTAGATGTTGAGCAGATTTTTGAATTGCATAAAAAGAAAGTCGCGGATATCCCTGTGGATGAACCTTTGCTCGCGATAGCAATGGGAGAGCTGAACGTGCTGACCGGAATGAAAAATATCAAACAGGAAATAAATGATCTTGTAAAATTAATACGCTACTACAGAGAAATAGGAAAAGATGTACTCAACAAATTTTCTATGCATATTGTTTTTACAGGTAATCCGGGAACAGGAAAAACAACGCTTGCACGGATTATGGGTAAAGTGTATAAATCTTTAGGACTGCTTGAAAAAGGGCATCTTGTAGAATGTGACAGAGAGGCTCTGGTTGCAGGATATATAGGACAAACGGCTATCAAAACGAACGAGCTTATCAGTCAAGCAAAAGGTGGCGTTTTATTTATTGATGAAGCTTATTCTCTTGTGAATTTGGGCGCAAACGATTTTGGTAATGAAGCAGTAGAAATTCTTCTGAAAAGAATGGAAGATTTGAAAGGCGAGCTTTCTGTTATTGTTGCAGGATATCCGGCAGAGATGAATAGATTTCTGGAATCGAATCCCGGATTAAAATCAAGGTTCAATGAGCATTTTTATTTTAATGATTTTTCTGCTGACGAATTATTATCTATTGCAATATCAATGCTTGCAAAAGAAGGATTAACTCCCGATGCTTCAACTCTTGAATTTCTTAAATCGTATTTCGAAGCAGCAGAAGCCAGCGCTGATAAATATTTCGGCAATGCCCGTTTTGTAAGAAATACAATTGAAGAAGCCGTGAAAAATCAAAACCTGCGTATGGCAGGCATACCTTCAGCTTCACGCACAAACGAAATGATTCATACATTAATTTTCGATGATGTTAAGAATTTTAATATCATTGCACCAAAAGAAAAAAGATTAGGGTTTAAAAATTAAAAAATAAAACTATGAAAATTAAAAATTTGCTTTTTGTTATTTGCTTCTTTCTTATTTTACCGGGATTTCTTCTTCCTGTATACAGCCAGCAAAAAGAGTTAACGCTTGAGGATGCGATTCAGGGTCAAGTGAGTTATTTATTTCCCGAGTATTTATTTCGTCTTTCCTGGCGGTCTCAAACGGATAAATTTACTTATCTGAAATCAACGGAACTTGTTGAAGGTTCTGTAAAGTCGGATAAGCTTCAAACCATCATGACTCTTGAGGATTTGAATGCTGCCCTTAAAAGTGTTGGATTGGAAGAAAAAAGAAATTTTGTTCCCTATCAATGGAAATCAGAAAATATTATTCAGCTTACAACAGCAACAGACGCAATTTTTTATAACCTGAAAACAAAAAAAACAGAAGCAAAAGTTTCGTGGGATATCAGTGCTGCAAACATGGATTTTTACGAAGATAAGCTTGCTTATACTGTAGAAAATAATTTGTTTATTTCGGATAAATCAGATAAAAAAATTCAGGTTACAAAAGATGAAAATAAAGGAATTGTGAACGGCCAGTCTGTACACAGAAATGAATTCGGAATTGAAAAAGGAACGTTCTGGTCGCCAAAGGGAACAGCACTTGCTTTTTACAGAATGGATGAAAGCATGGTTACAGACTATCCTCTGGTAGATGTTTCTCAGCGTGCGGCATCTTTAAAATCTATCAAATATCCGATGGCGGGAATGAAAAGTCATGAGGTTACCGTGGGTGTTTTTTATCCTTCAGAAGAAAAAACTGTTTTTTTGAAAACCGGAGAACCAAGAGAGCAATATCTTACCAATCTTGCATGGAGTCCTGATGAAAAGTATATTTTTCTTGCAGTAATAAACCGCGAGCAAAATCACATGAAATTTAACCAGTATGATGCCCTCACAGGTGATTTTATCAAAACATTATTTGAAGAAAAACATGAAAGATATGTGGAACCCATGAATCCTGCATTGTTCTTAACCAAAAAACCGGATCATTTTATCTGGCAAAGCAGGAGAGACGGATTCAATCATCTGTATCTTTATAATATAGATGGAAAATTAATACGGCAACTGACCAAAGGCGATTGGCTTGTTACAGATGTTCTGGGTTTTGATGAAAAAGAAGAAAATATTTTTTATGTTTCAACAGCCGTAAGCCCGCTTGAGAGGCATTTGTATAAAGTGGGTGTAAATTCGGGTCTGATTTTTAAATTGGGAAATGAAGAGGGTATGCATAATTATAAAATGGCTTCTTCAGGAAAATATTTTTTAGATACGTATTCAAACACAAAAACACCAAGGATAACAAATCTAATTTCATCGGAAGGGAAACTAATAAGAAAACTTCTTGAATCAAAGAATCCGCTACAGGATTACAAACTCGGGGAATCTTCTGTTTTTACTATAAAAGCGGCAGATAATAAAACCGATTTATACGCCTGGATGATAAAACCTCTGAATTTTGATCCTTCAAAAAAATATCCTGCTATTATTTATGTTTACGGTGGTCCGCATGCACAGATGATAACGAATAGCTGGAATGCCGGAATCAGCCTGTGGGAATATTATATGGCAAGTCTTGGCTATGTAGTTCTTACTGTTGACAACAGAGGATCGTCTAACAGAGGGTTTGAATTTGAAAGTTGTATCCACCGGAATGTTGGAGATATAGAAGTTGCCGATCAGATGAAAGGTGTTGAATACCTGAAATCTTTAGGTTATGTGGATATGGAAAAAATTGGCGTTCATGGATGGAGTTATGGCGGCTTTATGTCTATTTCTCTTATGACGAAGCACAATGATATTTTCAAAGTGGGCGTTGCCGGTGGTCCTGTTACTGATTGGAAATATTACGAAGTGATGTACGGTGAGCGGTATATGGACTCTCCCGATGAAAATCCTGATGGCTATAAAAATGCTTCTTTACTGAGCAGGGTAAATGATTTAAAGGGAAAATTGCTGATTGTTCACGGGTATATTGATAATACGGTGGTTCTGCAAAACAGTCTTTCTTTTATTGAAGAGTGTATAAAAAATGGCGTTCAGTTAGATTATTTTCTTTACCCGACCCACGAGCATAACATTCCTTATGGTCCCGATCGTGTCCATCTGATGAAAAAAGTTACACAGTACTTTGAAGATTATCTGAAGTAGGGGAGGTGTGAAGTGGTTGCAACCTAAATCAGGGGTTCCAGCTCTTTCATCGCCTCATGATACACCCGCTCGATATTTTGCACCAAAGAAGTAAAGGTTTCTATTTCTATTTGATTTTTGGATTTTATCTCCAAATCTTTCAAATTGCTTACACTTTCATTGATTCCCATCAGGGCAAAAGAAGATTTTGCTTTATGCGCGGCAGCAGATAATTCGTTCCAGTTTTTACTGTTCAGATGCAGATAAATATCATGCAGATATTTCGGAACTTCCATTTTGAATAGTTGAATGATTTCACTCATAATCAGCGGATCATCGCTCGTCATGTTTTTCAAAAAACTAATGTCTACATGTTTAAACTCCTGCTGCATATCATTCGGGTTGGTTGAATACAAAAATAGTTATAAAATACTACATGTTCCCATTTTTTAATGAGTTTTTATACTCATTTTTTTTAAAATATTTTGGTTCAATTGTTGATAGTTAACATCAATTCAAAAAAAAATATATATTTGTACTATTCAAATCTAAACAAGAAATAATATGAAAAAGCTGACATACAGATTTTTGGCGATAGCGATACTTTTCGCTTGCAGTATTTTTGCCGTTAATGCGCAGGAAAGCGAGTACGAGAAAGAGATGAAAAAGATGCAGGAAGAGCAGGAAAAAGAAATGTTGGAAATGGTAAATGAATATGAAGATTTTATTAAAAAGGAGCAGGAAGCTTTTGATAATTATATAAAACAAGCAGATGCAGAATTTTCTAATTACCTGAAAGGTCAGTGGGATGCGTTTGCAGTTTTGAAAGGGCAAAAACAAAATGCAGCACCAGGACCGGTAAAGGTACCTGTTTTTGATCCGGCTGTAATTTCAAAAAAAGAAGTTAAAACATTTTCAGTTTCAAAAGGAGAGGCAGACATGGCACCCCGTCAGGTTGAAACAATGGGAGTACCGGTTTTGCCCAATGAACAAACCCTGCAAGAAAAAGATTTTACATCACGGGATGGAAGTGTCGGATTCTATGGTACAAATGTTCGCTATGAATACGATCAGAATCTTGAAAAATCTTTTTCCGGCTCCATTAACGAAGGAAATATCAGCAAATACTGGGACGAATTATGCGGAGCAAAATATTTTCCTTTGCTTGATCAGTTGCTTGGTTTCAAAACAGAATACAGCCTTAACGACTGGGGCTATTACATGCTGGTAAGTAAAATTGCTGCAGATATTGAAAAAGAACAAAATGCAAGTTCTTTGTTAACCTGGTTCCTTATGATAAAATCCGGATATAAAATTAAAATCGGATACAGCGACAACAAAATTTATCTGATGCTTCCTTCCAATACTACCATGTACGGAATGTCTTATTTTACATTTAATGGTCTTTCTTATTATGTACCGGGATTAAAAGGAGAAAAAATTTATACATATAAAAAAGATTTTGCCGATTCCCGTCTTATTTTTGATTTGAATATTACCAATCCGATGAACCTCGGTTCTGAGGCTGGAAAAAGAGAATTGTCTTTTAATTATAATGGGAAAGATTACGCATTCTCCGTTCTTTACAACAAAAGCCTTATAGAGTTTTATAATGATTACCCACAGTGCGAAATTGGTATATTTTTCAATGCTTCAATATCGCGTATTGCAAAAGAATCCCTTCTTGAAAAATTAAAACCAATTGTAAGTAAAATGTCTCAACTTGATGCTGCAAATTTCCTTCTTACCTTTGTACAGACTGCTTTTGAATATAAAACAGACCAGCAGCAGTTCGACAGGGAGAAATTCTTTTTTGCAGAAGAAGTTTTGCATTATCCTTTTTGTGATTGTGAAGACCGCTCCGTTTTCTATAGTTTTCTTGTAAAAGAACTTTTAGGAATTGATATCGTGGGATTGAATTATCCCGGACACATTGCCACTGCTGTTTTATTTACAGATAAAGTTACGGGTGATGTGATTGCTTATCAAGATAAAAAATACATTATTGCCGATCCCACTTATATCAATGCACCAGTTGGTCTTACCATGCCCGATTACCGAGAAGTTAAGCCTGGGATTGTTGTGGTTGATAATCTTCAGAACACAGAGCAGATGAAGCGTCAGTTATGGGAAAAGATTTATGCAGGAGGCGGTAGTAGGGGCGATAATGGTCAGGATATTGTTTTTGATGAAACCGGCAATGCCTACGTAACCGGATTCTTCACCGGAGAAGCGCAGTTTGGGAATTTCAAATTTACAACGAGCAAAGATGAAAAAGATATTTTTATTGCAAAAATGGACAAAAAAGGGAATTTTATGTGGGCGCAACAAGCCAAAGGAAAAGGAAATGAAGTAGCTTTTGGAATCGTATTGGATAAAAAAGGAAATGCATTAATTACTGGTACATTTGATAAGGAAATTACTTTCGGAGGAAAATCATTGAAAGTAAGTGATAAACCCGATGCTTTTGTTTCTAAATATGATAAGAACGGGCAGTTATTATGGGCAAATAAAGTGGGGCTCGATACTGTCAGCGAAATGTTGCCCAATAAAGTTTATATGGCTAATTTCTCAAGCAATGGTAAGCTTATTGGAAAAAAATTCTTTTCGGAAACAGAATATTTTGACAAATATGGTGTTTTCGTAGATTCAACAGGGAATGCTTTTGTTACAGGTTCTTTTTCTACCGCTCTTGCAATGGGAAGTTCAAAGGATGTTGTAACAAACACAGCTGCGCAGGTTTCTTTTTCTGAAAGCATGCAACTGATGGCTTCAAAATTGATTGAAGGTAATTACAGTCCAGAGGTAATTGGTCTGTTTTCATTTATTCAATCCATTCGCGCCAATGGAGCTAAGGTTGAAGGTAAGGTTATTCAGGAGGCTATTGATAAATCAAATCCTGAATTTAAAAATACATCCCCCAAAGTGTATAAAAATCTTGGAGACATGAGTCTTATTAAAAATGCCAGTGGGATTGTTTCCATTAATATTGGCACAGGACAATCCATTCAGCTTAATACAATAAAAATAGACAACAACTCAAAAGTGAAGTTTGTTACGTATGAAGATGGTAATTCAAGAATTAATGTTCTGAATGGAATTTCAATGTCAAAAGGAGTAATGAAATACGATCTTAATTTTATCAAGATATTTAAAGATAACGGAGACTTGCTGCTTGACTACGATGCGGACAATACGCAAAAGCGTATCAACATGAAAAAAGATTTGATGGAATAATTTAAAGGAGGCACGGGAAAGTGCCTTTTTTGATTATATTAATTGAGAATAATCTCATATTAAAAAGAGCCCATTTCTTTAAAAAAACCTGAATGGATTTTGGTTTAAATAAGATTTTTATATTTTTACCCTGTAATTAATTTAATCAATATATGAAAACACTATTTGCGGTATGTTTTTTTCTGGCAATTTTTACTTTTTCAGGTTTTGCCGGGAATAAAAATTTTATGTTTTCGCCCGATACGGTAGTTGATAAAAATTCTACACTAGTGGTTGCGGAAGATCAGGAGGCAGAATTAAAATACAACGAGGGTATCAGCCTTCTTGGTGAAAGCAAATATAAAGAAGCAATTGAAGCTTTTGATCAGGCAATCAAGGTTAAACCCGCTTTTGATGTTGCTTTTTTTAACAGGGGCGTTGCAAAGGCTGCTTTAAAAGACCTTGCAGGAGCCATCGCTGATTTTGATGAAGCAATAAAATTAAAACCCGATATGGGAAATGCTTTTTATAGTAAAGGTCAGATTCTTTATGACCAGAATAAATATCCTGAAGCGTTGGCAGAGTTTAACAAAGCAAAGGAACATGGTGTAAAAGAAGCAGGGATGTATTATTTTGCCGGTGTTTGTCTTTTTCAGGCCGGAGATTATAAGGCTGCAATTGAAGAGTACACTGCTGCTGTTAATGCAAAGTCTGATTATGCTGTTGCTTATAACGATCGGGGTAGTTGTAAAAAACAACTCGAAGATTATGATGGCGCCATAGCTGATTATACAAAAGCCATTGACCTTGACAAGAAATTGCATATATCTTATAATAATCGCGGTAGTTGTAAAAGAAAGAAAAACGATTTTGAGGGCGCAATTAAAGATTATGACGAAGCCATTAATATAAAAGATGATTATCATATTGCTCTGAATAATCGTGGAAGTTGTAAGTATGAGTTAAAAGATTATAAGGGCGCAATTGAGGATTTTACCCGTGTATTTACAATAAAAAATGATTATGAATTTGCATACAACAATCTGGGTTCCGTTTATATTAAACTTGCAGCAACTCAGGATAAAGACAGTGATGCAAAAAAGTATTATGAAGATGCCGTTAAAGTGTTGGATAAAGCTATTCAGATAAATCCCGATTATGGTTTTGCCTATATGAACAGAGGTAATTCGAAAGAAATGCTTCGTGACGAGGCTGGCGCTTGCAGCGATTGGAAAAAAGCAGCTGACCTTGGTGTAAAAAATGCGCAGACTTTTATCTCTGGTTGTAAATAATTAATTCAAAAAAAGAAAATCATGAAAAAATTTATCATACTATTTTGCTTAATTATCGTTTCTTTTCCTTTCTACGCGCAGGATATGAATGTGCAGGTCAATAAAAAAACATTTAATGCAAAAGGCGATAATGGTTTTAAAGAGGCATGGAAAGCGCTTCAGGCTGCCGAGAGTTTATGGGAGCAGGGGCAGGCATATTTTACACAAGCTCTGGAGAAATATGTTGAGGCTGCTAGATATAACAATGATTACCCTGAATTGAATTATAAAATCGGTGTATGTTATATGGAATCGGCAACAAAGGCAAAGGCATTGGACTATTTTCTTAAAGCTTTTAATGTCAATAAACAGGTGGCAAGTGATATTTATTATCAGATGGGAAGAGGGTATCATCTGAATGCTGACTTTGACAAAGCCATTGAATTTTACAACAATTTTAAAGCATCCCTTACGCCAAATGAATTTCAGAAATTCAACACATTAGTTCAAAAAAGAATTGATGAATGTAATAACGGAAAGGCACTGAAGACAATAAAAGAACGTGTTTTTATTGACAATATGGGACCTGCTGTAAATTCTTCTTTTCCCGATTACAGCCCATTGATTTCCACAGACGAATCCATGATGATATTTACTTCAAGAAGACCAAGTCCCGATAGCAAACAGGTTGCTGATGACGGTATGCCCTTTGAAGATATTTACATTTCATATAATGAAAATGGAAAATGGAAAATGGCGGATAATATTGGAAAACCTCTTAATACAGAAGATCATGATGCCACAATCGGACTTGCTCCCGATGGTTCAGAGTTGTTTATTTACAAGGCAGAAAATATGGGCGACCTGTATGTTTCAAAATTAAAAGGAACGGAATGGAGCAAACCTAAATCTGTGAAAAGTGTTAATTCAAAATATCATGAAACTTGCGCTAGTTTTTCGTTTAGCGGGAGTACAATTTATTATGTAAGCGATAGAGATAAAGACGATTTCGGTTCAAAATCTTTTGGTGGGAAAGATATTTATTTTGCAGAAAAAGATAAAGACGGCGAATGGGGAAAAGTTAAAAATATGGGTTCACGAATAAATACTCCTTATGATGAAGAGGCTGTTTTTATGCACCCGGATGGGAAGACGTTGTATTTTAGTTCGCGTGGGCATAAAACCATGGGCGATTATGATATTTTCAAATCAACACTTGACGACAACGGGCAATGGACAGAACCTCAAAATATAGGATATCCGATTAACACTCCAGATGACGATCGTTTTTTTGTTATTTCCGGAAGTGGTAAGCATGGTTATTATGCTACAGCGAAAGAAGGAGGACATGGGTATCACGATATTTATATGATTACATTTTTAGGCCCTGAAAAACCTCTTGTTTTAAGTAATGAAGACAATTTATTGGCAAGTCAGTTGAATCCTGTAAAAGAAATGGTTGTTGAAAAAGCAGTAGAAATTAAAACCATGCGTCTCACTGTTCTTAAAGGTGTGATTAAAGACGGATTTTCTAATGAACCTGTTGAAGCTACCATTAAAATAGTTGACAATGTGAAAAATGTAGAAGTATTTACTTCAACATCCAACAGTAAAACAGGAAGATTCCTTGTTTCTCTTCCTTCTGGTAGAAATTATGGTATTACTGTTGAAGCCAAAGATTATTTGTTCCACTCTGAAAATTTTGATCTTGCTGAAGCTAAAGATTATAAAGAAATAGAAAAGGAAATCAAGCTCAGTAAAATGAATAAGGACGTTAAAATTGTTCTTAGAAATGTGTTTTTCGATTATGGCAAGGCAACATTAAAGTCTGAATCCTTTGGTGAGTTAGACAGGCTTATGCAATTGCTCAAGGATTTCCCGAAATTAAAAATTGAAATTTCAGGTCATACCGACAACAGAGGAGGTAAAAATATCAATAAACCATTATCGGAAAATAGAGCAAAAGCTGTGGTTGATTATCTTGTTAAAAATGGCATTGCTGCAGATCGTCTAACTTTCGCAGGATATGCTGATGAACAACCAGTAGCAGATAATAAAACCGAAGATGGTCGTCAAATGAACCGACGAGTTGAGTTTAAAGTTACAAGTACTCAGTAGAGAATAAAAAAAGCCGGTTAAAACCGGCTTTTTTTAGGACTATTTTTTCTTTTGTATTTTTTAATAGATCCTTTTGGTATTGATTTGTAGTTACGCTTATCAATACATATTTAGTCAGACTGCTACTCTTTTGTAATGTTGGTTTGTAATATAAGTTTCAACAGAAATAATAAATTCACCTAAAAATGTTATTACGTAATCTTTGGTTTCTTGTAATTGTAGAAAAGAGCTTGTGCTACCAACTTCAATAAACGATTTCTCTCCATGCGCCAACCAATTACGTTTTCGTTTAATTTCAATTAAAGTTTGTCCATGCTTATTTTTGTCATAAATTCTATGGACGTTCCCTATATCTATTCGCATAGATTTTGCTGTTGCAAAAATAGTTTGTGCATCTAAAGACCCTCCGTAGTTAATTTCGTTTGAGGCCAAAACAATAGTATCATTGAAAAGTTGAATAGCAACATTCATTATTGTTTCAATAATAGTTTCTTTTTTCTTTTTATCATCGTGCTTGTAAAGGTTATTCAGCCAATATTTTTGCACATCCTCAATAATGTCAAAATATTTTAATCCCTTATCGCTAATTTCGTCAAAAACAGTTACAACGGAATTATATATAGTTGATTCGATTAAGTTATATAATAGCAAATAAGTGGTAGAACGAAGCGTGTCTATTTTAGAAGAATTTATCTGCAATTGTGTTTCAAATATATTTTCTCCATCAACCTTGTGGGCAGAAATACGAGGATTTTCTAACTCAATTATGCTTAGAATCTCATAAAATGAGTTTATTTCGGCAACTCTTTTATTAAATTCTTCTCTAATCGCCATAATTAAGTTGAGTTAAATTTTGGTTTCCTGATAAGCAATTTTTTACAAATTCAATTCTGCCAACAACTTTAGATTTATTATTAGCTGCATCAGAAGTTGTTTCTTTCTTAAATTCATTTGAATTAATCCAATCTAAATTAGAAGGAGTTAAATCTGGATTTTCTCTTAGAGCTAAATTTGTTCCAACTGCTATAGCTTCAAACCTTACACGAGGGATTGATTTTGAATTTTCGGACTTCTTAAAACCGTATGGAAAATTACTCTGGACAAAATTTAATGTTTTATGCAATTCATTTTTCATTTCATCTTGTTTTGTGGAATTGAATGTTTTATCAGTTTCAATAATATATTCATCAAGAAATCCTTTAACTGAATGAACAAAGCATTGATAATTATTTGAAAGAGCAAAAAATCGTGTAATCAATTCTTCCTTTTCTCCTCTTAATTTATCGCTTGATTTGGTAGAACTGAAAAGACTATTGAATTTTTCAGAATCTGCCATTTCTAATATGAAATTATAAAACTGATTACCAATAAATTTTCCTTTTCTAATTTCTGCTGGCTCTAATTTTTTACCACCTTCGTTAACACGTCTAAAAATGTCTGCACGAATTCCTTCGTCAGTATTTTCATCAATTATATAAAGTTTTAGGGTGGTGTTTAAGAATTTTCTTTTCCTTGCCGTATTTAATTCATTAAATGTAAAACCATTGAGTGCATCTAATTCTTCTAATTCGGATAAGATCAATACATTATCAACAAAAGATTTAATTGATGAAAGTCTTTGAACGCCATCTAATAATTCTAAATTACCATCCTCATCCAACTCAAATGCAAAAAGATATTGAATTGGTACTCCCATTAAAATTGATTCAATGAATTTTGATTGCATATTTTCTGGCCAGACAAAATCTCTTTGATATTTTGGAACATAAAGACCTGAAATAGACTCATCCTCGAAGGAGGAATCTTGTCCTTTCAATACAAATTTTTTAAGTAGTTCACCGATAGAAAAGTCCGCAATTCTATAGTTATAATCTACTTGGGTTTCTTTGATTTGTTCTTCCGCAATTTGTATTTCATCGAATGTCTTCATAAAAACTGATTTAAATGTTCCTTTATACTTTCAGCAATTACTTCACCCAACTTAACAGGTACAGCATTACCAATTTGACGTGCAATTACAACAGATGAAAAAGTTTTTTCTTTTTTATCAAAAAATTTATAATCAATCGGAAAGGTTTGTAGTAATGACGCTTCTCTTAATGAAATAGCTCTATCTTGTTCGGGATGTCCGAAGCGACCATTACCATAACCAATGCAATGAGTCGTCATTGTTGGCGAAGGTTCTTCCCATTTCATTCTACCATATACACTTGGATAAGATTTACCCGATTCTTTTTTGTGACATTTTAATTTTAAATCATCTGACCAATCTATCCAACTACCACCATAGGGAGTTTTTTGTATTCTTTTTTTGTTGAGCGGGGTCAGTTTTCTTGCAAAATGTAATTTGTCCTTTTTGCAAAATTCGCCATCATTTATTTTGGGAAGTTTACCAATGGCATCTTTTACAGTTACGTAGTTTTCTTTACTGTGAGTTTTAGGTATTAGCTTAATTTTACCCAACTTAGATGCCAAGAGTACAAGCCGCTTCCTGTTTTGAGGAATACCGTAGTCTGGACAATTTACTACCTCATAATAGACAAAATACCCTAACTCCTTTAATGAACTGAGAAAATCTTCAAAAACAGGGGCTTTTTTGAAGTTAACTAATTGAGAAACGTTTTCCATTGAAATTATATCAGGTTGAGTCTCTTTAACTAACCTTGCAAATTCATAAAGTAGTTTCCATTTCTCGTTATCGTTTTTTTCTCCATCTTTGAATGTGTATGAAGAAAATGGCTGACAAGGTGCGCAACCAACTAAAATTTTACACTTTGCGTTTCCAAACAATTCATTTATTTCCCTTTTTGAGATGTCATATACACTTTTTGAAATAAAAGTAGATTTGTTATTAGCTTCAAAGGAATATTTACAAGTTTCGTCAATATCTATTCCTGCTGCGACTTTGAAATCTCCTTTCACGAAACCGTGCGATAAGCCGCCTATTCCACAGAATAAGTCAATTACAGTCGTATTTTCGAGAATTTTTGACATAAAAAAACTAATGTAAATAATACAAAGTTATGAAAAAAAGTATTTCAACAGTCAATAATGGTCATTTTATTGACACCAATCTGATTGATGTCTAAAAAAAAAGTTGAAGTATTAATTTTTTTAGAGAGTTAACTTATTTTTTAGGATTGAGACTTTGTTTGCATTGCCACAAACTATAAAACATGAACTTACAGAAAATGCAAAAAAATAATCACAACAAGTGCGAAAACTTTTTCATGATACAAAATTTATTGATTAATAAGGAATATACTTAAAAGGAATGGAAAAGGCTTCTGCAAAGCGCATACCTGATTCCAAAATGTCTTTATCTGTAATTTTATGTTGCCAGATAATTTCTATTTTATGACCACTTTTATGAAGGGTTTCAAATTTTCCGAGAATATTGGCAATTATTCGGGCAGAAGTGGAGTTGAAGTATTCTAATTTGAATTCGAGTTGCGTAAAATCTAATGGAGCTTCCATGTATTTTTCAAACCATTTTACAATGGGTTTGTAAAATTCAACAGGGTTTTCAGCTAATGAGCGTCCTCCGATATAGAATTTATTATTTTCAATATCAAGAATTACATCTGGTGTATCCTGAGTCTTTTCCCTGTAAATTGGTTCCATAATTTTTTTAAAAACATCCAAAATTAATAATTAATTTTTATTTCGCAATTTTTACAGTCGAATTCGATAGAGAGATTTATTTCATTGATTTTAAGATAAAAAGAACTTGAGCTATCTGCATTGTGATAGCGTGGACACATTTTTAAAGAAAACCGGGGACAGTGCTTCGCTGTCATTACAGTTTTATCTTTTACTTTTTTAGTTGTTTCCAGTGCGTACTCATTAATATTACAGCCATGTCTTCTATAAAATTGTTCTGCCATTTTGTTTGAAATATTGGCATTGAAAAATAATTCTTTTTCAGGATATGGAATTGAATTGGGTATGATTATTTTTTCTTCACGGATGTATGATTTATCAATTTCAGTTTCTAATTTTTCAAGAATTTTTCTCCTTGCGTTATTAATAGTTGATATTGGAATAAATTTCGTCCAGTTTTCAGGGATGAAAACTTTTTGTATTTCAAATATTGTATTCCCGCTTTTTGAAAGTTGTTTATACAGAGCATCCGTAGATTTTATTAAGTTTTCAGCTTCTGTAAGTTTTACTGAATATATTATCGAAGCAGTATTGTCGCTTTCGTCTTTGGCTTCTAACTGAAATCCATCTTCTGATTCTTTCAAAAACAACTGAACCAGAATTTTTCTGCTGGCAGTTTCTGTTTTAAGAATACGTTCAAATTCTATATCTGAATTACGGAAAATTTCTGTTCCTATAGCGAGATGCAACATCGTATCAGGGAAAATTTTTTCACCATCAATTTTTGATATGTACGTGCCATGAAGGGTTTTGTTTTTATCAAAAAAGCAAATTCCATCTCCGGAATGAAACTTTGCATTTGAATCCAGTTTAAAATATTTTTTTTCTGTATCTGAAATTTTCCCCATGTATTTCCCTTTTGATTTTGGAGTTTCAAAAGAGCTTATATCCGAATTTCTTCCATGTAAAAAATAGCTTGTATAGTCCCGATTGAATGTTTTTTCAGAATCCGGAATAAAAAAATGACTGACTTTTCCCGTAGAAGATGGAGTGTACTTATCTTCTAATATTGCATCAATTTTTTGCCTGTAAAAACTTACAATATTTTTTATGTAATTGATATCTTTTAATCTTCCCTCAATTTTAAAAGAAGTAACACCTGCCTGCAACAACTCGTTAAGGTGTTCAGAAAGATTCAGGTCTTTCAGCGATAAAATATGTTTATTTTTTTGAATAAGTTTTCCATCGCTGTCGTAAATATCCATCGGAAGTCTGCATGGTTGGGCACATGCTCCTCTGTTTCCGCTTCGTCCACCCAGCGCATAACTCAGATAACATTGTCCGCTGTACGATACGCATAAAGCACCGTGAACAAAAGTTTCGAGTTCAATATTTGTTTGGCTTCTTATTTTTTTTATTTCATCAATACTAAGTTCTCGCGCCAGAATAGCTCTTTTGAAACCTACATCTTCGAGAAATTTTATTTTTTCAGGAGAAGTATTGTGCGTTTGTGTGCTTGCAATCAGGGGCAGGGGAGGGATGTCCATTTTAAGTATTCCCATATCCTGTATGATAAATGCGTCGGCTCCTGAATTGTAAAGCTGCCAAATCATTTTATGCGCATCTTCAAGTTCTTCATCAAAAAGAAGTGTGTTTAAAGTAATATATATTTTTGCATTGAATTTATGCGCAAATGCAATCAGCTTGCTTATATCTTCAATACTATTCGAGGCGGCTGTGCGTGCTCCAAATTTTGCTGCTCCTATATAAACAGCATCAGCGCCGTGCTTGATTGCTTCAATACCTGAACTTGCATCGCGGGCGGGCGCAAGAAGTTCAATTTTTATTTTTTTATTCGTTTCCATTTTCAGGGAACAAAGATATACAGCTTTTTTATTAGTTTTGAGGCATGAGAATAATATTCAATTTTATTTTTATTTTTTTATTTTTTGATTTTGCGGGAGCATCATTGAAAGATACGGTGCAGGGCAAATACAATGCTTCTGAATTTATCTTTATCGGAAAAATTAAAGGTATGCAGGCTTCTGAAAAAGCAGGTTTGCGAATTTATGAAATAGATGTAATAGAAATTTATAAAGGTAAGAGATGGGCTTCTGTAATGCTTGTTGCCGATACTGGAAAATTTAGTTTTGATTTAAAAAAAGAATATCTTATTTATTCCAGTGCGGATATCATTACAGGAAAAAAAGGGAAGAAGAAAAAAGCTTCTTATTTAATTCCGCTTCGCAGTTTGCATGTTGAGAATGATGTTGCACTGCCGGATGTGAAAGAGCTTGTGAAAATTTTAGATACAAAGTTTTTTGGAAGAATAAAAAGTCCGCGCGCAAAAATTATTTTCAGAAAATGTAATTGTGTGGAGGAGAAGATGTGAAAACCTCAAATTACCCTGTAGTTCTTATATCCAATATCCCACCCAAAATAGTTTAGCATAAAAATTTTAAATTTATCTTTCAGGCTTAAGCGATTGAATGAAACGTCAAACTTAAATTTCCAGTTGATGCGGGTAATACGCTCTTGCATAACTTTCGGGTGTGTTTCTTTGAAAAGCGATAAAGCATTTATACCTGAGTAATCGAATTTATCTGTTTTTGCGATATTTTTTTCCATCCATTGATCATCATGCCACAATTTGTGAAACGATTCCTGTTTTTGTTGCATGGAGCGCGGGTCTTTTACCCAACCATAGTGGTACATGTATGCATCAATGGGTTTTACGTGCAGCTTTTCATCGGGGGTTTTTCTAAATCCTTGCGCATCTTTATAAGAAAATATTGATTTATCATTTCTGATGATGCGGACTTCGTGTTTATACCAGTTGGACGCTATTCCGATGTAATCATAGGAACCATAAAAATGCAGGTACTTGAAAAGCATCCCTTCTACTTCTTTATTATTTAGCCAGCGTTGCATTGCGTCTTTAACCACAGGCAGATATTTTTCGTGCATCACTTCATCTCCCTGAATGTAAAAAGCCCAATCGAATTCATCTGGAATACTATAAAACGCTTTATCTGTTTCAACAGCAAGAACTCGCCCACCTTCACGTAATGAATCATCCCAGATTGTTTCAATGATGTGAATTTTCGGGTCAATATTTTTTATCAGGTTCAAAGTATCATCTTCAGAATTCCCGACAGCAACATAAAAAGCATCGCAGAGGGGCAGGATAGAGGTAATTGCTTCTACGACAGGATAGTCAAGCTTTACAGCGTTTTTTATAAATGTAAATCCGGCAACTTTCATTATGTGTATTTTATCGTGCAAAGATACGTTTACTTATGATGCTTGCAAAATTGAATATCTTTTCCAAAATATTTTTTTGCCATAGACCTGCCAGAAGCAGACTGGTTACACAGATTTGCACAGATTGATGATTTAAAATATGAGACCACTCCGAAAAGTATTTTTGACACGAATTACACAAATTGTCTTTTGAAACACAACTAATAATTAACATATTAAACTTGCTTTGTCGACAGATTTACCTAGTGAAGATTTAGCTGTAGTAAACAGGCAGACAGGTTCGTTAAATTCGTGTCATTTTATGTGTTTTGTTAGTTTTCGGAGGTGGTGCATTATTTTAATTTCAAATCATTATCTTTTCTTGCATTAAATCCGAATGAAGCACCGAACATCCAACCGTTTTTATCGGGGCGCAACCATACATTCACAGGAATGTTCAACTTTCCCGATTTGAAAGTTTTTCCGCATGCAAAAATAAAGCCTGTTGTAAGTTTTGCATAGCCTCTTGAGTCTAATCTTTCTGTAAGCGGAATTCCTTCTGAAATAAAATTATCATCATATCGGGTAACCCAATTATTGTTGCTATCGTAATAACCTTTTGCATAAGTATTGACGTTTATTGTCGGGCCGAATGCAAATTCCCATCCCCATTTATTGTTGCGTAATCCATGCATTACCGTAACGCTGGGCACAAAAAATCCCTGATCCAATCCTGTTATCATTGGTACAAATTCAAAAAGCGCCTGAAAATTTCCCTCATTCAGATATTGTTTTTCAAACTGGTATCCGAACTGGAACATCATCGGAAAAGCATCAAACCCTCCTTTATTTTTTGCATCGGAAAGATATTGCGCGTTTTTGCCCGTATAAGTTATAAATCCAAGCCGCGGTCCTGAAAGTTTAACAATATTTTTATCGGGATTTGTCGTCAGGTTTTCATAATTGAATTTTTTTGTGAGGCGCATTATCAGGTCTTGATCGTTATGATATCCGAACATTTCATTTACCGTAATTTTTATCATTGACTGCAATTCATTCTGAAGGTTTAGAAATTCTTTTACCTGTGTTTTTTCAATGCTTTCAGATTTTACGTCAATGTACCGCAGACTGATAATGATGATATCTCCGAATATTTCTACACTTCCCCCAATCATTTTATCTGCTTTTAATAGTTTTCCGTTTTCGACGAGGCAGATTTTCCCGTAACAATTATTGACAATGATGTTGTTTTTTTCAATCAGGTAAAGTGCATCATATCTATCAATAACTGCAAATGTGTCGAGTTTTTCAATTTCGATTCTGAGCAGGTTTCCCATTTGGTCGGGCTGCATATTGATGCCTTTTGTATCAATATTCAACACTCCTATTACCGGTTTGTTTGCTTTGTTTTCCTGTCCGTACATATTAATACTCATCAGGGCAAATGCAAGCAAGAACATTTTTTTCATTGAAATAAAATTTGTTTTCATGATTTTTAAAATTTAGGTTTTTATTTTCAGTACAAAAGTAGGTCGTGTATCAGGGCAATAAAAACGGAATTTCCCCGAGCGAAAAAATATTAATGCGAAACATGAACATTTTATAAAAATCAGATGTTGAAAAAAGTGATCTTGCATTTTTCGCAAATCATGTTTCAGATTTTATTGTATATTGCAAATATTTAATTTCCTTTTTATTGATAAATGATAAAAAAATGAAGACACAAAGCAGCAATTCCTTGCAGTTTCAGCTACTAGAGAAGATTAAAAATACTTTGCCTGCCAGTAGTTCTCTTGTGATTGAAATATCGGATATTCTTGGAGTCAGTCAGGATAGTGCGTACAGACGGTTACGAGGAGAAACAGCTTTAACGATAGACGAAGTGTATAAGCTTTGCAGTCAATACAAAATATCTTTTGACGCATTATACAGTCATGATGCAGACACTGTGTCATTTATGTATCAGTCGCTGCAATTTAACGAAACCGGCTTTAGTGGCTATTTGCATTCAATATATGAACATCTAAAACAAATCAACAAGGCACCTTCGCGACAAGTAGTTTATATGGCAGAAGATTTGCCGATTTTTTATCATTTTAAATATCCGGAGCTGGCAGCTTTTAAGCTATTTTACTGGATGAAATCGGTAATGGCTGTTCCATCTTTTGAAGGAAAAAAATTTCATGCCTCGCATATATCGGATGATCATATTGATGTGTGTAAAAAAATTTTTGATTCCTATGCCTCTGTTCCCTCTGTAGAAATATGGACAGAAACAACAGGATCGAGCCTGATTAAGCAAATTGAATATTTTTGGGAATCCGGTCAGTTTCAACACAGGGATGATGCTTTGTTCATTTGCGAACAAGTTAGGCAGGAGTTTGAGTTTATAGAAAAACAGGCAGCATTGAGTAAAAAATTGACAGATGAAAAAAATATCTCTGAAAATGCTCCGGAATATCAATTATATAATTGTGAGCTGGAACTCGGAAATAACTGTATCCTTGTAAAAATGGGAGAATCCAAAGCGGTCTATTTTACGCATATTGCCTTTAATAAATTAGTTACCACGCACAATTCTTTTTGCAACGAAACAGAAGACTGGATGAAAGGAATGATAAAAAAATCTGTGTTAATAAGCGGAACATCTGAAAAGCTTCGTTACAGATTTTTTGCAAAAGCCTTTGAGCAGTTGGATATTTTAGTTAAGGCAATAAAAAATTGAACTTTAAAAACGGCACTTATTCCTATATAAAACGTAGATGAGATGTATTTAATTTGAAAAATAGGGGGGCAAAATTTTATCAAGAAACGAGCTTAATTTAACATCCCAGATTTAAGCTATGACATTAATGATTCAAAATTATCCAGTGTAAGTAATTACAAGGGTGGTATAGAATTATCTCTAATATATGTAACTCCATATTCAAGAAGAGGCAAGGGTAACAGTTTGTTGTAATATTTGTCAATTTAAGGACACTGACTTCTCTTGCAAGGATTGATATTTATCAATTCTTCACATTTGTACATAAAGCAGACAACCTGATTTCATTACAAGCGTCTTTATTTAAACAATCCTCATGAAATATTTTTTCCTGATAGTGTTTTTATTATTTCTTTCTTTTTACTCTAATGCCCAGATTTACCTGATGCATAATGATACTACCATTATTACATGTTCAGGGATTTTTTATGATTCGGGGGGACCAGATGGTAATTACTTAGTGTCTGTCCATACAGTCAGCCAAATTTTTTATTTGGCGTAAAAATTTTTTCTTATCAGAATTTTTTTTTGAATTTTCAAGTGCAAAATTTTCA
>MEOG01000056.1:47812-61921 GCA_001769125.1 Bacteroidetes bacterium GWF2_35_48 | reverse complement strand
ATTTCTCAACTGCACACTCTTCTGCCAGGGCAAAGGTAATATCGCCGCTTGATATTTTATAGATGTAGTTTGCCGGACGCTTACCAATATGTAGATGAAATTAAAAAAACATCTGATGAAATTGATACTTCTCATGAGTCAACTTGCCTGCAGGATTTGTTTGAAGAAGCAAAAAACCTTCCCGATTTGAATTTTGAAAAATTGGAAAAAGAGGCAAACTTAGAAATTAATGATCTCAGCGAAATTGAAAAAATTTATAATGAGGAAATTCCTGCTAAAAAAAACGGGATATCAGAAAAAACAAATAAGCGAATAAATCGCTTAAAAAACACAAAACCAGAATTAGAAGAAGAATAAATAATAACGTAAAATCAAATTTTAAAAAGATGAAAACAAAAATTAAAGCATTGGTCGCATTGGGAATTTTATACATGTTAAATGTAGCGCCTATTTATGCACAGGCAACAGGAACATGGCTGACAGGAAAGTATCAGACGGTTATCAAACCCATCATAAATGCAATTTTTCTGATAGCCTGCGCTATCGCTCTTATCCGTGTTGTTATTGCCATGATGAATTCCGGGGAAAGAGGCAACATCGGCTCAAAAATAGGATGGCTGATAGGTGGTATCGTGCTTTGGGTTTGCTTCAATATGTTCCTTGGAGATTTGGGTGTATCTGGTGTAAGCGTAGGAAATTAAAAAAATGGATATACGCGTTTACAAAACCGTGGAACGGAAATCCATGGTGCTGGGACTTCCCATGTTTGATTTTATTTTTCTCATGTTGTTTTTCATCATAAACTTTATGATAACAGGTATCATAACAAGTTTCTTCGGTGTCAAAATTCCAAAGTTATATTACCTGGGAATAGTAGTAGTAACAATCGTTCTCTTCATTTACCTGCGAAGGGTAAATAAAAAAGGCCATGAGAATTATATATTTTCAAGAATAAGCAAAACATTTCTACAGTATAAAAACATAAATTCAGCAAATACATGTTCGACTTTAGGGGCAAAGGAAAAAACAAAGAAATAAATTTCGCAGAGATAGACCCTGTTCATGAAATCGGGGATAATCTTGTGATATTAAAAACAGGGGATATTACCATTCTCTACAAGCTTGATTTGCCTGAGATGGAGCAATGGGAGTCTGGGCAATACGAAGGAGCAATATTACAGCTTGCAGGTGCAATGAAAAACCTTCCTGTTGGCACAGTATTTCAAAAAATAGATATTTATTATAATGCTGTCAGCAAAGAAACATTTCGGTGCTTCGACTTCGCTCAGCAACCTCCATGTCAGGGTAAAACTGGTAAATTAATAAAAAAGATAGAGGAACATTTTGGCGATGATAAGGTATTGCGCCACAAATGTTATATCGCTTTATCCTTTGCAAAAAAACTGTACGATGTTCATCCTGTTTCAACCTTTTTCTCCATGCGGAAATCTGTATTTAAAGACCCTTTTGAAAACATAGACAGCAGAATTGATGAAGCTGAAAAAGTTGCATATTCCTTTAGCGCCGGAGTAAGCTCCATCAATGACATTAAATTAAAAAGGTTAAAAAAAGAGGAAATTTATAACCTGTATTATCAATACATGAACCTTGAATTTTCGTGCAAACAAACAGATATTAACCGCAATTTAATTAATGAAAGCAATTGCCTTGTTATAGGAGAAAAAAAGGTAAGTATTATTAGTATGTCGGGGCAGGCAGAAACAGTGTCTCCCAGCCGTCAAAATGCCTATAATGTTACAAGCCCTTTCCTGTACCCCTTAACTCATTACATGAATTACCCGCATATCCTTGTACAGACCATCAAAATCAGGGACACGGAAAAAGAAATGAAAGCCCTTGATCAGGAAATGAACTTTAACGCCATGCTCGGGGGTTTAGCCAAACAGGGAAACCTGATAAAAAAACAACAAATAGAAGAATTTACGGCAGATATTCGCGTGTCCGGAGAATTATTAGTCTCTTTGGCTGTACAGTTAATTATTCATGATACGAATGATGAAAAAAGAGAACAAAAAATAAAAGACATCATCAATATTTTTCCCATGCTGAACGGAGCATCTGCTAAAGTAGAAAGCTATGATACCAGCTCCCTATTCTTTGCAAACCTGCCCGGGAATATGAACCAAAACTTCCGATGGCTTCTTGTCCCCCTGAATGTTGCCTGTTGTTATGTACCCTTTACCACAACCTACCAGAGCGACAGCAATGGCGAATACATCTGTGATCGCAACAGGAATTTGGTTAAGGTTAATTTATTCAATACAGAGCTTAACAATCAGAATGCGGTAATCATCGGACCATCGGGTTCCGGTAAATCTTTTACGATCGGTCATTTTGTGGCGCAACGATTTGAAAAAGGACAAAAACAATTAATCATTGACATTGGCGGCAGTTATAAAAACCTCGTGGAAGCCCTGCAAGGGCAGTATTATGAATACGACCTCGAAAAACCTTTACAATTTAATCCCTTCCTTATCTCCAAAGATCATAACAAGCAATACAATCTGAATGATGAGAAAAAGAATTTCCTGATAGCCCTGATTCTTACTGTCTGGAAAGGGGACAATGTTTCCGAAGTACCCAAAGAAGCCATAACCGTATTAAACATCTGGCTGGAATTGTACTATAATGAAATCAATGAATCCATAAAAGAGGGTAAGGATGAATTACCTACTATCCGTGGATTTATAAACTGGCTCACGGCTTACGATAAAAACAATACAAACAAAGAACATGAAACCCATAAAAGATACATTGATATAAATTCCCTCTTGCTTGTAATTTCTCCTTTCACGGAAGGAAAATACAAAGATATTTTGAACTACACGAAAACAGAGGATTTGAGCGATTATGACCTTGTATGTTTTGACCTTCAAAAAGTAAAAAACGACCCTGCCATATTTAACGTGGTTGCCATGATCATAACAGAACTGTCTCTTGACCAAATCCGAAAATATCCTGACAGACGTAAATACCTGTACATGGATGAAGCCTGGAGTTTGCTTTCCAATATGGGAGAATGGATTGAAACCATGTTCCGCACGATTCGGAAAAACAACGGATCCATTAACATCATCACACAAGGGATTGAAGAAATCATAGCAAGCAAAATAGGCAGCGCAATCATAAACAATGCAGAGACAAGAATCATACTGAATCACTCCGGCAAATCGGAACAGGTATTTGAGAACCTGCAAAAGCACCTGGGTCTTACAGAACTGGATGTACAGAAACTTAAAAGTGTCCGCATTAGTCAGGATGTAAAAGAACCTTACAGGGAACTTTTCATTAAGCAACAAAGTGTTTCAAAAATCTATTGTCTTGAAGTACCCCTGAATGAATATGCAGTAATCTCATCAAAACCCTCAGAACGAAATTACCTGAAGACATTATTCGAGAAATACGGGAATATGGAATATGCACTAGAACAATGGGTAGAAACATATAAAAATAACTAAAATCATCAGATTATGATAGTTTTAGCAGTATTTAAAAGCAGTTCCATGCTGGAGGCCTGGGGTAACCAATCTGCACAGATATGTTTGGCATTAGCCGGACTATTTTTAATGATTAACTTAGGTAAAAACTATGCAAGCTGGATTGTAGAATCTGACATGTCTATAAATGTTAAAAACATTGGTATGGGCTTGGTATATGTAGTAGCCATAATGAACTATAACGAACTAGCCGGGGGTTTTACGAATTTAATGATGGACTTTACAGACCAATTTAGCTCAGCTAAATTTTTTGAAGTAGTGAACAAAACCGGTGATGGCAAAGTAGATGCATACGCACAAATGATGAAGCACATGTTTGATGAACTGGTGCCATTAGGAGCAGGCGATTTTTTTAATAGTCTGGGCAGGGCGATACGACCGGTAATAGAAACTATACAAATCGTGTCCATAGCCGTGTTATATATAACAGGACCTATCGCCCTTGCATTTTCAATATTACTGGGATCATCCGTATTTTTAAAATGGTTCAACTCTTTGATAATAGTAATAATGTGGACAGTAACCATGAACCTTTTAGAAACTATATCAATAGGACTGAGTACAGAATTTATTGCCAAAATGAACAATGTTCCAATGACAGAAAACGGCGTGTTTTCCTTAGGTTTATTTTGGTTTGTTGTACAATTGATGTATTTGATGGTTCCCTTTCTGACAGCAAAATATATTAATATATCCTCCATGGGTGGTATAGGAGGTAAATTAATGGCTGTTGGAATAGGTGCGGCAGCTGTAGCTTCCAAGGTCGGCACAGGTGCTGCATCTATTGGAAGCCGATTTGCAACAGGAGCAGCAAAAACTGCATCCGGCGGGGGAGGGGGCAGCACTCCATCAGGAGGTGGCGGTGGAGCTGCTTCCGGTAGTAGTTCAATCAATAATGCAATAACGAAACAAAAATAAAATTATGGCACTAACAGGAGAAACCAAAACAGTAACAGATTTAATTAAATCGAACCGCAGTATTTTTTTGTCCGCAATAGTTATCAGCGGCTTGCTCAACATTATAATGGCAATACTAGTGTTCATGTACAGCAGTGAAGCAAAAGAGCATGTATATTTTATATCCGAAAACGCAGCATATAAAGGCGTGGCACTGGATTCAAAGGAACGAAATGATGCAGAGATGAAAAACCACTCCTTTCTTTTCATGTACAACATGTTTTCACATGACCAGTATAATTACGAGAAACGTGTAAACAAAGCACTTTTATTAATTGATAAACCTTCCGGCATGTATTTATACAAGCAATTATCGGATGCTAAAATTATTGATAAATACCGGAAATACAATTCACGTACAGAACTGGAGGTGGACTCCGTACTCATTGACCATAACAGCAACCCGATAACGGCGCGCGCATACTGCAAGCAATACGCGGTTTATTCAGATCACAGGGAAATGTTGCCCCTTGCTGCTAAATTCGGTGTTGTCTCAACATTTCGATCGGATGCAAATCCGCATGGTCTGCAATTGGTAAATTTTGAAGTCATTGCTTACGACAGAGCCATTAAAGAAATACAGGAGAAACAAGAAAAACAGGCAAATGAAGGGACGAATGAATAAATACCTGCTGTTTCTTATCCTGATAAGTACCTTTTGCAAGGCACAGGAAGTAAAAGATACGATTTATGTTTCTGAACAAAATACTGTGTATCTTGTTTATCCCAGCGAGGTTGATCTTGTAAATATTGGTGTTGTTGGAGATTATTACGCAAAGATGGATATGAACTCTGTTTTTTTAAAAGCAAGCAAGCCTAATGCTCAAACAAGCTCCCTGCTTGTTCGCTGTCAGGACAACTATTATTTCGCAGTGATAAAATATACAGAGTCCCCAACAAAAATAAATTATGATTTCAGAAATGATAAAGACAAAAAAACAACAAAAACGGACACAAGCAAACAAAACAAAATAGGAATAAGTAATGTGAATGATTCTCCGGACGAGATAGATGACATAAAGAGAGATCGTCTGAATGTTTTCAGTAAAGAAGTAGTAAGCGAACGCCTTAAAAATACTCCTGTCAATTCAGAAATAAAAACTCTTGGCACCTATTCGGATAAAATTTATATTTCTGTGTCAAGCATCGCAAATGACCAGACCCATTTTTATTTCAAAATAATAGTAAAAAATACAAGCTCAATAGATTATAAAATTGACATCGTAAATTTTCAATACATTGAAGTATTCAAGAAAGGTTTGTTTAAAAAGAAACAAGAAAAAAAGAATGATTTGTTTCCTACCATCAAACCAAAAGACTTGATCATAAAAGGAAAAAAAAACAAAGTACTGGCGTATGCCATTCCTCTTTTTGCATTAAATGAAAAAGGGAAACTTTCAATACAATTCAGAGAATACAGCGGTAACAGAATCATGACAATAATTGTAAATTCTGAATATTTGAGTAATGCCCTGAAAATAGAATAGTGAAATGAAGATAATAACTATCATAAAAAAATACTGGTATGTTCCGGTTGGCATATTGATTATAGGATTCATGATCATGGTGAGCATTATTAAAAATGCAGAAAACAAAAGTCTGCCCAAATTCAAGGACCCGGTTTCAGACACTGTTGTAAAAGTAACAGAAGTAAATAAAACAGAATTGTACGACAAGGAAATTAAAGAGTCCAAAGACTACAAACCCAAAGAAGAAACAAAAGATGAAATCATCAAGCTCACATTAACGAATCTTGATAATAATCAAAAGGAAACAAATCAACAGGAAATCAAAGAAAATACAAAAAAGAAAAAAGAAGAAAAACAAAACACGACACCTGTGAATAATACTATTACCTACAAAAATTATAATGAAAAAAAACAATCCAATACAAATAAAAAAGAGGTAATAGGGGAAAAAAAAGATGTAACAAAATCAGATACAAAAGAAGAAAATAAAAACAGTGACCCTTTCGGAACCATAACAAAAAAGAATCCGAAAGAAAAAAAACAATCCGGTACGAATGAAAAAAGCACAAGCAAAGCAGACAATTCAAACGAATATATCCGGGGTGAAATATACGGTAATCAAACAATTGAAGACAAGGGTGGGATAACAATACGCTTAAAACAGGGAATAAAATACAACAATCAGCTTATTCCTTCAAACAGCTTATTGTACGGACGGGTATCCTACAATGGGAATCGGGCATTGGTAACAATTCACATGTGTAAAACTCCAACCGGAAACGTAAATGTAAACATGGAATTATTCGATACCGATTACATAGAAGGAATTTATTCAAAAACAGCTTTAGACAAGGGAATTGATAAATCCAAAGAAGAAGCTGTTGATAATGTAACAGACAACAATACAATAAAGAGACAATTGATAAACAGATCCATTAAAACAATTACCAAAGCGGTTACAAGCTCTCAATCAACAACAATAAGTTTGCAAGACGGCTATGTTATTTATTTAAAATTCGCAGTAAAATAAAACCTAAAAGCTATGAAAAAGATTTACTTGATTTTAATTGTAAGCATTCTCTCGGCTTCACTCTCAAAAGCCCAGTTAATAGACCCTTTAGCAAATTCTTTTAATTTTAAGACAGCAATATGGCAAGGAGCAATGCTTTCACAAACAATGGAGGGTGTAATAACAGCTAAAAACTTAGTGGTTAAGACACGGGAAGCCATTATTTTGGCGCAGCAAACAAAGGAAACCATTGATCGTCTTTATCAGTTTCAGGAACAAATACAAAAAGACCTTGTTTCAATACTCAGTGTTAAAGATTTAAAATGGATGGATGTACTGACAATAACGGGTTCTGTTTTGGGTGTAAGCACGGATATTAAAGATTACATACCAAACATAGGGGAGGAACAACCGCTGATAGAATATTTAAAAAACATTGACAAGCCCGGCCACACAGACGTGAACAATCTGCTGCGCCTTTTCGGACCCACAATGAGAGACTGGGTCGCATTGCAATACAAAAAAGAAAGCGCATACCAAAAATGGATTGAAAGCAATATACCAGCAGCAGAGCGCAGGCATCTGCGATCAAATTTTAAACGAAAAGTAGATGATTTTTTATTTAACAAAATGCTGATATACGAACAAAGAAACCAGATGAACATCAAGATGGCAATGCTGTACAAAAATCAATCGGATTCCCTTGTCTTTCTGGCAAACGAGATGTCGGCAAAATTATTGATTGATGGATTCTTTACAATGGATCAGGGCGCACGTACAGCAAGGATGAACGAATGCCGTGAATTAATTTTCAAATCTGTGGAGTTAAAAGAAAAATATATAACACTCATGGAAAAAGCTACACAAAGAAATGCCGAAGAAAAAGCCTTTTACAGTCAATACGAAATGGATAAAGAAATTCTTGGGTTGGAACTTTTTAATCTAAAAATACTAGGTAAAATAAATTAATGATGATTAAACAATTCATAACTGTATTCTTTATTGTTTCCTTCACTTGCTCCCTAGAAGCACAGGACACAACAGATATAAAAATAAACCTCCGGCATATTTCAGGATTTAAAGCCTTAGACATTGTTACAGGCATGAATAAATTCGGCAAATACATGCAATTCGGATACTCCTATTATATAAATAACAGAACCATGTTTCAAAGCAGCGTATCCTGGGAAAGAGGGAAAATAAACATTGCTGGTTATGATGATATTTTTTTACATGCAGGAATGAGCCACACAGTCTATAAAATAAAAGAATTTTGTTTTATAAACATTCATTATTGCGGTTTGCTCGGGGTAGAAAATAACAAGAATACATACCTCGATAAATCAGAATCCCTGTTTGACTATGGAGGGGGCGCAGGTGGTAATATAGAATTATTTCTCACGGACAGAATAGCCCTGCTGTTAAACTTTGATGAATACTACCGCTTGCAAAACAAATTCGGCAAGTTTCATTTTCATGCAGGCGCAGGCTTACGAATATTTGTACAATAAAATTTAAATAAATTTAATAATTATGAAAAAAATTGTATTACTCCTTTTGATATTAAAAATAATAATCAACAATGGATTTTCTCAGTGGGAAACAGTAGGAATCGAAGGATTTACTGCCGGGAGCGCGGATATGGTTTGCTTTGATGCAACAGGTTCAGAGGTTTTATATGTTGCATTCGCGGATGGAGCGAATTCAAACAAAGTTACGGTTATGAAATACAACGGCATTTCCTGGACTATTGTAGGTACTGCAGGTATTAGCGCAGGTACGGTAAGCTCCCTGTCGCTTGCTATAAATTCAACAGGAATACCTTATATAGCGTATTCGGATGCAATAAATTCAGACAAACCGACTGTAAAAATGTTCAACGGATCAGCATGGGTAAATGTAGGGACTAGCGGATTTACAGCCGGAAGCACCAACCCGATAAAAATAAAAATAGTAGGAACAGAACCTCATGTTGCCTTTTCAGATGGTACATATTCGGGCAAAGCAACAGTTATGAAGTTTAACGGTACAGACTGGGTAAATGTAGGAATACCGGGTTTTACACCGGGTATCGCTTCTGAAATCACATTAGAAAAAAATGGGGGGAACGTGATTCATGTAGCATACAGAGATATTTTTAACCTTAATAAAACAAGTGTTATGAAGTTTAACGGGACGGATTGGGAAAACATTGGAACAGCAGGTTTTACTACCGGGGCTATCAATTCCCCCAGTTTAACATTTGCCAATGGAATAACTCCTTACATTGCTTTTAAAGATGGAAACGCGTTAAGCAAAGCAAGTGTTATGAAATTTAACGGTACAAGCTGGATTAACGAGGGAATACCCGGATTTTCACAGGGAACTATTGCCTACCCATCGCTGGTATTAAATTCAAGTACTCCCTATATAGCATATCAAGACGTTTCTAACAATGCCAAGGCAACAGTTAAACAATACAACGGATCGTTCTGGACAACCATAGACACATCAGGATTTTCAGCAGGGATGGCAAGTTATGTTACATTAAAAATTGTAAATAATAATTTATATGTTGCCTATAAAGACGGACAAAATTCCAATAAAGCAAGCGTTAAAAAGTTTACGTCCTGTTCTTTTCCAACGATAAGCCAACACCCCTCAAGTTCTTCAGTATGCCACAATATCACAACATCATTTTCAGTGGCAGCATCCGGTTCGACCTTGAGTTATCAGTGGCAAAGAAACGAAGGTTCGGGATGGGTGGATTTAACTAATACTGTACCATTTAGCAATGTAACAACGCCAACAATGAATATCAGCAATGCAGATTATAACATGAATAATGATCAATATCGCTGCATTGTAAATAAATATTGCATGCCGACCATGCCAACCATAGCATCAAATGCAGCAACATTGACTGTAAACGTTGCTCCTTCCATTGTATCGCATCCTGAAAATGTGTCCGTTTGTGTTGGAGGAAATACAAGTATGCAAACATTTGCATCCGGTACATCTCTAACATATCAATGGCAAACTTACGATGGTTCCGGATGGATAAATTTAACAAACTCTTCCAATTACAGCAATGTAACAACATCTATACTTGGAATAAATAATGTTACCCTTGCTATGAATAATTATGTTTATCGTTGTCAGGTAAGCGGAGTATGTACTCCAAATGTAAGCACAAACCAAGCAAATCTGACGGTAAATACACTTCCGGCAATTACGCAACATCCATTGAACCTTACTATATGCGAAGGAACAAATTCAGCAAATTTTATAACAGCATCCGGTACGTCCATAAGCTACCAATGGCAAAAAAACGAAGGTTCGGGATGGGTAGACTTAACAAACACAATTCCTTTTAGTAATGTTAATTCATCTCAAATAACCATAACAAATATTCAGAATGAAATGGATGGTTTGTTTTTAAGATGTGTTGTAAGTGGAGCGTGTACACCAAGCGCAGTTTCAGACTCAGTACTTTTAACAGTAAATACTTCACCCGTTTTTACTTCTTTACCCATAGATTCGATTATATGTGAAAGTGAAAATGTTTCCTTTTCAGCAGCAGCAAACGGAACAAATTTATATTTCGGGTGGCAAATAAACGATGGCTCCGGATGGGAAAGTTTAACGAACACCTTTCCTTATAGTAATGTTAACACACCGGTCATGTCCATTACACAAGCTGGAAACAGTTTTAATAATTTAAGATTCCGATGTTTGGTTGCAGGAACTTGTTCTCCGCTTATTACATCAAACGAAGTAGTCCTTACAATAAAACCATTGCCCAACACAAGTATTTTAGTAAATTCAAATATGCTTGATACGCTGAATACTATCTATATTCAAGGATGTGGTGGTACAAACCAAATCATCAGTATTAATAATTTTATCAGTAATTACTCGTACAACTGGTACAAAATAATTGCTCCTGACACAATATTAAATGGAACAGGAAGCACGCAGAATTTTAACCTTTCAAACACGAATGAAGTACAGGGGGTATATTATTTAATAACAACTCACGCGAATGGATGCAACATAAAAAGCAAAAACATTATTGTTACTTCCCTGAAAAACCCGGCAAACAATATCGTGTCTGTATCCATGCCAACATACATCTGCAAAGGGGATACAATGCTATTAACAGCAAGCAATACCGAAAATCAAAATTATCTGTATAAGTGGTTTAATAACACAACAGAATTAAGCACGAACGACAGTCTTGTTTTATTAAATTATACAGCAGTAGTTCCTTTAAACATTCAGGCAATACATGATACAGTTATCTATGATTTTGAATTAAGCTGTCCCGGTAACTTACAAAATATTAACACCACCATTCCTGACAACGTGAACCCTCCAAGCGTTATCACGGATAATTTGTATTGTAAATACAGTACCGTAAATTTAACTCCATCGAACAATCCACCATTAAATACAGTTATGTGGTATGAAAACAGTCTTTTAATAAATAACGGACCCTATTTTACAATCCCATCTTTAACAAATTCTCATGTTTTTGCCCTGAATAACGTGAACGAGCATAATTGCGTATCATTAGACACTGTCATAAAAATAACAGTAGATTCCATAAAAGCTGAATTTTCAGTATCAGACAGTATCATCGAGTTAAACAATGTTGTAAATTTTACCAATCAGAGCACAAACGGCAATACCTATCATTGGAATTTTGGAGACGGTCAAACATCAACATCCATAAATCCCGCACATTATTATTATTCCATAAATACATTTACCGTATCATTAACAGCAACAAGCCCCATTGGTTGTAAGGACACCATTATCAAGCAGAATTTAATACAGGTTACAGGAATTGAAGATAATCTGTATATGGAAAATATATTTATATATCCCAATCCGGTAAATGAAATATTGTCAATAGAAAATAAAAACGCCAATAAAAAAGAAATAGAAATAAGTGTTTATGACATTCTTGGAAATACACTTCTGACAGAAAAAACAAAGAATAATAAAATCAGCATAAACATGTATAATTATCCATCCGGAATTTACATTCTAAAATTAAACAATAAAAAAATCAAAATTCAAAAATTATAACCATGCGCTATTTATTAATCTGTTTAGCATTTTTAATAATAATCGCGGGTTGTGATAACCGGAAAGATTATTTTAAAGATATAAATAAAACCCCTGAGTTAAAAATACGAAAAGGCGGGACAACGGTTTACGCTAAAAATTTAAAAGACTCCATGAAATTCAGGAATGAATATTATTTATTGGATTACCAAATAATTGATGAACAAACAGACCTAAGCCCTTCCTTATTTTATAGATTAAATGTTCTGCAGGAAACCATCAATCTGGATCAAAAAACAATAAAATTATATCCTGAAAATACCGGATTAATGAAAGCGGTTTACGCTGTAAGTGATAATTATATTACAGCTTACGATACAATTGAAATAACCGTATTTGCAAATTTGCCCCCTGTAGCAGGTTTTGAAGTTACAAATACACAAATACACGACCCACTTGAATGTAATATAAATGCTGCCTTATCCTATGACAAAGATGCTGCTCACGGGGGTACTATCATAAACTATGAATACAAGATCAATACGTTTACAATCACGTCAACAGATAATAATATCAATTATATTTTTCCGCAGCAGGGAAACTACAATATAAAAGTCCGGGTTCAGGATGATGACAATACCTGGTCTGAATACAAATCAATTATTTATACTTTACAATAATTATTTTAAAATAATCATGAAAAAAACAATACTTCTGTTTTGCATTATAACGCTGATACAGCAATATTCTTATGCACAAAACAACAGTGTGGGTATAGGGACAACAACGCCTGAAAGCTCCTCTATATTGGAACTAAAAGCAGACAAACAAGGTTTTCTCGTGCCTCGCTTAGACTCTGCACAGGCACTCAGCATACTCAACCCTGCAACCGGATTATTGCTGTTCAATATTCAGGACAATTGTTTCTGGGTGAAAGAACTTGCAAGCTGGAAAAAAATCTGTAACACGGATGCTATCTGGGATTCTCTGACAAGCATATCTAATTACATACATACTCTTCATGATTCTATTATTAATAATTATCAGGATATAACAAATATTTACGACTCCCTCGCCAATCATACGTACCATATTCAAAACCTTTATGATTCTATTACAAACATCAATACTGTAATTAATAATTATAACGATTCCCTAAACAATTATTATCAATACATACAGAATTTATACGATTCCGTTTATACCATCAATCAGGATATAGATAATATTTATGATTCCCTGCATGTTCACTCAACACAAATAAATAACATTTACGATAGTCTTACTGTTATTAATAACAATATCAATACTATTAATGATTCTTTAACGAACTATTATCAATATTTTCAAAATCTTTACGATTCTGTACAAGTCATTCATCAGGATATTAGCAATATTTATGATAGCTTACACAATCACACAAACCAAATAAATAATTTATACGATTCGATACAGGTAATAAACAATGATATTTCTGCGCTGTATGATTCTATACATGTGCATTCAACACAAATAAACAACTTGTTTGACAGCGTCTCTGTTATTAATGCAAGTCTGGATTCAATCCATAATCACCTGATCAGTATTGACAGCACCCTTATTCAGAAATGGGACTTAAACGGGAACACAGGGACGAATGCTGCGATTAACTTTATAGGGACAAAAGACAGTGTTGATTTAGTAATTCGTACTCATAATATTGAACAATTAAGAATAAAAGCAGACGGCAGAGCAGGGGTAGGGACAAGCAATCCGGATGCAACGGCAATACTTGATATATATTCAAATAACAAAGGACTGCTTGTTCCCCGCTTAACAACAGCAGAAATAAATTCAATTGTATCTCCTGCGAACGGACTATTCGTGTACAATACCACAGAAAATTGTTTTTACTTTTTTAAATCAAATTTATGGAAAAATCTTTGCGATATTAATTTCGATTCTTTAATCGTACACAATCTACAGGTAGATTCAATTATTGGAAATTATGCATATTTCGATTCTTTATTTGCCAACTATATTTATTCGGACACAATTATTGCTCAATACATACAATCTGACACAGCTATTTTTAATGCAGCTTCTATAAACAACCTCTATA
>MEOG01000056.1:0-47718 GCA_001769125.1 Bacteroidetes bacterium GWF2_35_48 | reverse complement strand
AATACATACAATCTGACACAGCTATTTTTAATGCAGCTTCTATAAACAACCTCTATAATAATCTGTTTTACGGTGATTCTGTTTTTGCAAATTATGTTTATTCTGATACTATTATTTCCAATTATGCTGATTTTACAAATCTATCCATTGACGGTCAGACAATCAATAATTACACAGCAAGTATGATTGATACAATGGCGTGGCTCGTGAATGGAAACATGAATGTAACAGCTTCAAAATTTATCGGAAGTATTAACACCGCAGACCTTGTATTTAAAACCGACAATACAGAAAAAATGAGGGTTTTAATAAATGGGAACACAGGGATTAACACGAATGCTCCAACTGAAAAATTAGATGTGAACGGACAAATAAGATTACGCACAGGTGCAACGAATAATTATATTCTTACTTCGGATATCAATGGTGTTGGAACATGGACAGACCCGAATTTATTAGCTATTACTGACAAATGGAATATTGCTGGGAATTCAGGAACTAATCCTACGAATAATTATATTGGAACAAGCGACTTGCAGCATTTAAGTATTCGCACAAACGGACAACATCGAATTTTTATTCATTCAGGGGGCTTTGTCGGGGTTAATACTTTTGCACCAACAACAAATTTGGATGTGAACGGACAAATAAGATTGCGTACAGGTGCAACAAATAGTTTTGTTTTAGTCTCAGATGCTAACGGTGTGGGAACATGGACAAATCCAAACTCTTTACAAAATATTAACAAATGGGATATATGGGGAAATTCGGGAACCAATCCTGAAGATAATTATGTTGGCACAACAGATAATGCAGATTTAGCCTTCCGGACAAATGATACTGAAAGATTAAGAATTCTATCAACAGGCTTTGTCGGAATAGGTACTATTGCGCCAACACAAATACTGGATGTTGTTGGACAAATCAGATTACGTACTGGCGCAACAAATAATTATATTTTTACTTCGGATGCAAATGGTGTTGGAACATGGACAAACCCGAATTCATTGACGATAACAAACAAATGGGATATTTGGGGTAATTCAGGAATGGATTCCGATGATAATTTTGTTGGAACAACAGATTTTGTAGACTTAAATTTTAGGACAAACAACACGGAAAGATTAAAAATTTTAGCAACCGGATTAGTAGGAATAGGCACGAATGCGCCTTCACAAGCACTCGACATAAATGGACAAATAAGACTTCGTACCGGTGCAGCAAACAATTATATTCTTACTTCTGATGCAAATGGTGTTGGAACATGGACAGATCCGAACGCTTTAACGATTACAAACAAATGGGGTATTCTTGGAAACACGGGGACAAATGCAAATACGAATTTTGTTGGTACTACAGACAACGTGGATTTGACGTTCCGTACCAATAATACAGAGAAAGCAAGATTGCTTTCTAACGGAAATTTTGGTATTAATATTAGTGTTGCCCTAGCAAAGCTTCATGTAAACAACGGTTCAATATTGTTTAACGGAACTACCGGAAGTACACCCGTTTCAGGCGCCGGCATAAGACTCATGTGGATTCCTGCAAAAGCAGCATTCAGGGCCGGGCAGGCAATTGGAGCGTTATGGGATGATGCCAATATAGGAAATTATTCTGTTGCATTTGGAAACGGTACAACAGCGAGCGGTATAACTAGTTCTGCATTTGGTATAAATACAACAGCGAGTAATGATGGCAGTTCTGCATTTGGTTATTATACGACAGCAAGTGGTCAAAATAGTATAGCATTTGGAAGTTACACTATTGCTAGCGGAGTATTAAGTGCTGCTTTTGGTAGTAATACAACTGCCAGTGGAACGAATAGTTTTGTAGTTGGAAATAATTCTACGGCTACCACAACAAGCAGTATAGCATTGGGGACAGAAGTAAATTCAATTCATGCCGGTTCTTTTTGTTTTGGAGATGCATCTTCAACAGTAGATTTAAATTCTTCATCAGGAAATCAAATGAACATGCGGTTTCATGGAGGGTATAGGTTGTATAGTAGTAACGATTTATCAAGTTATGTGGCAGTTGCTTCAGGGGCTGGTTCATGGACGGGTGTCTCTGATAAAAATGTAAAAGAAAATTTTAGAGAATTAAATTTTGAAGAAGTACTAATAAAATTAAACCAACTCAATGTTAGCGAATGGGGATATAAGGCACAAAATCCAAATAAAAATGAAAACTATAAAATTCAACCTAAACATATAGGACCAATGGCTCAAGATTTTTTTGCTGCTTTTGGATTAGGAGAAACAGAAATCGGTATTAATTCTTTTGACATTGATGGTGTCAACATGGCTGCAATTAAGGGTTTAATAAATCGTACTAATGACCAGGCAAAGACAATTGAAGAATTGAGAAAAGAGATTGAAGAGTTGAAAAGACTTTTGAAGAAATAATGTTGATGGGAAGTTAGAAGTTAGAAGTTGGAAGCACGAAGTTGGCACTTCGACACTTCAACAAGTTCGTTTCGGCAGGCTCAACACAACGCAGTGCGGCACTTCGCTCAGTGTGTCAGAGTGGGGAGTTGTGATTTATGATTTGAAAATTTGAAAATGAATCAATTTGAAAATGAAAATTAAAAGACAATACGAAAAATGGAAAAATACGGTATTGGAATATTAAGACATGACATTGTTATTGAAACTGAAAACGATACTAAAAAAACAAAATTTGAATTGGGATTCGCCCAAACAGAAAATGAATTTTTGTATGAAAAATATATTGCAATAGGTGATCAGGCAGAAAAATTAGAAGGATTAAAAGCCGGACAACAATTAGAAATTACCGGAATGAGAAAAGATAGTGGCTTTGAAAATCCTGTTTATGTTTATGAAAGTGATATTATTCACAAAGGAAAGATTTTGTCAAATATTGATCAAAATTTATTAAATGCCGTGGAAAACAAAAGTTACTCCCAGATAAAAGATTCCATTACAAAAGGGGCAGATGTGCAAATAATTTCAAAAGAACATCTTAGTAAATATTCTACTGATGAAAAAAATCTTTTTAAAGAGGCTGCAAAAGAAGGAATACGTGATTGCGGTATAGGTAAAAATGATTTTGTAAATACTATTTCCAATGAAAATAAAATAAAAATGTGATTTTTTGACAATAAGGGAAAAATGAAATATATCAATTACATATTACTACTATTTTTAGGGCTATTAACAACGGATACTTTTGCCCAACTACTGACCAATAACGGTGCAATATTTTATTCTCAGCCTAATGCAATAATAGCTGTCCAAGGTTCTGTCAAAAATATTGGAACTATCAACCACAATGGTTTTATTCAAATTGATTCTTCCTATGTTAATCATTCCTACTCTTCCGGCAATGGTGTTTTTGATTTGTACGGTAACTGGCAAAACTCCGGTAGCTTCATCTGTGACACCTCCCATGTTTTTTTAAAAGGTTCTCAGCAATACATTTCAGGGGACTCAGCAACCCATTTTTATAAACTTTCATGCATGGGAAATCAAAAAAAAATTATGCAGCAAAATGTTCATATCAATAAACAACTTAATTTAAATTCTCTCGAACTGGCAACGATGCAGGATACTTTATTTATTGATAATATAAGCCCATACACTATTGAAAATAATTCTACTCCCGGACAAGAAGGCTTTGTAAGTTCATCTGACAATGGCACACTTATAAGAAAAATGCAGGGTACTATTTTATATACATATCCTTTGGGGTCAAGTAATAATATCCCCCGATATCGCCCCTTAAATATTGAACCTTATGATAACAACCCCGTGTCTTATGCTGCTTCCCTTGTAAATTATACACCTGAATCTAATACAAATATTGATACTTCTTTATGCGATATCAACCAGTTATTTTATCACAAAGTAAATCGTGTTTCCGGCACTTCTGCTGCTTATATTCAAGCTCCCTCTTATATACAACAGGATGGTTATTTTAACCTATTTGCTTATTTACAAGACAGCTCATGGACTGCCATACATAACAGTACTTATGCAAATAATTATAATGCTGTTGTAATACCTGTGTGGGATACAAGTATGCGTAAAATTGTTCTTGCAAATAAAGGAGCTGTACTTAATGGAATAAATGGTAGTCCTGTAAAATGCCTGAACGATACCGGCTTTTATTTTATACAAAACATACCCGGTTACACACCTTACTGGAACATCAGCGGGGGAACCATACTCGACAGTACAGCCATGTCCGCAGTATGGAATAATCCCGGAAATAATTTAATTTCTGTTTACCTGCGGAATCCTTTAAACAACTGTATCAGCAATACCGTCACTTTTCCTGTTTACACTGCCTCCCTGCCGGATGCAGATTTCTATTACCAGCAATCAACTCAAATGAATAATAATTACATAAATTTTTATGATCAAACATCTGGGGAACCGGTTTCATGGAATTGGAATTTTGGAAACGGAAATATCTCTGATCAGCAAAACACCAACACCGTTTATACACACGATGGAAGTTATACTGTTTTACTTACAGTAAAAAATCAATATGGATGCCAGGACACAGCCATGAAAATTATTGATATTAAAGAGGCAATATTTATTCCTTCGGCTTTTACTCCTGACGGCGATGGTGTAAACGACCAATTTGAAATTTTATATAATGGCAATTTCATTTACTCAATTAAAATTGTCAACCGTTGGGGTCAGGAAATCTGGAATGGTGATCAAACGCAAATGTGGGATGGAAAAACAAAGGATGGTAACGAGTGCTCACAGGGGACCTATTATTATTTTTTGAATGGAAGTATGAATGGATTAGGGAAAGAATATAAAGGGTCGGTAACTTTGGTAAAAAAATAAAAGAAAAAAGAGAAAGAAAAAATGAAATTCTATCTTACAATAATATTACTGCTTTGTGTTTTTCTGGTTACGGCACAAACTCCCCTTGAAAAAGCAGATTATCTTTTTAAATACAAACAATATTTAAAATCGTATGATCTTTATCAAAAGGCTCTGAAAAAAGAAAAAAAAGATATTACAAAGGGTTACATCAATTTTAAAATCGGGGAAATATATTTTGCCGGGCATAATCAAATCGAAGCAATAAGCGCATATAACAAGGCAAATTTTTTAGGATATAAGGATTCTCTTTTACTTCTTCACAGGGGAGCATGTTTTTTACTTCAGAGAAAATACTCAGAAGCAAAAGCAGACCTACTGGATTATTTAAAAAAAGACCCTGAAAACAAGCTTGTTGATATATGGGTTACATCATGCGATTATGCGCTTGCCAACTCTGGTAAAAGAACAAAATACGTCCTGAAAAATGAAAACATTCTTAACACCTGGTTCAGCGAATTTGGAATAGCTAAATTTAAAGATAAGTTAATTCTATCATCAAACCGTACCGAACAAGTAACAGAAAATTATTTAAAAGATATTTCCAACTTTACATCCCTTTATTACTCCGATTTTAAAAACAAAGCATGGGAAAAACCTGTTAAGCTTCATGGCGGGATAAACATTACCGGCTCAAATGTTGGCACTTTCTGTTTCGATGAAAAAAGCAATACCGCCATCTTTAGCGTTTGCAATGAAAAACAGGGAACAGAACGCAAGTGTAAATTATGCAGCTCCCTTTTGGATGGAGAAGTATTTTCAGAACCCAAAGCATTGGATTTTTTAAATAACCTGTCTTCAAACAACGGGCATCCCTGCCTTTCCACGGATGGGAACACTCTTTATTTTTCGTCCAACATGGAGGGTGGTCAGGGAGGAAAAGACCTGTGGAAAACAAGCAGGGTAGGAGGGGTATGGCAAAATCCGGTTAACCTTGGTTCCACAATTAACACTCCCGGGGATGAGATGTTTCCCTACATAAATGATACTGCATTATTTTTTGCAAGCAATGGTCGTATCGGTTTTGGTGGTCTTGATATATTTTACAGTAAAATATTAAAAGGTAAATTTTCAGAACCTGTAAATTTAGGAGAACCGTTTAACTCTGCCGGGGATGATTTTAATTATCTGCCTTTTGCAAAAGACTCAGGTATGTTTTGCAGTAATCGAACAGGTAGCACCGGAGGGGATGATATCTATTCCTTTCGCAGAGAACCTCCGACAATTAAAATTAAAGGCCGGGTTCTGAAAACTCCTGAAATGATACCTTTAAAAAATGCATGGGTGTATTTCACACAAAAAAACGGAAAAAAGGATTCTACTAAAACAAATGAAAAAGGAGAATATGAGATAATTTTTGAAACTATCCCGCAGGATGGAAAAGTAAGCGCATATAAAGAAAACTTCCTGCTTCCTGACCCTATAGATTACACTTTTCCGCAACGCTACGATGATGCAGAATACATAATTGACGACTTTGTACTATACGAAATTACAAAAGAAGAAATCGAGATTAAAAATATTTATTATGATTTTGATAAAGCAGATTTACGTCCTGAAAGCTATGAAGAACTTGACAAACTTGCAAAACTTATGCTTGCAAATCCTGTTATAGATATACAAATTAACTCTCATGCAGATGCCAAAGGAAAAGATGATTACAACGACAAACTCACAAACAAGCGGGCTGAGTCTGTTGTAAAATATTTAATCAGCAAAGGCATTGACCCTGTGAAATTAGAATACAAAGGATGGGGAAAAAGAAAACTTTTGGTACTGGATGCACAAACAGAAGAAGAGCATCAGCAAAACCGAAGGACAACTTTTAATTTACTGAATGTAGATAAGATTAAAGATAAATACAAGGTCAATAATAAATCAACGAATTGAAATGGGTGGGAGTCAGAAGTTGAGAGTCAGAAGTTGGGCTACTGCTAAGGCAGCACAGGTTCGCACAGTAACCAAAGTTGGGAGTTGGAAAATTTTAAAATTTAGAAAAATATGATAAAATACTTTTTCATCATTATTCTCTTATACCTTATCCCATTAGCTTGCATTGCTCAAAACGACATGCAAATAAGCAACTTCATGTTTTCTAATCTGCAATACAATCCGGCTTTTGCGGGACAAACAAAAATGATTAATGCAGGTTTGTTGGCAAGAGAACAATGGACAGGCTTAAAAAGTGCTCCATCAACACAAGTTCTGAATGGGGATATGTGGTTTAAATTCGGGGGGCTTGGTTTGTCCGTTATCAATGACCGCTTAGGCTATGAACACTCATTTAGGTTCAATGCACTCTATGCATACCACTATAGGCTATCAAACAAAATGCAGGTTTCTGCCGGTGCCGGATTAGGTATTATCAATAAATCATTACAAGGATCGCAATTGATATATGTTTCTCAAAACGACCAAAACGCTATTACAACCGACATAAGCGAATACAATGCTAATATTGACCTTGGGCTAAGCATTGTTTATGATAAACTCATAGCAGGTGTTTCGTGCACTCATATTAATAAATCAGTAAAGGCTTCGGACTTTACAACTCCGCCCCGGCACTTGTGGATTTATGCAAAATATTCATATACGCTGAATGATCTTATAAAATTGCAGCCATCCTTATTACTAAAATCTGCCTTTTTCAAAACACAGTTGGAAATAAACACAAATTGCCTGTTAAAAGACAAATATTGGGTAGGACTTACATACAGGCACAAGGAGTCTGTTGTTGCCCTGATAGGAATACAGCTAAACCAGCATATTAAAGCAGGGTATTCTTATGATTTGCCCTTTGGACCAATTAAGGGACAATCTTATGGCAACCATGAAATATTTTTAATTTATTCTATTGATCGTAAATTAGATTTACCCGTCTTTGATAATAATCCGAGGTATTTGTAAAATAGTAAAATCATTAAAAAAGAAACAATGAAAGATGCAGAAAAAATATTAGTACGGATAAAAACATTAGATAAGCTCATTCAAAAAGAAAACACCGGAACACCGGCAAAATTAGCATTGAAGCTTAATATTTCTGAACGATGTATATATCATTACCTTGCTTTCATGAAAAATCATTTCGAGGCTCCTATAAAATGGTGTGAAGAAAAAGAATCTTACTTGTATTCCAAAAAAGGAGCTTTGCTTGTTTCTTTTGTTTCTGAAAAAAGATAATACTAATTTCTTATTATTTGATGTTTCTATTTTAAAACCTCACATAAAACTGTAAAAAAAAATAGTATTTACAGGCTCTTAATCGTACATTCTCCGATGATGTTTCATTATCATTTTTTCATCTGAAGTAATTTTCTTTACGTGTGAAGTAATTTACTTTAGATATTCAGGTATTTCTTTTTATTATGTTTTTATTTGTAATTGGTACTATTTTAATATAAAGTTTTGTTACCAAGGAAATTATATCTACTGATAAAGAAGTGAAGAGCGAGATGAAAAAACAGAAAAGCCATTCTTCTCACTTTATTTTGGCATCAAAATTTGGTTTTATAGAGGGTAAAAATAAGTTACCAGCAAGCGTAAAAAAGACAGAAAAGACAGTAGAAAATTGAAAGTAAACCATTGTGAAAGGACAGAAAAACGAAATATTGACAAGACCAGAGAGCTCCTGCAAGCAGGATAAACTTTACTCAAGCCGATACGATATTTTTTTTGCTTGGAGTTTATTTCGTTACAAACGGAACACAACCGCCAACTGGTGGACAATTGTCGACCCAAATTGCACACATTGTCAAAGCCCCACTAGCCAACGCTACAACCAAAGCTTTTTCAAAGAGTGCAATTTTGCCAACTCGCTTGGAAACCCCGATAAATAGTTTTATTTTTCGATTTTTTAGATTGTATTTTAATGATTAAAGTAAATAATAATAATTTACCTGAAAACTGGGTTTTAACAACAATTGGAGAAATCGGAATTGTTGTTAGTGGTGGAACACCGTCAACTCGGCAACCAGATTTTTGGGGTGGAGAAATAGCATGGATTACACCTGCGGATTTGTCAAATCATAAAGACAAATATATTCAAAAAGGACAGAGAAATATTACAAGAATAGGATTAGATAATTCATCTGCAAAACTACTTCCAAAGGGAAGTATAATGTTCTCTTCACGTGCACCTATTGGATATACTGTAATTGCAAAAAATGAAATTTCAACAAATCAAGGATTTAAAAATATTATATTAACAAACTCAGGTTATTCAGATTATATCTATTATTATCTATTTTCATCAAAGCAATTAGCCAAAAGTTTTGCAAGTGGAACTACTTTTTTGGAATTATCAGCAACTAAATTTAATCAAATCCCTTTTCCGCTTCCCCCACTTGCAGAACAACACCGTATAGTTGAAAAAATTGAAGAACTTTTTAGTGAATTGGACAAAGCACAAGAAAGCCTTTTAAATGCACAAAAACAACTTGAAATTTACAGACAGGTGGTTTTACAAGATGCATTTGAAGGGAAATACACAAAAGGATACCTTTCAAATATTGAAAACGTTGAGGTAGGTAAACAAAAACAGTTTGCAAATAATTATTTTCTTATACCAGACACTTGGAATTATAAGAAATTTGGAGAGATTACAATTAATTATGATAATTTAAGAAAACCAATAAGTGCAATAAAGAGAAAAGAAGTACAAGGAAAATATCCTTATTACGGAGCAACAGAAATTATTGATTATATAGACAACTATATATTCGAAGGCGAATATCTTTTAATAGGTGAAGACGGAGCTAATTTATTGAGTAAATCAAAACCATTAGCATTTATTGTGAATGGTAAATTTTGGGTTAATAATCATGCTCATATTGTAAAAACAATTGATGAAGTTAATTTAACATATTTGAAATATTATTTCAATAGTATCAAAATTGATAAATTTGTTTCAGGTTCTGCACAGCCTAAGTTAACTAAAACAAATCTTAATAAAATTCAAATTCCAATTTGCAATTTAAGAGAACAAAAGCAAATTGTAACTGAAATTGAATACCGTTTCACTTTAATAGAAAATCTTGCAAATTCTATAACTGAAAATTTGAAAAGAATTAAAATTTTCAGGCAAACAATTTTACAAAAAGCATTTTCAGGCAAATTAGTTTCGCAATTTGAAACCGATGAACCTGCAAGTGAACTGTTGAAACGAATAAAAGAAGAAATTAAAGAATATCTAATTCAACAAAAAGAAATTGCAAAAAACAAACCTCAAAAATTAGTTTTTATGGAATCGAATAAAACTGTTAAACAAATATTGGAAGAAGCTACCGAACCGCTGGAAGCAAAAGAAATTTGGCAAAAATCAATTCATAAAGACGATATTGAGAAATTTTATGAGGAATTAAAACAAATATCAGAAAGCATTGAAGAAATTCGAGAAGGTATAACTTCAAAACTAATTTTAAAGAGATGAGAATAGACAAACTATATATTAAGGAATTTAAAAACCTGAAAGAATTTCATATTGATTTGGACGAAACCCAAATGAATACAGTTCTTTTAGGACAGAATGCCACAGGAAAGTCAAATTTCATAGAAGCAATCATCAAAATATTCAAATATCTTGATTTAGGTAAAGAACCACCGTTTGAAACTGAATTGGGATATAAATTAGAATACAAAATTGCTTATGAAATTAAAAATTGTAAAGTTATTGTTGTATTTAACGGTAAGTATAAATTTTTATTTTCCGAAAACATTGAATATAAGGACGAACCAGAAGAAAATTTCAATATTATTACAAAAACTAAATTTTTTGCAAATAAGGAACAATATTTACCTAAATATGTTTTTGCTTATTATTCAGGTATAAGTGATAGATTAAATAAATTATTTTGGGAACACCAAGAACGTTTTTATAACAAAATAATAAAAAAAGATTTCAACTATTCTGAATTAGATGATATTAGAAGGCTATTTTATGTAAAACAAATTCACAGTTTTTTTGTCTTGTTAGCTTTTTTTTCAATAGAAGCAATGGAACAAAAGAGCAAAGATTTTTTAAAAGATGTTTTGGGAATTGAAGATTTGGAATCAATATTATTTGTATTGAAAAAACCAAATTGGAATAATAAAGAAGGTGATGAACGTTTTTTTGGTGCGCTTGGGCTTGTTCAACAGTTTTTATCTGTACTTTGGAATTATTCGTTAGCCCCAATTTATCATGAAGAAACTGTTCAAGTTGATTTTAATCATAAACCGACCCTGAAACGTTTGTTTTTATTCATAAAAGATAAAGAACAACTTCAAGTTTTTACAAAAAAATACTTTGATTTAAACAATGAAGAGCCAAACAATACCTTTTTATTTAAGGCATTAGAGAGTACTTACATTTCAGATTTGCTTGAAGAGGTTAAAGTTAAAGTAAAAAAACGAGTTGACGGTAAAGTTACTTTTAAAGAACTTAGTGAAGGCGAGCAACAGTTATTGACTGTTATAGGACTTATTATGTTTACACGCGAAAAAGAAACTTTGATATTATTAGACGAACCAGACACTCATCTAAATCCTTTATGGAAATACGATTATTTGTATTATTTAAGAACTCTTGCAAAATCACAAACTAAACTTAATAAAGAAGGTGAGATAGTAGAAGATAGCACAACACAAATAATTATCAATACACATGACCCATTAGTTATTGGCAGTTTAGATAAATCGCAAGTAAAATTATTCCGAAGAAATGAAGAAACAAACCAGATAATTGCAGAAAGCCCGAGTGTTAGTCCCAAGGGATTAGGCGTTGCCGGGATATTGACCAGTGAATTATTTGGATTGCCAACTATTTTGGATAAAGAAACCCAAGAAAAACTTAACAAGAAAAGATTTCTACAAGGAAAAATATTGCGTGAAGAAAAATTAAATCAAGATGAATATTTGGAATATCATAAACTAAAAGCAGAATTAGAGGAATATGGTTTTTACGAAGAGGTAGAAGACCAATTATTTAAAATGTATTTAGCTGAAATGACAAAGCATGAGATAACACAAAAGGTTGAATTTACCAAAGAAGAGAAAGCTTTTTTGCAAACTGAGAGTAAGAATGCTGCAAAGCGTGTACTTGAAAAATTAATAAACAAGACTTTATGAGATATATAAATATTGATAATTTTCAAGAGCAATTTGATAAAATAAATGGTGAAGACAAATTTGATGAATGGCTTGAAAACGCAAAAACTCATCTTGATAATATCCGTGATTTAAATAGAAAACAACGTTCCGACTATTGGAGTGCTAATAATCATTGGAAAGGACTTTATACTACTTTATCAGAATTGTCAGGTAATAAATGTTGGTATTCCGAAGCACCTGAAAATTCAAGTGAGTGGGAAATTGAACATTTTCGACCCAAAGCAAACTCTAAAGATGAGAATAAATTAGTTATCCGAGATGACGGGTATTGGTGGTTATCTTATCATTGGAAAAATTTCAGATTAGCAGGTTCGTTAGTTAATAAATTGAGAAAAGACAGATTTACTGATAGTGAAGATGTTTTCGGAAAAGGGAATTATTTTCCCTTAGAAAATAAATTAAATGTTGCTATACCCGAAGATATGTATTGCACGAAAGAAGTCCCTCTTTTGTTAGACCCGACAAAATCAAGAGATTGTACATTGTTGGCTTTTGATAAAGACGGTGATATTTTTCCTAAATTTTCAATAAGCGAGAGCCCTTTGAAATTTAAAAAAGCAGATTTGTCAATAAAATATTATGGTTTAAAACACAAACCAATTCAAAGAGGTAGAAAAAAAATTTGGGAACATTGTAACCGCATTGTTGATTTGGCAAATAATTACATAAAAACATATTTTTCAAATGAGCAAGAAGTAGAGAATAAGATTGAAGATTGTTTTTCCGAATTGACAAAAATGTCAATGCCAACAGCGCCATATACAAGTGTTGTTAAAAGTTTTGTACTTGTTAAATCTCAGGAACCAAATTATGAGTGGTTAAGAGATGCAATGTTAGTAATGCAATAAATTCAAAATATGTCAACAAATACATTAGTAGCAAAAATATGGTCGTTTTGTGATACGTTAAGAGACGATGGTGTTACATATAGTGATTACATAGAACAAATTACATATTTGCTGTTTCTAAAAATGGCAGATGAGTATGAAAAGCATCCAGATTTTTCGAGTTATAATATTCCGCAAGAGTACAATTGGCAAAGTTTTTTGGATAAAAATTTAAAGGAATTGCCTTTTCATTATATTAATGCTTTAAATACTTTGGCTGAATCCGGTGGGGGGATGCTTTCAAAAATTTATGAAAAAGCACAAAATAAAATCCACGACCCATTTAAGCTAAGAAAGTTAATTGATTTAATAAATGGCGAGTCTTGGATTACAGAATCGGCAGATATTAAAGGAGATATTTACGAATCCTTATTGCAAAAAAATGCTGAAAGTAGCGGTGCAGGTCAATATTTCACACCACGTGCAGTAATCGAAGCAATGGTCGAATGTTTGAACCCTAAGCCCTCGGAAACTGTTGCCGACCCTTCGTGTGGTACAGGTGGCTTTTTCTTGGGTGTCGTAAATCATTTAAGGAAAAATACCCTAAAAGAAGCAGATGAACATTTTTTAAAATTTGAAACTTTTACAGGTTGGGAAATTGTTCCTGAAACAGCGAGGTTATGCTTAATGAATTTGTTCTTACATGGAATCGGTGATTTAAAAACCACACCAGAAATAAGAGTCGAAGATAGTTTAAAAGCTGAATTTAATAGAGTTGATATTGTTCTTGCAAATCCACCATTTGGCAAAAGTAGTAGCGATATTCCTACTATTGATGAAAAACAAGCTGAAAAAGAAGGCTATTTTTTAAGAGAAGATTTTTGGGCAACAACCGGTAATAAACAATTAGCATTTTTACAACATATTGTTTCAATGTTAAAAGAAAATGGTAGAGCAGCAGTTGTATTACCTGATAATGTCTTATTTGAAGGTGGTGCAGGTGAAACAATCCGTAAAAAATTACTTGAAAATGTAAATCTACATACAATATTGCGTTTACCAACAGGTATTTTTTATGCACAAGGTGTAAAAGCGAATGTTTTATTTTTTGAAAAAGCCCCAAATATTAAGACAAAAGAAATTTGGTTTTACGATTACAGAACCAATATTCATCACACGCTTAAAACAAAACCTTTACGTGTTGATAATTTAAAGGAATTTACTGAAAGCTATAACAATAAAAACATTTATGAACGTCTTGAAACGTGGAATGAGAAAAATATTGTTGGTCGTTGGCGAAGATATTCAATAGAAGAAATACTATCAAGAGATAAAACAAATCTTGACATTTTTTGGCTTAAAGATGAATCCTTAATTGATTTAGATAATTTGCCTGATGCAGAAACACTAATTGACAGCATAATTGAAAACGTAGAAAGTGCTTTAAATAATTTCAAGACAATAAAAGAAAATATCGGCTGATTTATGATAGAAGTTATAAATAATGAGTTATATTACTTCAAAATATTATTAACAGAATAATTTAAAACAATACATCTAATATGGATATAAACGAAACGCAAAAAATAAAACCGAAAATACATGATTTGTCTGCTTTTAAGCAAGTAATGGAAAGCAGATCCCATCCACTAGATATGGTCAGGGAAGCAATTAGCAATATGCTTGCACCTGAAGTTGGAGCAAGGGAAGTTACACTTCAACATTATTCACATCCAGAGTTTAATGCCTCATTTATTTTTAAAGACGATGGTATTGGAATGACATATACAGGTGATGCTGAAAAACCGGGTCGATTAGATAGGTTTATTGGTTTGGCATTTTCTAAATCTGCTGGTTTAGGGGGTGATTATTGGGGCTGGAAAGGTCTGGGTTCCAAATTAATGTTGAATTGTAGCAAATTAGTAATAGAAAGTTGGACTGGTCTGTCAATAGATATGGTGTATAAAATTGAAATTTTTAATCCAAGATTGAGCCTATTAAGTGATCCTCCATGTGAACCGGTTTATGAACTCACTCAAAGAAGAAATAATTCAATTGACAGGAAAGGAACGAAAATAGAGGTTTTTGGTTATGACGGTGGCAAATACAACTATTCATTTGAAGAGCTTAAAAGATATTTGTATTTAAACACAGCAATCGGTTTAACAAAAAAAATGGATAACCTACCACAGGTAAATCTTAAAGTCAATTCACAACAAGAGATTTTAAATATTGGTTTCAATTTTATCACAGAACAGAAAGACTCTTGGAGGACAATTGTTATAAAAACACCTCTTGTCAAATCAGAGAAAGTGAAAAATGAAGATGGCAAAGAAGTAAATGTTGAAGTTGTCTTAAAAGGAGGGTTTACTTTAGATACTGGTCTTTTTGGGTTAAGCCCAAAGAGATATAATACAGGTTTACGTTTAAGTATAAAGGGAATACCCTATTTTCAACTTCCTTTATATGATTATAAGGGCAATAAATTTAATCAATATAAAGATTTATGCTCATTTATTGTTGAATGCGATGCACTTGAGCCAAAATTAAACATGGACAGAAGTAATATTAGCAATCAACATGGTGATGATATTATTGTGAAAACCTTTCGAAGACTAACGGTTAAATGCTTTGACGAATTTGCTGAATCGGATGACTATAAAAATTTTGAACAAAAAAGAAAAAATGAAGATGAAAAAAGTAAAGCTGATGCAGTTAGAGAAAGACAATTAGCTTTATCAGATAAAGATCAAGAATATGTTTGCATAGAAGAAGATTGTGAAATTAGAGTTTTACACAGAGTACCAAATGCTGAACATGATACATTGGCTTTATTTTGGAAATTAGAATCTTTGAAAATACTGCCATTTGAAAAATTTATTACATTGGAGCATACAAACCAAGCAGGCATTGATATTATTGCATCTTATCAAATAGATGAGCAATCTACAATTAACCAGTTTGTTTCAATTGAATTTGAGTTTGCATTCAGTAATTTTATAAAACATGGTCATAATCCGAAACAAACATCAATGATTATTTGCTGGTACATTGATAAGCCAAAAGACTTGCAAAAAATTAATGAATATTTTTTCAGATATAATATTAACGGATTATCAATTCCTGTTTATGAAATCAGAAGTTTTCCTGTTATTAAAATTAAAAGGTATAATGAAATTGATTTGTAACCCAACGCATTTGCAAGCACAATGCCAAAGCCACACAAGCCAACCCTCCAACCAAAGCTTTGTCAAAGAGCTTGCAAAGCCAACGCACAGAGAGAAATTGTTTTAAATAATTTGCCGACACTTAAAAAATTTAAAACGCAAACGCACAAACCGACACAAATAGACAAGAAAGTATAATGACAATGACAGAGAAACTCAATATTGACAATGGTTTACAGGACTGGAAAACAGAACACTAGGCGGTAACATCGAACTATCGCAATTTTCCATACATTTAAACCCGCAAGCCCTACGGGCATGGCGGTAGGTCTAAGGTATTCCAAACATACGCCAGTTCGAGGACCGTCGTTAGAGCCAAGTCGAAAAAAAATCTGTGTACCAAATAAATCATCGGATTGATAAAATTCAATCTATCAAAAATGATAATAAAAAGGACAATTTAATATGATAAAAAGACAGCCACCACACATTTTTTTATAAAATCAATCTCACAGGCAACCCTATCAACGCTCTATAAAGCACATTTTGTTTTTTGCTCAATGCCTCCCGATAGCCTTAAAAATAAAAAGAGCTTTATTCCTAAACACACTACAGCCAATAAGGAATTAAAAATTTTATTACAGCCCTGACGGGCTGAACAATTTTTAATATCTTTAAAAAAAAATTTAACAGTTATGATAGTTTAAAACAGTATTAAATGAAATGGAATTTTTATGATAAATTATTGTAATAACTTCGTAAGTTTGTAATAAAAAAGAAAAAAATATGATTGAACAAACAATTATTAACAGAGATGAACTGTTTTCAAAAATTAAAGAAGCAAAATCTCGTATTCGTGTATTAGGAGCAGTATCTTTTGATTTGCCTTATGAGGATTTTAGAAACGATTGGTATGAGCATATTAATAAAGGTGAGTTGCAAGTTGAAATAATATGTGAATCAGAATCTGATTTAACTTATTCGTCTTTGATTTCTGCTAATAAAAAAGTAAGCGGACAAGACCGAAGTTATGATTTTGGTAGTTTTATGAGAATAAAAAATGAACCCAAAATAAAAGTACGCGATTATTTGGTAAACAAACAATGCAGACATATTGAACCAAAAGGTGAAAATAAAGATAGAAATGAAGAACAATGTTTTTCTTTACGTACATGCTATTGGCGTATCCCTGTCCCTGTAATAAATATTGATGACGATTATTTCTGCACCTTGTCTTTAACAAAGTTTTGTACTCAAGGTAAATTTGAGAGAATTACCAAATTAAATGCACGATATGATGAGTTTCAACAATATTTCTATGCTTACTTTGACGCTGAAAAGGGAGCAAAAAAATATTCTTCAGAAATTACGGCAAAGGACAATAAAATGGAAATCATCTTGATGTACAATGATGATCGACATTGTTTGGGGCAGTTACCTAGACAATCATTTTTGGATATAACAAAAGCAAAAGTGGTAGTTTGGGGCATGATTTTTACTCGCGATGGTCGTGTACTCATTCATAAAAGAGCGGAAAATGCTAAAGATAATCGTGATATGTGGGATAAATCTATTGGTGGACATGTTGATATGGAAAAAGATACTGTTGATACAGTAAAAGCAGCAGCACGTGAAATGTTAGAAGAGCTATACAAACTTGAGGCAGAGGATCAAGGAGCACACTCTGCAAGCGAAATAAAAGAAATAAATCCGGATATTCCAATATTTTTGGGAGAATGGCGGGAAGAAATGCGACAAACGCTTCCTTTCAAGGAAATAAAAAATAGCAAAGAAGAAATTTTTTTCTTCCGTATGAATTATGACTTTAGTAAGCATGCTATAGATTCTCCACGTATATTGCCAGATAATACAGAATCTCCCGTTAAATGTTTTGCTGATATATATGTCTTTATAATGAATGAACATTTTAATGAAAAAAAATTAGAAAATTCAAGTTTCAAATTACTTGAATTATATGAATTATATGATTGTTATTTAGGAGAGCCTATAAAATATATTGATAAAAAATCAAAAGGGGAAAAATCAGAATCATTCAAAGCAACTCCTGATTTAAAGAAGATAATTACTGGTAAATTATGGTCAGAACTGACAGCTTTTGCGGATTATTTAAAAGAAGGATTAAAATCAAAAGAAAAGTAAACTATGAGAACATCTCCTTTTATTATAACCTTGACAGGTTCTTCTGGTTGTGGTAAAACGTATATTACAGATAGAATTATTGAATTTGGAAACCAACTTAATAATGAAGGTGTTCGATTCACCCCCAAGCGTCATTGGAAATATGTAACTCGACCTTATCGAGAATCTGAAATAACTGATAAAAGTAATAATAAAGATATTGATGTAAAATCAGTAAAAATCATTCCTGAAGATTGTGAATTTATTTATAGAACTTATGGTGATGAATATGGTTTTAAGAAAAGAGATTTACAAGAATATATAGATAAAGGAGAATCACCAATTATTGTTATAAATGATGTTCGAGTAGTTGAAGAATTAAAAAAAGAATTCCCCAATCAAGTTTTATCTTTGTTTCTGTTTAGAGAAATAATACCTGATATCGAAACCCATATAAAAGCAGGGAGAAGCAGAGGTAGTGTATCTGAAAATAAGGTTATTTCAAGATTTGAAAAGGCAGTTGCTTTATATAGGGTTTTTATAGAAAATATTTTTCTGTTTGATCGAGTTATACTTAATATTCCATACGAAGGTGATGAAATTTGCAATATCGCAAAAATTCAAACAGAAGGAGTTATTAAGGGTGTCATTGAAGAAAATATAACATTGAATAAGAAAATTACAAAAACACCTAAATTGTTTATTATATCAGGCAATGCTCAATCGGGGAAAGATGATATTATTAGAGCTGCTAAAAAGTTGGGGAAATTACAAACAGATATTTTGGTAAAATTAACTACTCGTTGGGCAGAGAATGGAGATGACGGAGAAATTGAATGTAAATTTGTTCCCAATAAAAACTTATTGAAATACTATGAGAATGAATATCTAAAAGAATTAAATGATTTTGAGAAAGGGTATTCATTTGAAAATTATAAGGAAAGAAATAAAAATAACCTTCAAAGCAAGTACAAGAAGCAGCAAGATAAGCATGAAAATTATGAAGTCTTTTGTAAAGTAATTTTTGAAATAACCAAATTGTCTAACAAGAATAAAATAAAAACAGGGCACGAGCGTTTTTGGATAGACTTAAAAAAAAACATTGGTAAAAATCAAATTCCAATAAAAGACAATCCTATTAAAAAAGAATTACCTAAAGAGGTATATCAGAAAATTTTGTTTAAATATTTTGAATCAAATCCTAAATATATCGATTTAGAAGAAATTGCAAAACAAAATATGGAACTTTATAAAAAAGAAATTGAAAAGATAGATCAACGTATAAAAGTAAAAAAAGAAAATAATAGCGGATGTCTTCAACATGAGGGAAAGCCGTTTGTACTGTATGAAAACAATGAAAAACTCTATGGCAATCCTATGTACTATGGATATGAAATTGATAAATATATTGAAAAGCTAAGAAATGGAAATAAACATATTATTCTAACGGCAAGTTTGCCAAATATGTTTAGAATATGTAAAGAAAATTTTGAAAAAGAGAATGTAATAACAGCATATACTTATTCTCAAATAAGCCAAGAAGAACATGCCAAACATTCTGATAAAGTTACAGGAGCTGCAAAACTCCGTGAATACGATGATATCTTACGTTATGCCTATCATATAGCCGATTTTGATTATGCTTTGATTTTTGCAGAAACAAGTGTCGTAAATAAATCAGGTAATCAAAAAGATGAACTTGTAGACCAAATGTTTAGATTATTTAGAGTTTATAATAAAGAAAATAACATATGAATAAATTAATTATTGTAGCAGGAGCCAGTGGAGCAGGAAAGACATTTTTATTAGAAAATTTGTATCAAAGATATTCGGATATTGAACCTATAAAAAAAATGTCTACAAGAAAAGAAAGAGATTATGAAAAATCAAAAGACACATTTATTGATTTAATCTATGACGTGAAGCGTGAAATAATAGATAGGTGTGAATATCATTATAAATATGAAAATTATTTTTATGGATTAGAAAAAAGTGAAATAGAATATGTTTTAGATAGAGGAAAATCTCCAATAGTTATAATAAGAGACTCTCGAACTGTTGAGAAGATGAAAAAAGACTATCCTAAATCAGTGACTATTTTTTTACAAAATATTTTAAGTGGAAAAGATTTAAAGGAACAGTTGTTTAAAAAAGGTCGTGAGGACATAAAAATAGAGGAAAGAATGGATAGATTCCAAAAGGATTTTAAGAAATATTGTGCATATGGAGTTGATTTATATGACTATGTTATATTAAATGAATTAGATGAATCTACTTTTTTAAGTCAATTTGAAAAAATATATAAGAAAGAGGCAAAGAAGGGTGGCCCTTCAAAAACTATTACATTAATTTCGGGTAAAAATTATGAAGAAAAATTTCGCGAAGTAGCAAGAGCACTAGAATTAGCTGACTATAACTATTACTATTCGTTATATAAACTTACAGAATTTTTGACATGCGCAACATTGTCCCAAAGTGTAGAAGATAGACTTATGAATACTGATTTTGTTATACTTGATATGGATGGGAATGATAGGGGTATTTTATATTACTATCAAGGTTTTTTAAAAGCACATAACATTGACTTTATTACCTTAATTCCAGAAGAACAACCAAGTAAAAATTATATAACTACCTTAGATATTGATTATTATACTTGTTTAAATGATTTTTCTGCAAGTATTAAAAATAAATTTCATGAATATTTAAAAAAGCCAAAATCAATATTCAGAGATCAACCAAAGATTATTCATTTCATGGAAGAAGCGATTATACAAGCTGAGAAAAGTACATTTGAAGATGATAAGAATAGACCTTATGTTGGAGCAATACTTATAGATGAAAATTATAATATAGTTGCAAGAGCTAATAGAGGAGGTGATAATGGAAACGGACAACATGCTGAATATAGACTGTTAGATTCTATTAAAGAGAAATGTCTTAACCTAAGTAAATGTATTCTTTTTGTAACATTAGAACCGTGCACAACAAGGAATCATCCTAAAACACCTTGTGCACAAAGAGTTATTGATAGTGGCATCAAAACAGTATATGTCGGAATGTTAGATCCAGATATAAGAATTCGTGGTATTGGTGTAACCAAAATGAAAGAAGCAGGTATAAAAGTTGACATGTTTCCACCTGAAATAGAAAATAAAATAAGAGAATTAAATAAAAATTGGATTCAGTTTATAAAAGAAAAAGATTATAAAACCGATAATCCAAAATAAGTATTAACTATAATTGATAGCTTAAAAAATACTCTTAAAATCGAAATACTATAAAAAATTATATGTAAAATGGAACAATTATAATCTCACGGGCTTTCGTTGCCATCTCTAATGGTCTTGCACGTTTTGCTTTTCCCACAATGTCCTCACGATAGGTAAATAAAAGCAAAAAGAGCAAGCCCATTTTGTCATCCCTTCGCTAAAGCAGTATGAGAAATTATTTATTAAAAAAATCTCCTCCCTTTTGAAATACAAAATGATAGTTGAAAATAAGATAAGAAATTACATAAATATGATGAAATCGACCAGGCTCTAATAACTAAGGCTTCGTGCGGTCGAGGTTACGAGACCAAGCATGAAGCCATGTTGCCCTGTTTTACAGGGGAATCCTGTCGCAAAGCGCCACAGGCTAAATTCGGAGCACCAAAGCACAATTACCTAAAAGAATTTATGGAGTTTAGTGTGAGGAGTCCATTCTCACTTTAATCGTCGAAGTAAAAAAATCAAATTTTATTTTTAAAATTTCTGAATTTATCAGAAAAAACATAATTCAAATTATCAATAAATACGTATCATTAAATCAAAAACGTCAAGACAGGGCAAAGCTACCGCAGGCTTTCAAAAAGCATAATTTCAAAAATTGTTGATATTTTGCATTACAGCTTGCGGATTTGAAACGAATACAGGAGGCACTCTTATGGCATTAAAATCTTCTATACGGATCATTTTGCCCGCCTTACAGCAAGGACAAATATCTGGATCAAACAACTAAATATTTAAACTTCAATCAAGGACAAACCATTTTTACCTCGCAAAATTAAAGAACTATTTTTATCATATTTTTTGGCAGCTCGAAAAATATTATTATTTTTGTTAACCTTTTTCGTTAATTATTTTTATCATCGCAGTGGAAATAAGTTACAAGAACAGAAAATTAGAAAAGCAACTAACAGACCCAAAAGAAATGGCTAAAGCCTTTGAACAGTTGGCACGCAAGGTAAATCAACGACTCAAAGACTTGACCGATGCAGACACATTGGCAATTATGAGAACTATTCCGGCCGCGAAGTGTCACGAACTTACAGGCAACCGCAAAGGTGAATTAGCAGTTGATGTTTCTGGTAACTACCGAATGATTTTTGAGCCGAACCACGACCCGAAACCCAAAAAAGATGATGGCAGTTTAAATTGGGAACAAGTTACGAAAATTCAAATTAACGAAATTGAGGACTATCATTAACATAAACAGCACTAAAATAAACAACATGACAACGACACTTGAAATATCCAAATCATTACTATCTCCGCCTGGCGACACAATTCAGGAACACATTGATTTTATTGGCATGAGCCAAGCTGAACTTGCAGAGAGAATGGGCAGACCCAAAGAAAAAATTAATGATGTAATTAAAGGAAGGGAGCCAATTTCTACAGCTACTGCATTTCAATTGGAGAAAGTATTAGGTATTCCTGCTAGTTTTTGGCTGAACAGAGAAAAAACATATCGCAAGGAATTATACGAATTGCAACAACAAGAAGAACTTGAAAAAGAAAAAGATTGGTTGGGAGCATTTCCGATAAATGATATGAAAAAATACGGTTGGTTACCGGACACAAAAGAAAAACATGTTTTAGTGGACAGTTTACTAAAATTCTTTTGTGTTGCATCAACTGACGAATGGGAAAGAATTTATGTGGACAAAGAAGTATCCGTAGCATTTAGAGTCTCTTTAGCACATACGCAAAGCCCCCATGCTATTTCCGCATGGTTACGTAAAGGAGAAATTCAATCTAAAGAAATTGAAATTGCAGCGTTTGACAAAAAGAAATTCAAAGACGTATTGGCGGACGTAAAAGAATTGGCATTTTCGATGCCAAAAGACTTAACCCAACAGTTACAAAATATTTGTGCCAAATGTGGTGTGGCAGTTGTATTTACGCAAAACTTGCCAAAAGCCCCAATTAGCGGTGCAACGCGTTGGTTTCACAACAAACCTATCATTCAATTATCGGGTAGGTTTAGAACCAATGACCATTTTTGGTTTACCTTTTTTCATGAAGCGGCACACATTATTTTGCATGGGAAAAAAGATATTTTCCTTGAAAATGTAAAAGGAACTGAAATAGACCAAGCAAAAGAAGAAGAAGCGAATGTATTTGCAGCAAAAATATTATTGACCGAAAACGAATTACAAAAAATTATTGATGCAGTGCCATTGACAGAAGAAATAATTTTTGATTTTGCTAAAAAATTCAGAACACCTGCTGGTGTAATTATTGGCAGACTGCAACATTTAAAACTTATACCATTTTCTACTGGAAATAGTTTTAGACAAAAAATAGATCTGTTTAATTAGTGTTTGTCCATAATGTCCGATAGCTGCGTTACTCTTGTGTTGAAAACAGTCATTTACAAAAGTAAACTCCTTGGTTTTCAACACTGCGAAAGCCTTGCTCTCGAACATTCTGAACCAAACACTGACTTTATGGACAGACAATAATTAAGAATTACAAATATATTCCGATCGTTTAACTAAATGCAGCAAGGAAGTGCCTCAATCCTTAACTTTTTCAGCCACTTCTTTTTTAAATTCATCGCAAGGTTTAAAAACCGGGATATAATGCGCAGGAATCACAACAGTGGTGTTTTTGGAAATGTTCCGAGCTGCTTTTTCAGCTCTTTTCTTTAATGTAAAACTTCCAAAACCTCTAAAGAAAATATTCTGACCTTGTATCATGTTGCTTTTTAACTGCTCCATATAGGTCTCTAATATCTTTGAAACAAGCTGCTTTTCTATTCCTGTTGTTTTTGAAATTTCCTGTACTAAATCTGCTTTTGTCATAATGATTTTATTTTTGAATGATTAGTTTTTCTGCTCTTTCTCCTGCTTTTAAAATATATAATCCATTTTCATATTTTGAAACATCTATGCTTGTGCATTTTGTTTCTTGTAACAATTTTCCACAGGTATTATAAAGTCGGATAGTTTCATTTTCACTCCCCTGTACCTGTATCCTGTTTTTTGCCGGATTAGGAGCTATTTTAAGCGCTTGGTTTTGTAAAGGTATGTTTTCTTCGGATACAATCAAAGAGAACGAATAAAGGCCTCCCTCGTTTGCCACAGCATATAATTTGTTGTTTAAAGTAAATATATGGCTTGGGGAACTGGATGAACTGCCTGAATCTATATCGCAATAAAGAAACGTCCCATTTATAGTGCCATCACTTACCCAAAGCTCTGAGCCATGCAATGAATCATTTGCTGAAAAGTAAAACTGAGTAGTGTTATTTAAAAAATTACCAGGTGTAGAACCAATACTTCCGGGATAGATATCTAAAAATAAAGAAGTACCAAGCTCTGTACCATCACTTACCCATAACTCATTACCATGTATAGAATCATTTACAGAAAATAATAAATTATTATTAAAAGTGAAAAAATCATGAATTGAGGGATTGTATGTATAATTTGTAAACTGTTTAAATAACAAAGTTCCACCGGAAGTGCCATCTGTTACCCAAAGTTGGTTCCCATGTATACCATCATCAGCAGTAAAATATATTTTATTTTTAAAAGAATACATGAACTGAGGATCAGAAAACCCATTAGGGTTTATATCCTTTAAAATACCTGTACCATTTGAAGTTCCGTTGCTTTTCCATAATTCTCTTTTATTTTGTAAATCATAACCTGAAAAAATAAAAATTGAATCTGCAATACATACATAGCCTATAGGAAAATTCAATATACCTTCATTTATATCAACAAATAAATTAGTTCCTGCTTGTGTCCCGTCACTTATCCATATTTCTCTACCGTGTGTTGTGTCTTGTGCAGAAAAATATAGTGTATTATTAAATATAAAATAACATTCCGGATTTGAATCACTATCTGGATTTATATCTTTTAACAGCATAGTTCCAACGTCAGTCCCATCACTTACCCAGGGCTCGGAACCATGAATGCCATCATCAAATGTGAAAAATAATTTATTATTAAAATAGGTTAGAAAACCTAAAGAGCCATTTCCCGGTAAATCCTTAACCTTAACAGTTCCTGTTTCCGTTCCATCTGTTTTCCATAAATCATATCCGGTATTATCAGTAGCAAAAAAATACAAATAAGCATTCATCTCTGTAATATTTACAACATTTGAATTTCCACTTGTATTTATATCCTTGACCATATACGTACCCGCCTCTGTTCCATCACTACGCCATAATTCTGTGCCATGTGTACCATCATTGGCTGAGAAATAATATATATTATCTTTAATAATGCCTTGTGATATATTTGCAGCTCCAGAAGGATTGATTTGTTTTACCAGATTCGCAACATGGGTCTGCGCATTTGTGACGAACGTACAAATTATAGTGACGAAAGAGAGAAATAGGTTTTTCATTGAACAATTTTTAATGGTTTGACAATAGGAAAAATTTTATCTGTTTTATAACGGTTAAGCTTTGATTTCTTATTACATGGTTATATGTAAGTTATTTGTTTATTAATACTTGCTTTAAATTTTGCTGATAATTCAGTTTTAGGAACTAAATCTACCTTTTTATGTAATTTCTTTTTTAAAAAGTCTTCCAATTCAAAAAAAGTTAAGCCTAAATTAAATTGATAAAAATCTATCAATATATCAATATCACTATTATCATCAGCAGAATCCTTCGCATACGAACCAAATAGTCCTATTTCCTTTACTCAATATTTTTCAACAAGGAAAGGATTAAGCTTTGTTAATGTTTTTAATATATTATCTTTTGTTTGCTTTATAAAAATAGGAATAGGGGAGAAGTACCTGTTCCTGTATTGCTGTTTTATTGATCGCCGCGGCGATTGAAAAATGAACGATGCAAAAATATTCCCGGAAAATTAAACTACAAAATAAAATCAAAAAATAAATAACAATATCTGATAATGCCAACAATATTAATTTTATACATCGAAACACGCTTCATAATTAAAACTCAAATGCTCTTTTTCCTTGTAGTATCCAAACTGGTTTGTAACAAGCTTTGTCTTTCCAATTTCAAACTCAGGGACATTTCTGTGGCTATGCCCATATATCCAGGTGTGAATCCGGTTATTTGAAATAAACTCATTTAACTCTACCGCAAATGCATTGTTTATTTTACTCTTTCTGTATTCTTCAGGATAATTCTGAAAAGTTGGTGTGTGATGCGTAATAACAATGTTCTTTCCATCCGAAGATCCCCTCAACTCCTTACTTAAAAATTCTAAAGACTTTGTATGTAAATAATTAAAATCAATGGGTCGCAGCAATTCTCTTTGATAAAATTTTATCTGATGAAAATCATTTACATACTCCTTACAGAAAAGTTCATTTTCCGGAAGTATATGACTCCATAATGTTGTAAAAATTAAATTAATGTCGCCCTCACGGATCGTAATGTTATTGACCAGAAAAAAATTATCAGCCACAGCTTCCTTCAAGGGTTTGTCTGCCTGTGTTGCTGAAAATCCATAATATTCATGATTCCCGGGCAGCCAGTAAATACTTTTATAAAGAGGAGAATAAAGATTTATAAACCATGTAAGGTCTTTATAACCTTTTCTAAATGCAAAAAAATCACCTGCTATAATCAAAATATTACCTGCCGGTTTTAAATGTAAATGTTGCAGTTGTTTGTAATTATCAATCATCTCTAAATGCAGGTCTGAACAGTATTGAATTTTCATTTTAACAAATTCATTTGGTTTAAATTATCTTTTATCAATGCTTCCAAAATTCATCAGAAATAATTAATCTACGACTTTTAAGAAATTGGATTTGTCCTTCAATTGTAATAGCTTTTTTCGAAATTCATAAAGCGTATAAAATAAAAAGACCCGCCGGAGTGCGCATACTTGTAGAGGCGTGGCAGGTACTATTAATGCAAATATACAAACTTAAACCATGTTTTTTATATTTATTCTATTTGACATATTGATTATGCAATCTTTACCTCTGATAATCAATAACCTGAAAAATCAATTTGTGCTAAAAAACATTTTAAATTTTATGCCTGATGCGTTATACTAAAAATGTAAAAATCATATCAGAAAAATCAGCATAAGTGCGTCTTTATCAATAAAAAAATATGTTTTTATTGTTTCTATTTAACCCACATTGAAGCCTTAACCCCCTGATTTTATTTTTTTCGCTTACTACCAGCTGGTATTTACCTACTTCTCCTTTCACATACGTGGGCACAAAACCGTATCCAAGATAACAACCTACTTTTATAAAACATTCTAAGCTTCTAATATTGTTAACACAAAACAGAACAATTATTTGTTTGATATTAAAACAATATATATATTTGTTTCGTTAAAAAGTAAAAAAGAAACTCTATGAACATAAAATTATCACAAAAACAAATTGGTCAAAGGCTTACATCACTTCGGAAAATGAAGGGATTCTCTCAGGAAGATTTAGCAAAAAGCATGAAAATATCCAGACCATCTTTAGCTCAGATTGAGCTAGGTAATAGAAGTGTTGATATTCTTGAATTGCAAAAATTATCTATGATATTAGGTTTCTCATTAGATGTTTTTATGTCTTACAACTTCTCAGCGGCTGAAAAGATTGATGGTAAAGCAGATGTAACCCAAAAAAAAATCGAGGAGCGTGTTTCAATTCCAACCTTAAAGGTCAACAAGTTCAAAAATGTATTACTCTATATTTTAGAACGATGTGCCGGAAAACCAAATGTTGGAGAAACCGTTCTATCCAAATTACTCTATTTTTCAGATTTTAATTATTATGAATTATATGAAGATCATTTAACAGGAGCAAAGTATCGCAAGTTACCTTATGGTCCTGTTCCACAAAAATTAGATACTATTCTCGGGCAAATGATGAAGAGCGGGCAAATTCAAAGAATTAAGACGGAATATTTTAAGAAGATGCAAACGCGTTACATCCCGCTTTCAAAAGCTGATTTGACAGAATTAAAAGCAAGTGAAAAGGAAGTGATTGACAAAGTGATTGAGCAATTCTCTGACTGGTCAGCTGCTGCCATAAGCAACTATTCTCATAAGGACTTACCTTGGTTAGCTTCTAAAGAAGGAGAAGAAATAAATTACGAATTAGCTTTTTATAGAGAGGCACCTTTTTCTGTAAGAAACTATGGAGACGAAATTGAGGAACAATGAACTTTGAAGAATTAGCTGAATTTAAAAAGGATTTGAAAAACCTTTTAAAAAAATACCGAACACTAAATGATGATCTGGATGTCGTTAAAAAAGTTCTTGCTACTTTTCCTGATGAAAGACCACCTTTTAGTTTTCGGTTAGATAATCTAAATATAGAAACATGTATTATAAAAGTTAAAAAGATTGCTTGTAAATCATTAAAAGGTCGCGGTGTAAATTCCGGATTACGATTAATTTACGCACACTTTATCGAAGAAAAAAAAATAACTTTCATAGAACTTTATCATAAGAATGAAAAGGAAAATGAAGATCGCCAAAGAATTATTTACAATTTTAAATAGAAATTATGAAGGTTGGGGCTAAAATATTTTGGACTTTATTAGGTATCAATGTTGGACATTTTATAGGTCATGCATTAGGAGAGAAGGAAGAATGGAAAAAATAAATTTGCCCGCAAAGGCAGATGGATTGGAGGGCTTGAAACTTTAGGCTTAGCTTTTACTTTAGTTGTAAACCATTAGAAATAAGTTTGTTAAACGCACCTATTTAACATAATGTTAATTATTTGACAAAATAATTTTAATTGAAAAATGCTTATGGCTTTGATTTATAGAGAATTATATATTATTTCAGTAATCACAGAAAATAAATTACAAAGATATTTTGATTTTTGAAGTGTTTTTGATTCTTGAAATTATTATCTTGCAATTTAGATTAACAATAAACATCAATAAATTATGAAAAATTTTACTTTTATTCTGTTAGTGTGTATAGCAATAGAAATTAATGCACAACAAGTAGCATGGCAGGAACTTGCTAAAATGAATTCTTCTTCTGCGCCAACATGCAATACGATTTTTTGCAACGGATATATTTATTTTATAGGAAGTGCAATGGGTATGGAAGGAACGATTTTTAACTCGACAGGTGCAAATCCTGATACAATTACAGAATACGGAACATTTCTTGCAAAATATAATACAAACGGAGCATTAATATGGGTGAAAAGAATTGGCACCAATACTTTTCTTTATAATCTAAAAACAAAAGATGGTTACATATATGCCAGTATGTATTATTCAGGAACTGCAGAATTCTTTGGCACATCCTACACAAATACTACCTCCTACGGCGAAGATATCATACTAATGAAAATGAATCAGGAAGGAAATCCTGTTTGGGTAAAAAAAATTGGCGGGCAAAACAACGACAGAGTTTTTGATATTTTTATTGATAACAGCAGTAATATTCTTATGACAGGCTGGTTCAACTCTACTATATTATTTGATACAATACAATTAAATACCAACTCAACCAGTAATTTCGATGTTTTTATCGCTAAATTTGATTCTGCCGGGAATGCTCAATGGGCACAAAAATTCGGAGGTACTGGGTCAGACGAAGGTTATGGAATTGCCGCTGATGCTTCAAATAATATTGTTATCACTGGAAGCTTTAAAAATAGTATTACAAACACAGCAGGGACTATAAATTCTCTTGGTTCTACAGATGTTTTTATAGCTAAATTTGACCCGAATGGTACAATTTTATGGATGAAAAGTGCAGGCGGAATCAATAATGATTGTGGAAGAGAAATAAAATTTGATCTTACCGGAAATATTGTAGTTGCAGGATTCTTTTATCAGTCAGCAACTTTCGGCTCATTAACAGCGACAGCAAACTATCAAACAGATGTATTTCTTGCCAAATACACTACAGCCGGAACAGAGCAATGGATTAAATCTGGTGGAGGAGATTTAACTTTTATAGAAGAACCAACCTCTATTTTATTTGACAATAACAACAATATTTATCTTACTGGTAATTTTTGTGGAAGTGCACATTTTGGGTCATTATCATCTAGCTCCTACAGCAATACTCGTATGTTTCTTATTAAATATTCTTCAACAGGCTCAGAGATGTGGTTAAATGCAGGCTCAAATACGACAAATATTACTTCATTTGGAAGTACAATGGATACAAACAAAGGAATTTATGTTTCAGGACAAACATTACAGGGAACAAATATTTACAATGCTTTTCTGCTAAAAGTGAATGATAATACTCTTACTAAAGCTGAAACAAATGAATTTTCAGGTTCAAATTTTCTCATCTATCCAAATCCTGGAAAAGGTCAAATTACTATAGAAGCAGAAAGACTTGAAACCATATCACTATATCATATAACAGGAAGACTTTTAAAAATAATTAACACAGAATCTGACAAAGTTACAATCAATACAAGCGAATTTATACCGGGTGTTTATATTATTATGCTTCAAACTGGTAAAGGAAATTATTGCAACAAAATATTACTTGAATAATCTGATTTAGTACATGAAAGGCTTCTTCTGTAGATTCAATTCCAGTATGGTGCGATTAGAAGTGCAGCAGTGGCACATGATCAAACCTTATAATTTAGAAGTTGATTATATTTTTCTCTCTTCTTCTTAATAGACTTCTCATGCTGTAATTTTTTAACCTTATATCATTTACAATTTTCTCTTTACCCCGGATGCAATATATCATCAAAAGCCTTTTCCCCCAATCACCAAAATCTATTTTGTAAAGATAAATAATTTTTTATACTGAAACAATATTTCAGTGTGCTATACTTTTTTAGCTGAAAAATGTTTTATGGCAAAAAAAAATATCATCCAATTATATTTTGGGCATACATGAGAGGTTTATTACCCATTAACACAAACAATGGAAACAATGGCTAAACTAGCCAACAGTACTTTTGATATAACATATCAATAAGAATATTTTATTTGCAAACAAAAGAGGCTGCCAGAAATTATTGGCAGCCTCTTTTGTTTTGTGCGCTTTTTCGGATATCCCTGCTTATGCAGGGCAGGTCGGAAAGTTTATCCCGTTTTATCGTGGATGATGTAAATTCATTCACTTTATTAAGGTAAACGAGCATAATGAAATTTATTCATTGATATCGTTTTTATACTTCCTATCGTACTAGAATTTAAGCTTTCAATCTTAGTTTCTATCAATCTTGATGCTGCATCATATATATAAAAAGTAGCCAAATTATCGTTGTTTAATTCTGAGATTAACAAATCTGTTGATTTGTCATAAACAAATGTTTTCATTGGTGCATCTATTGGATGAACCCGAAAATCATCAATAAAAAAGTCTTCATTTCCGGAAACATAAAACCTGAGATCGTTTGTTCCATAGTTCTGTGAAACGTAATCTTCTGGAACATCAATTTCAATTGTCAATAATTTCCAGTCTCCTATTGTTAAATCAGCATTATTGATAGATTTACTACGAAATACATCAATAGAACCACCTCCTGAATGAGATCCATTTAAGCTAGCGCAAAGGCTTACAGTTAGTGAACTATACTTGTTTACCCATACAGAGGCTCTATAAGTTCTCCCTCTATCTAAAACATGGGGTGTAGAAGGATCGTGTTTTGCTGTAAAGCCCGGGCTATATGTACTCGATCCGGGAACCCTTAAACAAAATTCTCCTGAATGAGGAATTATTGAATTTCCATTATGAATAAAAGAGCTACCTATCAATTCATGAGCAGAATTTCCAAGAAATCCACCTTCAAAATCAAAAACACTACCTCTATCAATTTTATTTTCAAACCCAGAAAAAGCGAAGCTGATGTAATTACAATTAGAAATTTCCGCAATCTTGAATTTATTGTCATAACTATATTTGACAGAAGAATAAGAATCTCCAATAGCTTTAGTCTCAACTGGAATTATTTTTTCATTGTATAACGTGTTTTCTGATATTTTCAACCAATTTGTATAATCAGGAGCGCCATTAAAAATAAAACTTTTATAAGGAAACCAATTAGCCCCAGTAATATTATCAATTATATTTTGACCACCATATACCTTACTAACATTGATGCTATTTGTCCATGTAGTATAACTACCATCAATAAGATTTTGGTTACCATTAACAATTGAATATTTTTTTATTAAACTTGTTGGGGATAATTTATTCAGATTATCATTATTTATGCACTTTGGACCTAATGCACCATATTCTAAATAAGCAGGAGTTTGCACTGTTTTATAAATTGCTTTTTGCGTGGGATCAATAATAGTTGTTTCAACAGGCTCACCTGAAAGTACATCCAATTTATTAACCTCAAAGATTATTGTTGTGTTGTCAATACTATTTACAATTCTCTTTAAATAGGGAGTTAATATAATTTTTTTGAAAAAACCGTGAGAACTAATATCAAAAACCTGCATTGCAATTTGCTGATATATAGTATTCGGATATAACATTATTGGCATGGACGCAGTGCCAGAAAAGTTTCTGTAAAAAATTTCTTCTAATCTGCCCTGCTCTTCATATGTGGCATATTCATATTTAATTTTTGACACCAATGAGTTTTTATTGTTAAAGCTAGATATTTCTTGTATTAATCCATATTTTGAGTCATTTGTAACAGTATAAAATTCAGAAGATGTTATTGAAGTCGGATTAAGTGTTGAAAAACCAAATGTTGTTGATAACGATGGTTCTAAATTACAATTATTCTCAAATTTTGTAACAACCGATCCGAGAAGATTACCATTATCACCAAAGGAATTTACTTTTACCTTTGAGTATGCAACCATAGGTGGAAGTGCATGCCTGTCGTTGACGCTTCTGTTTTTATTTAAATATTTAGCTGACCCAAAATAAATTGGACCAAACCTGTCTGGTTCTGTAGTTAATACCCCATCTTCATAGGATAAAGACAATTTATATTTTTCGCCTGATGTTGGTTCAGAAATTGAAATATTCTTCACACGTAAGCCTCCTCCATTTGCAGAATTTATATAAAAATACATGAAATTTGTACCGTTAAATGGTAAATTACCTGTACAATCACTAAAATCTGTAGCTGGATTTTGCCAGTTATATCTTACAATACCATTTGGTAAAGTTGCAATTCCTCCATTCGAGTGCGCATTGTTATCGTGGAAATAAGAATTACAACAAATCTGAATATTAATATTATTTGCAATTATATTTTCAGATGTAAGACAATTTTGAATAAGATTATAATCTTCTGGATCTTGGAATGTCATATTTATGTAATTGCCATCCTTGACTACAGTTTTTATGGGCAAAATTCTTTTGGGAAAAGCCAATTTCGAACCACTTGATTCATAAGTAACTTTGTTGTATACATCCGATTCATAATCCACTTCAATGACTCCACCAATAGGTGTAACTATTTTTTTAAGTGACCAGCAATCTATAAAATCTTTATCGTCATCTATTAAATATCTACCCTTATATGCAGGATTATAATTTTTCTTATAATAACCAAAAAAATCATGTTGTTCGTGATTATAAAATGGATTATGGTTGTCTGCTGCATATTCAAAATTAATATCCGGATTTATCTGGGTTTTCATCCTATCATATGTGGTAATACTAAGTAAAGTTATTTTACCGCTATTTGTGTTTGTTGATTCACAGGCAAAGTTATTTCTTTTCACAAAATTATAGTGATCACTATAATTCATAGCATCCAATGAAACATCCGGATTAAAATAGTACTGTTGTGGATCTGGACTTGAACAATTACTATAGTTTATGTTATTGTATAAATTTTTACTTAGGCTATAATTGTAGTTGAATGAAATGTTCTTTTTACACAAATTATTAATTGCCGTTTCATTCGCAAGATATGCATTAACTCCATATACCTGAGTTGTTGGCAAAGAACTAAAAGCTGTTGATGTTAAAGACATTTTATTAATAAGGCTTGTTGAAAAATCCTTTGTATTAAATAAAAGAATATTTTTTAATAACAACTTTGGTATTCTTGCCTGATTAGCACTGTGTTCATCCAATCTGACATCTTTGATGAATACAGCAGTTTCATCTGCAGTTTTTATTTGTTCAATATAATATAATTCAGAGATACCATCAACAGAACTGTATGAAGAAAAATAATTGTCCTGCAACCTTCCAAAACGATAAAATTGTGTAATATTTTTTTTATTGTATAAATCAAAACTCCCTCCATAAAATGGATTACGCCAATTAAAATTATCAGTCCATTTTGAATAATGATAGGTTATCCAAAATCCAGCATCACCCACATCTGGATAATTATTTGAGTTTTTGTCTATAAAATCAGGGCCTGTTACTGCAACTAATTTCCATGATGTTACATAAGCCGGTAAATACTCTGCACTGTATTTCATAACACCTCCCTCGTCCCAATATGTAAAAAATCGCTCTTTTAATACATATACAGGCAGGCTGTAATGGTAAGTAAAACCTGCTGTGTTTGTAATTTTAAAAGCACCTATGTCATCGCCGCCCAATCCACTTCTGTTAAACTCTGAGGAGGGCGGGACAATTAATTTTCCCACTGTAAGATTTGCTATTTCATTATTAGTGAAATATTCTATATAATTTCCGGAAATAAGCTTTGTATCATCTGTTGGACAATTACTGGTGTAATCTGTCTCAACGTAATTAGGACCTCTTAAATACGAAACATTTCCTGTCCAATTTGGCAGAACAGGACTTGCAATTTTTACACCCGGTTCTGCTTTAAGACGAAACTGAGCTCTTTTTGTAAAAAGCTTTGTATATAAATTATCGGAAACTCCATCATGAACTATCGTTGCATAATCAAATAAATGAGGGCTCATTTCACCAGATATGCCAGGACCACTTACTGAGTATGCATCGTAATCAGGAAATTCAAATGGTGAGCCTTTTTCTGCACAACCCTTTTCAGATTGATAAACATCCATCAACCTTGGACCAGTTGCATTCTGAAAATTTGAGAAATACAAGGGACCATAGCATTGTTTTATTTCGCTTGAAGAACCTGTTTTCTTTGATGTGATAATTTGTCCATTCCAATCATCAGGGAAGCCATTTACTGTTCTTTTTATTTCCCCAATATCTAAATCCCATCCCAAACCAACCCATGAGGCAGGTTGATTTGTTGATATTCCTGCGTTATAATTAACAACAAGGGGTATGTTTTCTCCATTAGACCCTGAAATATTCATCAGTGGAACATTGTATCTGAAGTTTCCAGTAAACTGATCAATATAATTGACCAACTCCTGAGCGACACCGGCATTCTGTGCTAAAGTTACTGACGAGGACGTAACATAAAAAACAAGTATGAATAAAAAATTTAAACCCTTAACCATAGTTGTTGTTTTTAATTATTTTTAATAAATTTAATAGTACTTGTAGTTTTGCTATTTGTGATTTTAATAAAATAAACTCCAGCCTGCAAATAGCTTAAATTAATATCTTCAGAATTTAGCACCAAAGAACCTGAGCATAACTGAACCCCTCTTAAGTCAAAAATCTGAAATTTTGTTTCTTTATCTGCCCATGAACCTTGTATTGTAATACTTTTTTGTGTTGGATTTGGGAAAAGCTTTATCTCCCCAGTTGCTAATAATGGAGCATTAATACTGTTATAATGTTCGCAACTTGGAAAACTGTTTGTTTTATACCATTGACGTATTGTCTCAATATCCTGATTTAATTTATCCAACACATTAGCTTCCGGTGTTGTTCTTGACCATACAAAAGCCAATTCGACAGAAATTTCTTGTCCGGAATATAAATCAAAGGGACCAATAGATGCTACTCCTCTTCTGTCGTTCGGGATACGATTTTCTCCTTTTTCGCTCCACCCCAAAGAAGGAGTTATTACAGGAGGATGAATTATGCCTCCAGTACCATAGTTACACGGATCAGAAATTCCCGGGAAAGCAAAACGGGCTGTTGTGCCGGGATTAGTTAAACCATGAAGCCCATAAGTTAACAAATTCCCATTTTTCCATTTCCCCTGCAAATAATTATAATATTGTGGTGGTGTTATTGGATCGCATGCATCGTTGCATGACCCATTATTTAAATACATAAAACGGGTAAAACCCATACACTCATTATCAATAATACCATCGCCATAGTTAAACCCATTAATATTGCCATTTAAAACATCTCCTGCCCCAACATTTTGATACTGCCCACTTACTGAATCATACCTGTAACCATTGGTGCATGATAAATTTCCATTATTATCCCAACTTGTTAAATCGTCAATACCATTAGCCTGTTTTCTTATAGCACTATTTAGCAATGTAACTGAAATAGCCGGGGGATTTGTGCCATAAGCAGAAGGTTGACCGCTTCCATCAGTTGCATAACCATTATAAAAAAAGTAAGAATTGTTTTTCAGATTAAAGCCAATGAAATCATCATTGCCATACCCCAGATCCCCATCTGTAAACAAGCCAAGAAATGTGTTATGGTAATTAGCAGAAGACCTGTTATATATTTTATATTCTAAAAATGTTGTATTATTTAAAACCAGATTATCTGATGATGTAAGCGTGTCGCAATTATAAGCATAGGCTGAGCAGTGGATTTCAAGTTTAAGCGGATTTCCACCAGTCTCTGTATGCACATTTGTATTATCATTAAAAACCCACCAAAGCATTTCATCTCCTTTAATCAATGGAAAGTCGCCATCAATAATGTTGTATGATCCATCATTGTTGAAATCAAAAAAAGGCGCAAGGTCTGCACTGTATCCACCTGCAGGGCCATGAGCAGGCCAGTTGGTTATTGCCTCCGGAATTACATAAGGGAAACCAAGCAGACCATTGCTCCACCTGTACTGAAACTCCTCGACCTCTGTTTTTTTTAGTTTCCATAAACGATTAAAACTGTTGCTAACATCACTTGTAGTTGAACCATAGTTAAGGGTTAGCGGTCCGGGATAAAAATCCTGCCCTGTCATTAAATACCTGTGTGCCGAAAGGTGCAGGGAATCATTATCATCAAGCCCACCAATCCAAAGGGAATGCGAGAACAAAGAATGTTTTCCGGAACCGACAGGAACTTCGTAGCCGGAGTCCGTGGCGCCACGAAACATTTTATTGCTAACCCAGTTTATTGCCTTCACATTATTTATAGCTAATGTGTCTTTTGCCATTTGCGTTTGAGCATTCGTGCTCAAGCTTACCATTAATATTACAGATATGTATAAATACTTCATGTTATCAAAATTTATTATTGTGTAAAAGTCAACTAAACCGGGCTTTGTTTTTCTATCAGTTTTACTTTAACATCTAAGGAATTAAAAATTCCTCACACTCTCTATAAACTTCCTTATCATTATCTAAATTCCTAAACTTAAATAACCTTTTTTCATTTTTTGAATTAAATTAGCATCATAAGGCTTTTCTCTCCTTCTAAAATTAAAGTAGCTAGACCATAATAACAACCATCAAAGCCTGTGAGTTCTTCAACCCAGTTTGTAAAATCATCATTATCTGGAAATGAAGGAAATTTTTCTTCTTTATGTTTTTTTTTATCTCTTTTGCATTCATATTTAGTCCCAAAAAGTTACAAGTTTCCCATAGCTTGTCCATTATCCTCCAAAACGCTGAGTTTTATCAGGGCTTTGCTTACATAGTAAACCAAATACCATCACCGATAGTTGGTAATTGGTTTAACTCTTTTAATCGTTTTTCCACAATATTAATAATAACACTACTGTCAAAATCAGTTGGTTGTTGTGTTTCTTCATCCAATAATTTCACATTATATCCTTCAATTAATTCTTTTAAGACAATTTTTGTTGCTTCAATAAGTTCACTAAAACTTAATTCAGGGTTTTCTTCATAAATTTTATTTACTACTACCCAAAGTTCAGTGAAATCATCTTCGATAAAAGCCATTGAATGGCTAATAATCTCTTTTAAATTATTAATCATTATGGATTGAATTTTAATTTGCCTTGAAATAAACCTGGAATATTTACATCAATAGTAGCTGCCGTACCTGAGCTTCGGCTCATTATCGTCCTAAAACCGATAGTGCCTCCATTAGGCAATTGCATTAGTGTACCCTTATAACTTGAACCTAATACTGGCTTCGCTCCACTTGTAACTAATCTATTCCAATAACTTTGTGCTGCTTCTATACCGCCTGAAAGTTCACGTATTGAAGCATTAGACCCTGCTTTGCCAATAATGTTTCCACCCGGTTTTAAAATTCCGCTTGCGGTCTCCACCAACGATGTACTCGTCTTAGCGGCTAAAGCATCTAACACCTTTGGTGTTGAATTAACATAACTTGCTCCATTTTTTAACCCAGCCAATTCAGAGGATAGTCCAAATGTTAGAGCTTCGGCAAGCCCAGTTAGAGCCCATCCAGTAGCATAGAAGGGATCCCCATTGTTCCATGCTGCTCCAGCTTCTAAACAAGCGCCCCAAACAGGTAAATTAGCCTCCAAAGGTGAGAATAAGTAGGGTAGTCTTTTATTATTTTGATTTTTACTTTTAACCGGAAAATCTTTATAAGATCCAAGAATCATAAACTCGGACCAGGGTCTTGAGAATTCTTGTACATTAAACCCTACATCAGAAAAAAGAGTCCCAGTCCAAGGATTTATATAATTTGCAGTCCAATTCCCTATAGATTCTTTATAAATTGCAGCTTTCCATTCTTTTCCATATTTAGGCTGCCACATTTTACTATTATTATCTTGAAAAAACGAACATCAGTGCCAGTCGGAGTATTAATATTATCTGTATTGTTATTCGCATAATGAAAGAAAAAGAAACCACTTACTGGTACCCCATCAATCATATAATCTGTACCTCCGGTGGGGTCAATAAAACTAACAGGGTTATTGCTAAAAGCAAGGTAAGGGCTAAAATGCTGTCCATAGGGGTCGGTTTGCATCCAGCGACCCAGGCGTGCATCATAAGTTCGCAGGTTAAAAGAGATAACAGAGGAGCCAAAAAGTTTTTCCTGGCCCTGCATACCAAACCTGTAACTACCCGAAAGCTGGCTGGCAACAAAACCTCTGCCGGGCATTTCCATGCCATAGGGGTAATAATCGTTGCAGGCAAGCATTTCCAGATTCCCATTTTGATCTGTTACAACTGCACGAACATTACCTGTATGGTCTGTTAGTTCATAATTAAACCTGTTTGCCTGTTTTTCAAAAACACCCAGCCTTGAAGCTCCATAAACAGGAATTTCTTTTAGCTGTAATGTTCCATTAAATGGTTTTTCGTAGATACATAGCACATTGCCTGCTGCGTCGCGCACAAGCCATGTTTCTGTGCTTAAGCCATAATCTTTTGTTTTTATTTTGTATCCGCTTTCATTATACGCAAATTTCATTCTGATATTTTGCTCGAGCTCTGAGGAATATACTCCCTCCATCAATCCAAAATGGGTGTATTTAAAATATTTATCCTCAACTTCATTTCCTATCATCTGTCCGGATAAATTGTAAGTATAGTTATTTTGCAATTGCCCGGGTTTAATATCCGGGTAGCCATTAGAGACCGAATTCAAATCTGCAACATTAATGAGCTTGTTGGTATTCGCCTGATAATTGTAATTCAGAACATCCATAGGCAATGTGGCCGCAGGGAAACCTAAAGCAGATCCATCGTACCCGTTACGAGAGAGGGAAGTAAGATTCCCATTTAAGTCATACATAATCTGGTGCTCATTATAGGGCATCAGATTTGTTAGGTTGTTATTATATGGGGCAACACTGTTTCGCATAGCATTTACCTGCTGCATCAAAGTTAATGCAATTTTTATATTATTTACTTCCTGAACAAAGAAAATACTATCGGGAATAGCAATAGTATCTCCTGTTGCAATGCGGGAAGCCATAATAATATTTTTCATCTGAGCGTCTATTTTATCCGCTTCCTGTTTCATCGTTCCAATAATTGCAGATGCAATAATAATTAGAGAATCACTATTCAATGAATCAAGTTGTTCCATATTCGTAATACAATTCCCCATTATAGTTGTATAACAAGGAGAAAGCCCTTTTTCATTAACAAGTATTTCCAATGCATTTTCAATATCTGCAAGCCTCATCGTTATGTCCTGGGGATTAATGTCAGGAATATTTTCCACATCTCCGTTTTGTGTTAAATCAGAAAATGTAGAGTTAAAAATTGCATTCTGCAAATGGTTCCTATAATTATAGTTGTAATAGTATACCCATTGGTCATCGCCGGGGCTAAGAGGAGTAACAGTTTGCTGGTTTCTGATATTCCATCTTGCAGATTTTACATTACCGGAGAAAATATCTCCTGTATTATTTCCATACCCAATGTAAGTTCCCCTGTTGTGTAAATTCTGTCCAATGGTTTTTTTATAATCGTCTTTGAAATAATCTATAGACATACCAAACACATCAGGGTGGAAAAACATATTCTGGCTACCCGTGAAACCATCGGCTCCCGGATCAACAGGGTTACTAGAAAGAGAAACAGAATTCAACCCTGGATGATTAATAGATTTTAACCAGCCATTTTCAGTATATACATAATCTATCCCCTGTAAATTACCCGCAAGTTCTACTCTTTTTAAGGGACCATGTAAATAATATTCATATTCTGCTTGTTCTTTTATATGTTCTGTAAAAATATTTGATATAGAACCATCATTGCTTATACTCTTGGCTCCGGAAGAATTAAACTGTGTGAAATTTCTGGTAACAACACTTTTTAGCTTACTATTTGCATCATATGTATAAATATGTTCAAAATACTCAGTAGGTTTGTTTTTTTGATAAATGACATTTGTTACATTTCCAAAAAAGTCGTATTCGTAGTGTATTGTTTTTGTTTTTTCCGAAGGTAATGTTCCCATGTTCATGTAGTACTGAACAGTCCATTCTATCCTACCGGCATCATCATAACTATACCATGTTACAACTTCGTTGTTCCATGTTTTTGAAAGTCTTCCGGCAAGAAACCGTTGTTTATATAATGTTGGAAAAAGAGAAGTGAGTGTTTGAAATCCGATGACCCCGGTAGGATTTTCTTCGGGCTTGTCGTAAAAATAAAAAGAATTTCCTTTGCAAAAGTTATCATCGAGGCCGTCTGCGTTAGGTTGAGAAAATGAAAAAGGGTTATCTTTTATTTGATGTGTGCTACCGGTTGGATAAACCTGATCGAAAGTTTTTTCAGCAACAAAAACAATTGGGCTAGCAGAACCAGTTGGGTCATATTCTCCTGTTTCTGTCAACCTGCCCAGCTTATCGTAATTAAAATAAGTAAAACGATTATGTAATTTTTGCTCTGCATTTTGAGAAAACCTCACATTACCTTTGGTAGTATAAACAAATTCATCTTTGCCTTCATCAGGAGTTGTTATGGCAACCAACTTTCTCATATTATTGTACTCAAACTCTGTCACCATACTGTGGCTAAATGAGGGTATAGCAATAGGATCTCTTTTATAATGGTAACTTATTTTGAAATTTAACGACCTGGCAAAATCATGTAAATAATTATTTATTGGATTATTGGGTATTTCAGTCCAGATGTTACTTCCCGGAAACTGATAAGCAATGGATTCAACAAAAATTTCAAATTTGTCAAGATTTTGCATTTGGTAATTGTTAAATTCGGCAGATAGCATTGACAGTGTGCTTTGATCCCAATTCAGATGGCAGTTCGGATTTCGGTATAAAACAGCTTCGAAAGTAAGAGTTCGGTTGTAATTTTCTACCCCAATGTCAGGAGTCCCGCTCACTGTTGATGAACCCTGAATTAATATCGTGTACCTGTACTTTGCTGCTATTTGGCTTTGTTCTGTTATAACATCAGGGTCAGGTGTAGGTGGGCAATTTCCTCCTTCATCAACACCTGTTTCACCGCAATCCTGTAAACCATTAAAGCAATGACCTCCCGGATAAGTACATAAAATACAATCCCCACCCTGATTAATAGATGTTTCGCCACAATCTTGCACGTTATTAGTGCAGTGAAAGAGATCCAGACATGGGTCGTATATACTCTTCGTGATCCATTGTTCCTGCTCCCATGTAGAAGTATTAACAAACAAAGGCTTTGAATGAATACCTTCAATTGACACATCATCTAACTGATTATAATCGTAACCACAAAAGTTGCCGGTTGCTTCATTTGGGGCATAGGCATTTTTCCCATAAATTTGAATATTAAACACCAAAGACTGATTAAAATTATCCTTATCAGCAGTTTGGTTAAAAGGTTTATTGTTTAGCAAGGGCATACCGTAATTTGAAGCAATTTCATTACTTAAAAAGAATATTGGTATATCCGTATTTGTTAAAAAACTTCCTGCGTCAGCCTGATTATATTGAAAGGGGGTTGGTGGTTCTGTAACATAGGCTATGTAAGCTCCATAATCTTCACCGCTTCCATCAATATTATATGTTTCAAGAAATGGTACCCCATAATCAACACCCGCAGGAGGTACCGTCTTTATAAGTTCTCCTGTAATATCATCATAATAATTCAAAGCCCAGTCGCTATAATCTAATTCGTATTTTAGAACAATATCTGGATAAATCATTGCATCAGTATAACAAACCGAGGAATTAAAAAAGAAATCAAATTTCAAAAATAAATCCCTATCCGGTAAAGCATAACTTCCAATAAAAGCAATATCTCTGTCGCCAAGAAATGTCGTTGGATTTGTTATTAAAAAATCAACATCTCTAACTAATTCTTTATTTTCATTATCTATGTCAAAAATTCTAAATAGCAAATTATCTACACCCTGGCATAAATGAGAAGATTTTCGCGGTATTTTAAGTGTTTGTTTTCTTGGAGAAGGTAAATGAATAACGGCAGTGTAACCTGTAGATTTGTTTACTAAATGCCTCACAGTTTGTATATTCGTGTTACTACTAACCCCGCTTCTGCAAGAAGCAATAGGCTTGCCAGCATTATCAGTATAGGTAACAAATGTTTTATTATCAGGATCAACTGATATAGTTTTTAAAGCATTTTTATATGTTCCAAATACATAAGCAAGCTCGCCTCCTTCATTCAAGTAGAACACTTTGGTTTCATGACCGCTGCCTAATTTAAATTTATTTCCGATCTGTGAAACTCTTTTTACACGACCAAGCAAGTCCGGGAAATATTCAACCCTCGAATATGGGAATGATGTAGCCGGTGTATAAGGTTCCATTGTGTTTGCATTACTATAATACCAGCCTAATGTACCCTGCTCAGAAAGTTTTACAGGCTCAGGATTATTAATATTGCCAATATTTTGTCCAATAGTGAGCATGTCAAAGTCAAAATAATTGTAGCTGTTTCCTGCTGCATTTTGAATAAAATTTGTTTTGAAGGAACTTATTCCTGTCGTAGTGAATATAGGAGCTTGCAAAGTTTGTAATACATTTCTACCAAATTCATCAAATATTATTTGTGATGCAAGAACATTGTTTTTTTCAATATCTAATACCTGTGTTTGCTGAGGCCTTCCCAATAAGTCCATAAAAGTAATTAAAGCCCCTGCCACACCTCCAGAACTATTAAAAGCTTTATTATAAACCCAATTTTTATCCGAGCATGGTAAGGGGTCGTCATAATTTATTGACCCAGAACCCGGCAACTTATATACATCCGCAAAAATATTGTCACAAGGCCCAATTTCAAAATTTTCCATAATATAAGAAACCGAAGCAAAAGGAGTAGCAGGTGTTCTTCCGTCATTATCATTACTGCCAATACCTGTAGTATAAAAAACATCAGAAACAGCATTATCATTTACATAATAATTGTTTCCTGCATAATAAACATCAGAAGTTGAATAACATTCAATGGAATCTAAAATTACAACAGCCCGAAAATATGTAGTATTATTTATTATAGTATCAAAAGGATTTAAATTTCCCCCATAGATATTATTATAGGTAATATTATTATATGAATATTGCCAATGAGAAAATAATGCTGAATTGCTAATTAATTCTAACGTTGTTGCACCTGCATTGCAAGAATCCCCATGATTACTTAACACTGTATTCCCAGATACTCCAACACATCTTTTGTCAGACATAAAAATATCCGCTTCCCATCCTTTTCCAATGACAGAAGAGTCAGATTTAAAAACAACTGTTAGTGCGCCAGCTGGATTCGTAGGGGTAATAATACCCGGACTTTTTAATCCACAATAAAAACCGATTATCGGGCTATTAGTATTAATTCCATCATAAATAGTTAAAGATTCAAAGTTGCAATCTGCATCCTTTTCCAAGGAAAATTTATTGAATTTAATATTTACAATTTGGGCACTATCACAAGGAAGGAATGTCAAACTATAGTTTTCATTATTTGAATAATCCCCTTCTTTACCTCCGCTATCATAAAAAGTACCTCCGCTTACATGGTACACCATATCTGTATTTCCATAATATTTTGTCGAGTCACTACTAACAAATACCACAACAGAATCGATAGGAGCATTGCACCCCCACTGGTCTATAACATTTAAATAATATTTTGTAGTAATATCAGGAGTAGCAATAGGATTGGAAACGGAATCTAAATTTAAACCGGATGAAGGTATCCAATGATAATTATATAGTCCACCACCACCTGTTGCTGTTGGATTCCACCCAAGAGTATCGCTTTGACCATAACAAATACTTTTATCTAAACCAGCATTTGCAATAGGAAAATTATGACATTCGCTCCGAATCTCAGCTTTCCATCCTGCTGCTAAATCCTCCTTATCACTTCTGAATTCTACAGTAAGACTTCCTGTTGAATCTGTGGAATAAATTATTCCAGGATTGCTATCATTGTAATATGTTCCTATAAGAGGGGATGAAATTCCGGAGCCATTATATATTTTCATCCAGTTTGTTTTGCTTACAGTGTCTATTCCAAGATTAAATGCGTTAAAATCTAATACCACACGCTTCATTGTATCACAAGGCATAAACGTTACTACATATTGCTCTGCCATTCCAAAATTACCACTCTCGCCACCACTGTCGTAAAAAGTTCCTCCGGTTACATGATGCACCATGTTCGTTTTGCCATAATATTCTGTTGTATCGCTGCTTACATATACTGTTATCTTATCGGTTGCAGATACACACCCGCCTGTATCAGTAACTTCAAGCATGTATTCAGTTGTCAGCCTGGGACTGGCTATCGGGTTAGCTGCTGTTGAATCATTCAACCCTGTTCCCGGTATCCACACAAAGGTATATCCTCCCCAACCACCACTAGCAGATGGCAGAGCTCCTATCGTATCCTGACTCCCCGGACAAATACTTTTATCCAGTCCTGCATGAGCCATGGGATTATCACATACACCTGATAAGGTTACATCCCAGCCTGATCCTGTATTGATACTATCACTCTCAAAAACAAAAGTCAAGGCACCAGTAACATGAGAAGATATTATGGTTGAAGGATCTTTAATATTAAATGATCCTAAAAATGGTGACGCAATGTCCGGACCATCGTATATTTTAAATAAATCACCTTCTTTTACATCAAAATCATTAAAAACTGCTTTTATCTTTCGAAATGAATTACAGGGATAAAAAACTATAGTACGGTTTTCATTGTTGCTATAGCTGCTTTCTAATTTTCCACTATCATAGAATTGTCCATCGGTAATATGATAAATCATATTTCTTTCAGCGTAATAATCCACACTATCCCCACTCACAAAAACCGTAACCGAATCGCTTACCGATGGTATGCCGTTACTGTCTGTAACTACCAATAAATAGGTGGTTGTTTGAATTGGAGATGCTACAGGATTTGATACTGTATCTGCATTCAGCCCTGTTGACGGTGTCCACTGGTACGTATACCCTGTTCCAGAGCCTCCTGTGGCAGCTATGGCTGCGCCAAGGGTAATGCTGTCTCCTGCACAAATACTTGTATCATTGCCTGCATGGGCTACAGGTCTCAGGTCTGTGGATAATATATCGGCATCCCAGCCATCTCCTGTTATGCTGTAATCACTATGAAACAATACTGTCAGTGCTCCGCTGCTATGCGTGGAACGTATCGTATCAGCTATCGTATCACACCAGATTCCAAGTAAAGTTGAATTTGTATCCGAACCGTTAAATATCTTCATGTAGTCATACGAACACGTAGCACTGTACTCCAAATCAAAACTGTTAAACACCAAACTAATCTTATCATAAGGATTGCAGGGTAAAAATGTGGTATAATAATGCTCATAATACTCATAACTACTTCCCGAACCTCCACTGTCATAAAACTTGCCTCCTGAGACATGGTAAACGCCATTCCGGTTTGTAGCATAAGTCTCGTTCTCATTGTTCACATAGACCGTCATTCCTGCGGGGGCAGAACTACATCCTTCTCCATCGGTTACCACCAACTCAAAACTTGTGCTTGAAACAGGTAAAGCCATCGGGCTTGTAGCTGCCGGATTACTCAATCCCGTTACAGGTGTCCAGACATAGGTATAGCCTGAACCACTACCTCCGCTTGCAGGTGATGCTGAACCTATCTGGATGCTGTCTCCTCCCTGACAGATACCATAATCAATACCCGCGTTCGCTGTCGGACGATTGCAATGCAAACTTATATCTGCTTCCCAACCATCTCCCGATAATATATAGTCAGAGACAAAAACTATTGTTAATGCGCCTGTGCTATGTGTACTGGCTATATTCCCCGACAACTGATTGCTACACCAGGTTCCTATCAAAGGAGAACCCGTGGTGGGTCCGTTGTAAATCTTCATGTAATCATACGAGCATGTGGAACTGTATTCCAAATCAAAAAATGTAAAATTCAGATTCACATATTTTGTCGTATCACAGGGATAAAAGGTTAGCGTGTCTATCTCGTTATATACATATCCCCCATTTACTCCTCCCCTATCATAAAATTTGCCCCCTGTTACATAATATACTGCCTTGCTCTGGGCTGCATAATAGGAGCTTGTATCACTGCTTATTGTTATTTCTGTACTGTCTTTTAATGATGTACAGTTATTGCTGCTTGTTACTTCTACATAATATTTCTGCGCTTCTGTAAGCGTAGCTACCGGATTGGATTCACTTGCTGAACTTAATCCTGTCGCAGGACTCCACAAATAGGTATACTCGCCAATGCTACCTCCGCTTGCCGTGGGGTTGCCTCCTATCTGTATGCCAACTCCCGGACATACTGTATAATTCAGACCTGCTTCTGCAATTGGACGAGCATCAAGCATAGCTATATCTGCTGCCCAACCAGCACCCGTTATGCTGATATCGGAGTGCCATACAAAGGTTATCCCTCCTGTTGCATGTGTTGATGTAATTACCGGGGGTAAACTTGTCCCGCAATACGTTCCTATTAATGTCGAACTGG
>MEOG01000055.1 GCA_001769125.1 Bacteroidetes bacterium GWF2_35_48 | reverse complement strand
CGTCAATATTGTCTTCTAGCGCATCGCTATACTGGGATAATGCAAATTCTTGTCTTGGTATTGGCAGTACCCCAACAACAAGTTATAAACTGCACGTTACAACCGGTGATGCAAAAATTGGAAACTTGGCAGGCGGAATGAACAAGCTATATTTCGGAGATGGAACATACGTGTATGTTGGAGAAAACAATGTGGACGACCGACTTTCTTTAAAAGGAAGCTCTATGGAGTTTTTAATTGCTGGAAGCGCAGGGGCGAGTGGTTCGGTATTAACTTCTAACGGAACAACTACATCATGGCAGTCTCCTGCAATTGGAGCATCTTCAGGTTCGGCAAATTACATCCCGAAATTTGTTGCAGCAAACAGCCTGGGTAATTCTGTGATTTATCAGAATGGAACAAAAATCGGAGTCGGAACTACAACTCCTTCCGGTAAATTTATGGTTCAGCAGGAGGCTGGAGCGCCCGATACAGAGCCAATTTTTGAAGTCAAAGATAAATACGGAAAAACGGTAATGATTTTATACAAAGACAGTGTGCATTTCTGGGTAGATGATGATCCTGCCAAAGCAGAAAATAAGGGAGCTTTTGCAGTAAGCGGGAAAAACAGCACCAAAGCAACAACCAATAATTATTTTAAATTGATGACGGATAACCTTTTCTCTGGAAAGGATGCAGGTTATAAGATTAGTTCTAATATGAGTAATACGGGTAATAGTAATAATTTTATTGGGAATCAGGCAGGTTATAATACAACATCAGGATATAAAAATACATTTATAGGCTTCAATTCTGGTTATACAAACTCAACAGGAAATAACAATGTTTTCATTGGAGATAGTACTGGCTTTAGCAGTATTTCAGCTTATAATGATGTTTTTATAGGTAATTTGTGTGGTAGAAAAAATACTAATGGTTGCTCAAATGTATTTGTAGGAGTAAAAGCTGGATATAATAATACCATCGGGGAGCGAAACATTTTTATAGGAGAAAATGCGGGCTATACCAATATTGCTGCAGATTATAATGTATTTTTAGGTTATTATGCAGGATATAATAGCAATGCAGAAGGTAATGTGTTTTTAGGTTATTATTGTGGTGCTGCAAACACAAGCGGTCAATACAATTCGTATATGGGCTATCAGGCAGGACGCTACAATACAACAGGAAGCAGCAATGTTTTTGTGGGTAACAAGGCCGGATATTCAAATACGGTAGGAGCCAACAATGTTTTTTTAGGTTATTATGCAGGTTATTATAATAATGCAAGTGGTAATGTTTTTTTAGGTAATTTTAATGGTTTTGCAAACACAACTGGTATTAATAATGCATTTATGGGATTCAGGGCTGGTCGAAATAATACAACGGGATCAAGCAATGTCTTTATAGGAGATAGTGCGGGTTTTGTAAATACTACAGCGAATTATAATGTATTTTTAGGAAAAAATACCGGTTACAATTCGAATGCAAGTAATAATACCTTTTTAGGCTATCAGGCTGGTAAATATAATTCTTCCGGGCATAATAATGTTTTTATGGGAACAGAAGCAGGTATCTCAAATACTACTGGTTACTATAATATTTTCATTGGACACTGGAGTGCCAGAAGTCATACAGATGGGCTGTTAAATACATTTATAGGGGAATCGGCCGGAGAAAATAATATACATGGGGATGAAAATGTTTTTCTTGGTGCAGAAAGCGGAAGACAGTCAACGGGTAATAACAATGTATTTATTGGTAATCGCGCCGGAAATAATAATGCAGGTGATTATAATGTTTTTATTGGTTATGCTGCAGGGAACTGGGAAACTGGTTCAAACAAACTGTACATTTCTAATTCAAATACAACCATACCTTTGATATATGGTGATTTTACAACAAAATTTGTTGGACTGGGTACTACAAGTCCTGGCGCAAAGCTTCATGTTGCAGATGGAGCTATACGAATTTCAAATACCACAGACGCAAAAAATTATGAATTTGCCTACGATGCAACAAATAACTATTTTTATTTAGATGAATATGGCATTGGAAGACATCTTTATGTTAAAAATGGCGGAAATACAGGAATTGGCAGATTATCCACTGCAAACAAACTTGAAGTAGAAGGAAACGCATCGAAAACAACCGCTACAGCATGGCTGGCTAATTCAGACAAACGGATAAAAACAGATATTCTTGATATTGAAAATTCTTTAGAAACTGTTTTAAAATTGCGCCCTGTAAAATTCAAATATACTGCAGAATGGAAAAAGAAGCATCCTAGCATAGAAGATAGATATTATTACAATTTTATTGCGCAGGAATACCAGCAGGTTTTTCCTGAATCGGTTCAGAATAGTGGCGAATTCGTAGATGGCGACAGTAAAGAAGTTCTTCAGATTGATACCTACAATGCACAAATTGTAACGATTAAAGCGGTACAGGAGTTAATTAAAAAAGTTGAAACTCTTGAAAAAGAAAATACACGTTTGAAAACAGAAAACTCTCAATTCAAAGCAGACATTGAACAAATAAAAGCTTTTATCGGAGTTACGAAAAAGTAAAACAACAAAGTGTAATTGCGGTTGCTGAGGTGCTACACTGAGTTAATCGAAGTGCTCTCGAAGCACCGCAATTACTTTTTATTTATAAATTAAACTCAATAATTTTTCCGGGCAAAGAACTTCATTCGCTATTTCTAAAAGCTGCGAATTTGTAATTGAATCTATTTTTCGGAAAACCTCTTCAATAGTATCAACTTTATTAAAAAAGCAAAATACTTTTTGCCATCGTAAGCATAAGGCTGGCATTGCTTTCAGAAGAAATTGCGATTTGTTCTAATATTACACTTTCCTGCTCTGATCTATCCTGCTAAGCATTACCACATCTAAGCTCCTGTCCAGTATTGCGGAATGGAACGACAGGTCTTCGGGAAAATAATAAAATAGGACTTTTCGGAGTAGTCTCATTATTATATATTGCATTTTTAATCATTAATATTTGCTTTGATTTATATTTATCGAACGTAACGCTGAAATTGACGTTTTCTTGCAAGCACTAAATAATATTCATAGCATAATTTTTCTTCATTATTCGGTTTATAAGCTTGGGGTAAAGGTTTGTTCAGACGGGGTAATACCCCGCCTCAAACCTTTACAAAAATTTGTTTGTTATAACAAAAATTATTCTATATTTTTGAGAAATCAACTTTTTAACACCTTTACTACCATGAAAACTAAAAAATTATTACTTGCAATTTTTTTTGCAACCTTTTTCTCTGGTCTTATTGTTGCACAAACGCCAAATTCTTTTCGCTATCAGGCAGTCGTTCGTAATGCAACCGGAAACATTATTTCTAATCAGGCAGTAAACTTTCGTGTAAGCTTGTTGCAGTCGTCTTCAAGCGGAATAATTGTGTATTCAGAGGAACATGCGCAGACAACAAATGGTTTTGGTCTTGTAAATCTCGAAATAGGAAATGGAACAAACCCAACAGGCATATTTTCTGCTATTGATTGGGCTTCCGGACCCTATTTTATAAAAATTGAATTGGATGCAACAGGTGGAAACAGCTTTGTTGAAATGGGAGTAACACAATTGCTAAGCGTTCCATTCGCGCTATATGCAGCAAGCGGCACACCGGGTCCGCAGGGACCACAAGGCGAGCAGGGTACTCCGGGGCAAGATGGACAAGATGGACTGAATGGACAGGACGGACAAAATGGTATTAATGGTCAGGATGGAGCACAAGGCCCTCAGGGTTTGCCGGGTATCAATGGCGTGTCAATAGTATGGCTGGGAACACTTACGCAAGTGCCAAACAGCCAGTCTTTAAACGAAGGGTATTATAATTCCACAGAAAAAAAATCATACATTTTTGATGGTTTAGGATGGCAAATTATCGCTCAGGATGGCGCTACCGGTGCAACAGGTGCGACGGGTCCTATCGGACCACAGGGACTACAAGGTGCTGCAGGTACAGGATTAACCAATCGCGGTAATTGGATGATAAGCACAGACTATAATCCAAGCGACTATGTTTTTAACCGTTCAACAAATGACCCACTTGTTAATTCCATGTGGATTTGTCAGGCTACAAGCACTTTTACTTCTAACACGAATCCTTATCTTGATTTAACAAACTGGGTAGAATTTCAGGCACCCTCAGGACAAGATGGTGTTTCAATAGTCTGGCTGGGTTCATTAACAGTAAGCCCTGTCGCACCAGAAATAAATTATGCATATTATAATTCCGTAGAAAAGAAATCTTATATATGGAATGGTGTTTTCTGGGAAATTATTGCACAGGATGGAGTGCAGGGTCCACAGGGAATTCAGGGAGAACAAGGAATACAGGGGATCCAGGGCGTACAGGGAGGGCAAGATCCGACTGGAATTTCAGTAATTTGGCTTGGAAGCTATGCGGTTGCTCCTTCAAATCCCATGTTAAATCAGGCATATTATAATTCAGAAGATAAAAAATCATATATATGGGATGGCGAATTATGGCAAATTTTATCTCAGGATGGAATTAACGGAGCAACAGGAGCGCAGGGCTTTCCCGGTATTGACGGTCAGGACGGGGCTTCTATTTCATGGTTGGGCACTTTAAGCAATGCGCCTGCAAACCCGGTATTAAATCAGGCATATTACAATACTACTGATAAAAAATCATACATTTTTGACGGCTCATCATGGAATGTTTTGGCGCAAGATGGCACTCAGGGTGTACAAGGCGAACAAGGTATTCAGGGCATTCAGGGCCTCACCGGTAATGATGGAATTTCTGTTTCATGGCTGGGCTCTTTTGCAACAGTGCCTTTAGATCCCGCACTAAATCATGCATATTACAATACGGCAGATAAAAAATCATACATTTTTGATGAAAACACCTGGCAGCAAATGGCGCAGGATGGTGTGAATGGACTGGACGGTCAAGATGGATTAAATGGTTATTCTGTGTTGAATGGCACTGTCAGTCCAACTTCAGGAATTGGAGTGAATGGCGACTTTTATATAAATACTGCAAACAATACTCTTTTTGGTCCTAAAACAGGTGGAGCATGGAGTGTAGGAACCTCGCTTGTTGGTCCACAGGGAATTGCAGGTACAAATGGAACAAACGGCACAAATGGCTATTCTGTTCTTAACGGAACAGCAAACCCTGCTTTAGGACTAGGCGTGAATGGCGACTTTTATATAAATACAGCAAGTAATTTAATTTTCGGTCCGAAAACGGGTGGATTATGGGGAACTGGAGTATCTTTAATTGGGACACAGGGCGTTCAGGGAATTCAAGGTCCCGCAGGAACAGGTTTGAACAATCGTGGTAACTGGCTTTCAGGGACAAACTATAATCCCAATGATTATGTGTTCAACCGTTCTTCTGCTGACCCTCTTATTAATACGATGTGGATTTCACAAAACGCGAGTTCGTTTATATCAACAATTCAACCCTATTTAGATTTAACAAACTGGGTAGAATTCCAGGCTCCGGAAGGACCACAGGGAGATCCCGGTACAAATGGACAAAATGGGAAAACGGTCTTGAGTGGAACAACAAACCCAAGTACTCAGGGTGTTGATGGAGATTTTTATATCAATACGTCCACGAATATGTTGTTTGGTCCAAAATCGGGAGGCGTTTGGGGAAGCGGAACATCATTAGTAGGACCTGCCGGAACTTATATAGCCGGTTCAGGAATTACTATCGGTTCAGGCACTATAAGTGCGAATTATGGTACTACTTCCGGCACAGTATCGCAGGGAAATCATACACACACGCAATTACACAATCAGTCGCATGCAATAACTTCTACCAGCGATCACACTGCTACTGCAAACCGTTTATTGTATTCCAATGCCAGTGGTCAGGTTTCTGAATTGTCGTTTGGAAATTCAGGACAAGTACTTTCATCTACAGGATTAACCACTGCTCCTTTATGGACAACACCTACAACAGGAACAGTTACCAGTGTTGGTCTTGCGATGCCATCCATTTTTACAATATCTGGTTCACCGGTAACTTCATCAGGAACACTGA
>MEOG01000054.1 GCA_001769125.1 Bacteroidetes bacterium GWF2_35_48 | reverse complement strand
AAGTACACAAAATTATGCAAATATGGAAGCTAATTTATTAACAATCAAATGTTTATAACTGCAAAACTGAAGTGAGAAATGTTAGTTATTATTTATCTCATCAACCAAGAGCGGGTTTGAGAGAATACTATTCCAGTCATCATTTGTGTTGGTTTGATAGGTGGTAAAATCTTGCATAAACACAGCTTCAGTGATACCGTAATTATATAAAAATGTATCGGTGGTATTATTTTCGTAATAGCAGTTGAAATCGCATTTCATTGATAGAAATGTTGGCAATTCATTAAAAACATAGAAGGATCTCAACGGATTTACAAAAATATTGTTTCTGATTAAAACAGAGTCTGTTTGTGAAGTATTGGACCATGCAGCATAACAGAAGCCCATGTAATCAGGCCGCTGCATGCCCCAACCATGCCCCATATTAACACATGTGTTGTTTTCAAACCATATCTTTCTGGTTATGGATGATGAAGGTCGGTTCCAAATCTCTACTGCAGCCATTCCGCAGTTCCAGATAACATTATTACGGTATATGATGTTTTCTTGAACAGCGTATGAATTACTCTGGTTCGTAACACCTGTATCATAGATTTGCCATATTTTATTATTTTCTACCAAATGGTTGGATGCGTTGCTCCAGAATTCAATCCCATTTCCGAATCTGATCAGACCATTCATATTCAGATCACCACCGCCAATCCATGATATTTCACAGTTCCGAATGGTAATATTTGATGTGTTGCCACCGCCAAAGCCATGTGCAGCACCATATTTTATAGCAAGATTTTCATAAGTTATATAGGATCTGCCTATTTGATTAATCACATGGTTTCTCAAAGCACATTCGATAACGGTATGCACGCTTGCAGGGTTACCGACAGAATACATTCTTAGTTCACCTGTTGCCAGATTATAGTAATAATCATCTTGAGCCTGAAGTTCGCTTACTGTCCATTTTTTTATTCCGGCATGGCTTTCATTATCAAAAATGATATTACCAACATCCGTAGAAGCAGTTGATGTGCATAGCCATATATTCGATGATTCCAAGACCCAGTCGGATGTCTGGTACATGTTCTCAGAACCCATTATAAGCGGAAGTGAGCCATAACCATAGGCACCATAATATACTCTTGCAGAAGCGTTGCCTGATACCGGAACTAGCTGACCCCGCCAACTTTCTCCTCGTTTAAATAAAATACTGTCTTCTGGTTGAAAACTTGTTGCATTTACCTTTGATAATGTCTGCCAGGCTGACGAAGGAGAAGTACCATTCCAACTGTCATTTCCGATTGAAAAATCAATGAAATATGTGGTTTGTGCAACAACATAAGAAAGAAACAAAAAACTTAACACAAGAAAAACAGATAACCTTTTCATAGCTTTTTATAGTATATATTCAGACTTAACCATTTTTGAGTTCATAAATTGATGAGTTATTATACCCTGTCCTTTCCTTGGCTTGTTGGTAACATTTAATTTAAGAGAGAAGTCGCTTTTTAATTTCCATTTCCAAAGTTATTGGTTCGTAATCGAACAATTGTCGCAGCAGGTGATGATCCTGCGGAACTTTTGTAGCAAGGTCTTCCGGAAAATTGTTGAACATTTTTAATGCCTGATATAAGTATCGGGGAAAAGGGTTAAAAGGCAAGAGTATAATAGAAACGAAACAAATAATTGCTAACGGAATTTTTTTGTGTACCACTTTTTTACCAATAATTTCAGAAATGAGCTTCGCTACTTCAGGAAAAGTATAGGCAGTGGGTCCGGTAAGTTTGAGTCTTTGCTTATCCAGATCGTTTCGTAAAACTGCCTGTGCGGTTATTTCACCTACATCAACAGCGGAAATCGCAGGAACTGATTTATAGCCACCTCCGGGAACCATCATTTTTCCATTTTTATAAAAAGCAAAAAATAAATCGAAAGAGGGCGCATCGCCAAGAATTGTCCAATTAAAATCGGATTGTTTGATATACTCCTCCATTTCAATTTTTATATCACCAAACTTTTCGATTTTCAATTTTTTTAATACATCGGTTCTTAATTCATAACCCGACATATAAACCAGTCTTTTTATACCGAAAATTTTTGCCTGTTTCATGATTTCAAGAACAGCATCTCTCTCTATTTGTCGCATTTTTCGAATAAGTTTACTGGTCATGGCAGACAAGCAAATAACAATTCCATCAACGCCTTCCAATGTATGAATAATATCAGCTGTATTCAGAACATCGCCAACAATCACTTCAACCGATTTACTCTTATATTTCGCAATATTTTGTGAATTTCTAGTTAACATTCTGACCTGAATATTTTTCAGCAGTAAACTTTCCACAACTTTACTTCCATACAAACCTGTACCACCAAAAACAGCTATTTTTTTTGTCTCATTCATATTATTTCATTTGAGAATGTAACAGGAATCCCTCTTCTTGTGCAATTTGAAGCATATCTGCAAAATCTTTTTTTGTTATATAAAACAAAGGTTCTGAAATTAAAATTTTAAAAATACAACTTATATTGCATCATTGGAAATATTCCCAATTGATATGTATTTACAATAGCCTGTTTTGATTTGCTGTAAGACTGCATCAGCACATTTTTCTGATTGGTAACATTCTCAATAAAAAACTGCCATTCCTGAGTTATTTTTTTTCTATCGAGTTTAAACCCGATTTTAACATCTGCTTTCAAATATGGTTCAAACTGTTTGCTGTAAGCTTGATTCTCAAAATATACTGTTGTAAAATTACCCCCCTGCGTTAATGAGGCAACTTCATCAATAGGCGTATATCTTTTTCCTCCGGCAAACGTTACTTTCACATCAAGCACCAGAGATTTGTCTTCCGATAATTTAAACTCTTTTCCTACAAGTGTATTGAAAACATAATTTCCGTTAAATGCCGTGTTCCTTTCAACACCATCGCTTCCTGTATATTTTGATTCAAACAAAGAAGCCGTGAACAAATAATAATATCCTTTGGAATATCTTATTCCCGCATCAAAAGCAAACAATCCTTTACCTTCCGGAGATGCAACATTTACGCTTACTTTACGCGCTTTGTAATATTTTTAGTATTTGCAAAAAAACGCCAATCATCCGCATTAGCTGACCCAAAAATTCATATTTCGATAGGCTGAATGCAATACAGAATGGTTGCTCTGTTTGTTTCCGGTTTTGGATATTGAAGTAAAAACGTAATAGAATTTTTCAGAAAAGGATTTTGAAAATGTATCAAAATGTCATTAATCTTTAACACATCTTACCGACATACCATACGATTTGAAAGTAAATTTTTTCTGAATGTCAGAATCAATATGGTCAATACTGAAATAGGTTGCAGAACTTGCTCCTTCTGTGGATGACCAAAAAGAGGCTTCATAGCCAATGTTAATAAAATTTGTATTTGTTTTCAATCCGCCAGCTAATGCTGTAAAGCTACTACTGTTGTCCGTTTCTGTTGGATTAACGTTCCAGTGGGAAGTTCCTTGTTCACGCATTTTCCCACCAGCAACAGTTGTTCCTCCCAAATAATTAATTGTACGCATCCATTCTTCTTCAGAGGGAATGTGCCAGCCTTGTGGACAAACAGATTTTGCCGTTTCAAAATCATACAATCTTCCGTATTCTGAATAAATTGCATCATTATTATAAAAATAAGAACCAGAAGTTGTTTCGAGAGAGATATTTTCTTTCAGCCATACTTTATCGCCTATTTGCTGATATTGATAAGAATGGTTATCGCGTGGGTCGCTTATTGTTCCTGAACCTGTGTACTGGCTGGTACGAAAATTCCATACATTGCTCTGTGTTGTATTTCCTTGCTGATCTTTAGCAACAACTTTCCAGTAATACGTTGTATTTGCTTGCAATATTGAAATTTCATACGTTGCTTCTGTAATTCCACTTGCAAAAAGCTGAGGGTTCGAATTATTTCCTAAATATAAATCATAAACCACTGCATCGCCTTGTGGGTCAGTACAAGCTGTCCAAGAAAGTGTAATCAGTATCTGATCAACGGAAGCATCAGCAGGAAAAGGGTAAAGAGGTGTTGTCGGATTTTGCAGCTCTGTTTGATTGTTTAGATTATCAGGGCTGTCATTTGTGTTTTTCTTACAGGAATATGAAATGAAGCCTAATATTATAATAAGGAATATTCCCAAATTAAAAGTACGAATCATTGTCAATTTATTAATTGATTTATGACAAAAATAATAATATTTTATAGCATACAAAATTTATTTAATAAAATTTTGTATTAAATGTTTATATTGTTGAAAAGTAATAATTTGTCTTGATTAGGATTTTATTTATTCATGGTATTTTTTTATCTTTACAAATTGAAGAGGAAGCTGACAGTTGGCAGTTAAAAAAGTCGGCAGTCAGGCAGTCAAAAGGGCTGAGGACTGAGGACTTCTGGCTAATAAAAAAATCGCTAATAAAAAAATCATTTTACGTTCGAAAGAATTATTTAGAGGTAAAGTACATGTAATATCAAAAATTTTAAAATATGAAAGCAACAAATAACAAACATTTCATCAGTTCTTATGTTACGCAATTAACAAAAATTAATGATACTGTAGTCCAAAAAGGGAAAGAGCATTCCTACAATATACATGGGCAGTATGGTCATTATTTTTATCAGCAGGATTTAAGAACACCTTTTTTTTATATGGAAGGTCTTTCGAGAATACATCGAAAAATAGGAAAAAATAGTGTCATTTTTGAAAATTTACTGAAGCTTTTCAAGTCTGTTGAAGACAGTTTTGGAGCTTATGACTATTGGTCTGGTTTTCTTAATTTGTCGAAAGAATTAAAGCTGAACGAAAAGATTTTAAAATACCTTAATGAGAAATTTTTAATGACGCTTGGAACACTTGAAAATCGTCTTTATTCTGATGGATGGGTCGTTCCTTTGCACGGAAGCAGTTTTGCTTCTCCTTGTTGTGATGAGGTTTTAAATCTTTTAAAAGATACAGAATGGTCTAAAAATGATGCAAAAGAAAATGCAAAAATGCTTGCTTTTTTTAGGGATGAGGCAATTAAAACGGATTTGAAATTAAGAAGTGGCGAAATCAATATCAATGACACGGAAGAAGGTGTTCATGAAGTGAGAAGAAGGTTGCGCTGGTTTCCAATTTACAGAATTGCTTTGCAGGGAAGATTACAATTCTCAAAATACAAGACAGGAAGTCAGCTTTCAGGTTATATTACTCCTAAAGAAAAAAGTAATCCTTTTAATAAACAACAATCTTGTCAGGATGGAATTTCTCCAATAACTATTCATACCGGCGCATACATGGGCATGAGTGTTTTAATTCGTGAATTAGGTGAAATTAAAGACAAGGCTTTGTTTTACGAGTTGATGGAAAATACATGCAGGCTAACAGGAATTTCTTTTAAAGCAATTCTTCCTAAGATAAAAAATCATTCATTAACGAATCAGGAAGCGGTTAGAGGAGCAGAAAAATTAATCAGTCATTTTGTTATGAAGGAAAATGGTCTACAGATTTTAGCAGAGCATTTCAACAAACAGATTAAGAATTAAATTCAGCTTTCAGTTTTTCAAAAAGAAACGCTGATACATCGTGAAAGTATCTTTTGTCTTCATAGCCAAGTACCCATTGGATTCCCTGAACTGCATTGCTTAGGAAAATTTCATCTGCTTCTTTTAGAACATCTGGAGTAAAGGAATTCGTGTCGTTTACCTGAAATTCGTTATTATGCGCTATTCTTATAATTTGTTTTCGCATGATCCCTTCAACACAGCCATCGGAGAGGGGAGGAGTAAAGATATTTTTCCCTCTGCAATAAAAAAGGTTGGAGCTTAAAGCCTCCACAATGTGTCCTTGTTTGTTTATGAGAATGCAATCGTCAAATCCTTTTTCTTTTTTGAAAATACCAGCCATCACATAGAATAAGGAATTTGCGGTTTTAATGCTGTTAAAATTATTTTCCGGCTTGAAAGATTCATTGTAAAGGCAGATGTGTAGCCCTTTTGTTTGTGTTTTATATTTAATTGTTTCAAGAGGGCTTGCTTCTATTATATATGAAATTTCATTACTCAAAGGGGTATAATACCCCCCATCATTTCGAAATATAGTTAAACGCACTCTGACTCCTTTGTAAAATCGGTTTTTTCTCATCAGTTTTAAAATTTCCTCATGAAAAAAAACTTCGCTGAAATTATCTGGAATAGACATTTTCAGGAGCTTCATACTTTTTTGTAATCGCTCAAAATGATCTGAAAAAAAATAAACTTTTTCCTGATATGCAAACATTGTCTCAAATACGGCATCTCCAAAACAGAAAGCCCTGTTCTTATGAGAGAGAACAGGGTTTTCGGCTTTATGGAATGTGCCGTTATAATTAATATAAACAGCGTTTGTGGTCATTTATGCTTTGGGTCCTGCTGTTACTAAACGTTTTCCCTCTTCATTGTCTGTGAAATTTTCAAAGTTTGCAATGAATTTTTTTGCAAGATTTAACGCTGATGCATCCCAATCTGCTGGATTAGCCCACAGGTTACGCGGGTTCAGGATTTCGCTTTTCACGTTGTTAACTTTTTTGGGAATCATGAGGCCAAAAACCGGCATTTCTTCATATTCTTCATTTATTAATGAGCCATCTAAAATAGCGTCAATAATAGCGCGGGTTGAAGGGATATCAATACGTTTTCCTACACCGTAAGGCCCCCCAATCCAGCCTGTATTTACAAGGTATGCAGAAGAATCGTGTTCTTTCATTTTCGTAGCTAATTGTTGCGCATACACAGTTGGATGCAGCAGAAGAAATGCCGCTCCGAAGCAGGACGAGAATGTTGGAGAAGGTTCTTTAATTCCTCTTTCTGTTCCTGCGACTTTAGCTGTATAGCCGCTAAGGAAATGATACATTGTCTGGTCATAGTTCAGTTTTGCAACAGGTGGAAGTACGCCGAAAGCATCTGCCGTTAAGAAAATAATATTTTTCGGATGACCGCCCTTTGATATGGGTTTTACAATGTTTTCTATATGATACAAAGGATAAGAAGCGCGTGTGTTTTCTGTTTTAGAACCGTCTGCCCACAATATTTTCCCTGTGTTTTTTTCGTAAACTACATTTTCCAGCAGCGCATCTTTTTTTATTGCATTGTAAATATCGGGTTCATTTTCTTTGCTAAGGTTTATACATTTTGCATAGCAACCGCCTTCAAAATTGAATGTTCCTTCATTATCCCAGCCATGTTCATCATCTCCAATAAGCAAACGTTTCGGGTCTGCGGAGAGGGTTGTTTTTCCTGTTCCGGATAGACCAAAGAAAATTGCTGTATCGCCATCTTTGCCCATATTAGCAGAGCAATGCATGGCGGCCATATTTTTCAGAGGCAGATAATAGTTCATTATAGAGAAAAAGCCTTTCTTGATTTCTCCACCATACCAAGATCCTCCAACAACAGCCATCTTTTCTTTAATATTAAATGCGACATAAACTTCGCTGTTCAATCCTTGTTCTTTCCATAAAGGATTTGTTGTTTTACAGGCATGCAGCATCACGAAATCGGGCTCAAAATCTTTGAGTTCTTCTTCTGTTGGTCGGATAAACATATTTTTCACAAAATGTTGAACCCATGCAACTTCTGTAATAACTCTTATTTTAAGTCTCGTATTAGGATTGGCTCCGCAAAAGGCATCGGTTACATATAATTTTTTTCCTGTGAGTTGTTTTTGAGATAAACCTACAAGATGCTTCCATACATCATCTGAAATAGGCTTGTTGTCTGAACTTTTACGAGTTGGGCTTGTCCACCATACATTTTTTTTAGACTCGTCTTCTTTTACGATGTATTTGTCTTTTGGCGAACGACCTGTGAATACACCCGTGTCTACTGCCACACAACCTGTATCTGTAACAAAACCTTTTTCAAAACCTTCCAGAGCCGGATTTGTTTCGTGCTTGTATAATTCATCATAAGATAAATTATAAAAAATTTCCTGAACCTCAGAAATACCATATTTACTAAGATCAATAGTATTTTTCATGATAATTAAAATATTTGATTATTAAATAATTTCCGGCGGTTAAATTAGAAATTTTAAAAAACATGTATCATAAAAATGTGTATGTTTAACAATACTTTAAAAGCTGTCTTTTAACATATCTTTCCCACTCCTTTTCTGCTACGCTGAATTTGTCGCCGTGGCAACGAAGCACTACACTATTTCCTCCTTTATCTCCTACTCCTTTTCTTCCTTAAATACGTTTAATGAATTTTTCAGGCTATTGCACTTATCGAAGTATAATTAAAAAAAAAAATGCACTTTTGCATGTTTGAATAAAAATTTAACAAAAGAAATATTATGTATCGTACACACACTTGCGGAGAATTAACATTAAAAAATAATAATGAAAAAGTAACTTTATGCGGCTGGGTACAGCGTATAAGGGATAAAGGCGGAATGATTTGGCTGGATTTACGCGATCGTTATGGAATCACACAGCTTGCTTTTGACGAGGGTTCTGTAGATCCAAGCTTGATCAGTCAGGTAAAAACTCTTGGAAGAGAATATGTAGTGCAGATTCAGGGTATTGTAATAGAGCGTGTCTCAAAGAATTTGAATATTCCAACCGGGGAAATTGAAATTAAAGTTGAAAGTATTAAAGTGCTTAATCCTTCTGAGATCCCACCATTTACAATTGAAGATAATACCGACGGTGGCGAAGAATTAAGGATGAAATACAGGTATCTTGACCTGCGACGAAATTCTCTCAAAAAGGCTTTGTTTCTGCGACATCAGCTTTCAATGGAAACAAGAAATTATCTAAATAATGTCGGTTTTCTTGAAGTTGAAACACCTTATCTGATCAAATCAACTCCCGAAGGCGCTCGGGATTTCGTTGTTCCTTCCCGCATGAATGAAGGTGAATTTTACGCATTGCCTCAATCGCCGCAAACCTTCAAGCAATTGTTAATGATTGCCGGTTATGATAAGTATTTTCAGATTGTGAAATGCTTCAGAGATGAAGACTTGCGCGCTGACAGACAGCCGGAGTTTACTCAGATTGATTGCGAAATGTCGTTTGTTGAGCAGGAAGATGTGTTAAATACTTTTGAAGGTTTGATAAAGCATTTGTTTAAAAAAATAAAAAATATTGATTTGTATGAATTTCCAAGAATGCTTTATTCTGATGCGATGACGTATTATGGAAGTGATAAGCCTGATGTCCGTTTCGGGATGCGTTTTGTTGAATTAAATGATATCGTGAAGAATAAAGGTTTTAAAGTTTTTGATGATGCAGAATTGGTCGTTGGAATTTGCGCTGAAGGCTGTTCAGAGTATACCAGAAAACAGACAGACGAACTCACTGACTTTGTGAAAAAACCGCAGATTGGAGCAACAGGATTGATTTACGTAAAATTCAATAATGATGGCACTATTAAATCTTCTGTTGATAAATTTTACAATGAAGAAGAGTTAAAAAAATGGACTGCTGCTTTTAATGCGAAACCCGGAGATTTGTTATTGGTTGTAGCAGGGCAGAAAGAAAAAACCCAAAAAGCGCTTTGCGAGCTGCGCCTCGAAATGGGTTCCCGTCTCGGATTGCGTGATGCAGCTATTTATGCGCCTCTTTGGGTTGTTGATTTTCCATTATTAGAGTGGGACGAAGAATCGGGCAGGTATTTTGCAAAGCATCATCCGTTTACTTCTCCAAAACCTGAACACGTTGCTTTGCTCGAAACAGACCCGGGTGCAGTGAATGCAAATGCCTACGATCTTGTCATAAATGGCGTCGAAATTGGTGGAGGCTCTATCCGTATTTTCAATAAAGAATTACAGCAAAAAATGTTTAAAATTCTTGGTTTTACTGAAGAAGAAGCTGAAGCACAATTCGGGTTTCTGATGAATGCTTTTAAATACGGAGCACCACCGCATGGGGGTATTGCTTTTGGGTTCGACAGACTTTGCTCTTCTTTCGGAGGTTCCGATTCTATAAGGGATTATATCGCATTCCCAAAAAATAATAAAGGTCGTGATGTTATGATTGACGCACCATCTGTTATTTCAGAATTGCAATTGAACGAATTGAATTTAATCGTAAAGAAACAATAGTTGAATTGGGACTGTAGAATCGTTCCATGGAACGATTTTACAATTCCCAATTACCAACTATACCCCACACTCCACTCCAAAAAATCTGCCTGCCCCAGATTTGCTTTTATATATGCGCCGATGTATAATTTATTATGACCGCTTTTTAATGAGGATATGGGATAATACTGAAATCCCAGTTTATTGTTGGATATTGATTTCAATATTGAAGAGAGTTCTGGTTTATCGGTATACAAACGTATAAATTTATTGAAAAACGGATTGTAGATATTTATTCCGGCTTCTGCGACAAATCCAAAATGCCCTGACACAAATTCATGTCCTATAAAAACAGAAGCTACGCTGGATTTCAGACCTTGTTTGTTTTTGTATATTTCCTGCGTTGTAATGAAATCATAAAAACTCGTGTAATAATTTACAAATAAACCAAGTTTAAGTTTGTTGATTGCTGTAAATCTTTTTGAAACGTAAAATGTTCCACAATATACCGGATATTTAGGTCCTCCGGCAGGGTATGTGGAATAGCCGAATTCGTGCCAGCCTATGCCAAGCCTTGCGTTAAATAACCATTTGTTATCAAAACTGTCAATTTTGTTGTTTCTTATTACCGGCATTTTATTTGGAAAATATTTTAGACCAAGATTAAATGATGGAATGTTCATTCCTATATTCGGAAGTTGGTAGTGTCCGTTTGAAAAATGAAATACAGAAATGCCTGTTTTTATTGCCAGATAAGGATGAACGAATTTTACAATATTATAGGATGCGTGTGAAACATTGGTAAGTCGTGAACCAATATACAGATTTGTAGGATTGTCCCGAATATTATAGATTTTTGTAAAGTAGGCAATTCCAAGTCCCAGTCTTAATTCTCCATGAAATTTATCAGCTTTTCCGTGCCTGAAAGTAAAATTCGGGAGCGCGGAAATATTTCTGCCAAAAACAGAATCATTTCCGAAATAATTATAAAGCAGTGAAATTCCAACCTGAGGATAACGAAAGTGGCTGTTCCATTCTTTGTTTCCATAAGTTTGGATTCCTGCATAAATCTCAGCAGAAAAAGTATTTGTTGAGTTTGGAAGATGGGGATAGTTTTTTATCAGATAGCCCGTGTGTATTGCTGTTTCAATGACAGGAAACTTTTTTTTTTGCAGACTGTCCTGCGCATGAATAAGTGCAAAAGGTATTATTGCAAATAGGAAATATAGTATAAGCTTTTTCAATTCCTGATTTTGATTTTGTTCGCAAATTACAAAAATTCCTTTGTTGCATAGTTTTTTTTTACAACTTTGTAATCAAATATTTTCTGATGAAAAATAAAGCAGTTTTTTTAGATCGCGATGGCACCCTAAATTGGGTTCATGAAAAATATTATATTTCCAATCCTGATGATTTGAAACTTAATGAAGGCGTTATCGAAGGACTTTCACTGCTGCGTGATTGTGGATTTATTTTTATTGTAATTTCTAACCAGAGTGGTATCGCTAAAAAGCTTTATTCTATTGCAGATGCAGAGAATGTAAATACATTTATGTGTAATTTATTTTTGGCAGAGAAAATAAAAATAGAAGAAGTATATTTCTGTCCGCATCACCCTGAATTTGATGGAAAATGTTTGTGTCGAAAACCTGATTCTTTATTAGTTGAAAAAGCTATATCCCGTTTTAATATTGATGCTTCGCAGTCTTATTTTATAGGCGATGCCGAACGCGATATTACGGCTGGCAAAAAGGCAGGACTTAAAGGAATAAAGATACAACAAAATGAAAACATATATCCTTTTTGTCAGAAAATTGTAAAGGGCGAATTGTAATTAGTGCTTGTCCATAATGTCCGATAGCTGCGTTACTCTCGAATTGAAAACAGTCATTTACCAAAGTAAACTCCTTGGTTTTCAATTCTTCGAAAGCCCTGCCTACCGGCAAGGCAGGCTTGCTCTCGAACATTCTGAATCAAACAATGACTTTATAGACAGACTAATTATAATTTATGTTTCGCAAATTGTGGAAATTGAGATTAAAGTCGGAAGTCGGAAGCTGGAAGTTGAAGCTGTTTCGTGCTTCCGACTTCGAGCTTCATGCTTCCGACTGATTTATAAAAATCATTTTGCGTAACGGCAGATTATAATTCTACAAGTCCCAGTTTGATCGAATTAATAAGCAATTCAGCCGTATTTCGTGAATGGGTTTTTTTCATCAGGTTGTCTCTGTGCCTGTCTACAGTTCTTTTGCTGATATTCAATTTATCGGCAATTTCTTTATTTACCATACCATGACAAATAAGAAGCAACACTTCTTTTTCTCTGCTGGAAATTAAATCTGTATCAACCTCTGCGAGTTTATTATCGTCATCTTTTTCGCTTTTGGAAACAGCTTCAACCACATATCCAATAACAGAAGCTTTATCGTTTATTGTTGTTGTTTTCAAGAAAAGATTGTAAAGTTTATGCGTTTTATTCTTATGTAGAATATTTACCAGTAGGAGTGTTGATTCAGCTTCATTTAGTGAGGCTTTCTGAAAATATTTAATCAGTTCCGGTCTGTTATCTTTATGGATATAATTTACAATAAAATTATCAAGGGAATCATTTTTTATTTGTTCCGGGTCTTCGTTCAGCATTTCAGCCAGTTTGTTATTTGCATAAATGAGTTGTTTATTCTGAAAAATAAAAACGCCGTTGATTGGATTATCCAGAATACTCAGGAATTTTTTTTCTGTTATAGCATTTAATTTTTTTTGTTTTTCAATTCTGATCTGAATAGCCTGTAGTAAATCAATATGCTCAAACGGTTTTGTAATATAATCATCTGCTCCTAAATTCATACCAGCCCTAATATCTCGAACCTCTGTTTTTGCAGTAAGAAAAATAAAGGGAATTGCAGTCGTTATGTTTATGTTTCTAAGCGTTTCATAAACTCCATATCCATCAAGATTTGGCATGGCAATATCACAAATTATTATATCCGGTATTATTTTTACCGCCTCCTGCACTCCCTGAATACCGTCAGAAGCCGTATACACAATAAATTCATTATTCCCGAGAAACAGAGAAATCGTCTCACACAGGTCTTTGTCATCTTCAATCAGTAGAACTTTTTTCATAGCTTTTGTTTTTAAATTAGTGTCTGTCCATAATATAGTGTTTGATTCAGAATGTTCGAGTTCAAGGTGATACATTGAGCTTGCCGAAATGCTTGTGAAATAGTAAAAAACAGGAGTTTACTTGATGTAAATGACTGGTTTTTATTATGAGCATAACAGGACAAACAACCGGTGGTTGTTTGAGCCAGCTGGTGCGATGCTCGGACATTATGACAAACACTAATAATAGTCGTTAATTTTATTAAAAGGTTGCTTATTGGTTTCTGTTTTTTACTTTTTTTTTATCTTTTTGTGTAACTAATTTTCAAATTTTCACATTAACACTCGGTGTCTTCGACTCCGCTCAGTCACCGCTTAAACTCAGGTTTCGACTCCGCTCAACCTGCGGCTTGATACCCGAAACTTTAAACTTTAAAGCTGAAACCTGAAACTTTGGCTTCGGCTCCGCTCAGTCTACAGTTTAAACCTGAAACTTTAAACTCAGAACACATCAGCACATCAAATCATCATCAAATTATTTTTTCATCCACACTTTTTTCTCCAAACGGTAAAATTACAGTAACCTTCGTACCTGCACCTTCTTCGCTTTCAAAATTAATAGCACCATTATGAATGTCCACACTTCTTTTTACTATGGATAAACCAAGTCCTGTTCCTTTTATATTTGCTGCATTTCTTGCTCTGAAAAAGGCTTCAAAAAGGCGATGCTGATCTTCTTTCGGTATTCCAATTCCATGATCTGTAATTTCTATATGTATAGATTGGTTTATTTTTGATATTATGAATAAAACTGTATCTGATTGTAATGAAAATTTAATTGCATTTGAAAGCAAATTCATAATGATGTACTGAGTAAGAGTGGGGTCAAAATATATCACTCCGAATTCTTCTTTAAATACAAGTTCTATTTTTACTTTTTGACTGAGGGATGATAATTCATCAACGAGTTGCTTAACGAAGGTTTCTAAATTTACAGCATAGGGTTTGTAAATCAGTTTTCCTGCCATATCTTTGTTTACCAGATTAACCTGATCGAGTATTTGAGTCATTTGTTTTATTGCGGTATAAACCCTCGAATAACTTTTTGAAATTTCCTCCGGACTCATTTTATCTTTTATGCTTTCCATTAATTGGAGATTGGAATAGATAATAGTCATGGGAGTTCTGAATTCATGGGAAACCGTAGATACAAACTGAGTCTTTAATTCATGCAATTCTTTTTCTTTGGAAAGGGCTCGAATAATTTCATTTTCTGCTTCTTTTAATTTGGTAATATCCCTGATTATCATTCCTACCAAAAATTGATCTTCTGTAACAATTGGGAAAATGGTTTGAGTTGCAAAAAGCCTCTTATCCGGGGGGATTTCAATATAAATTTCATTTCGGAAATTAAAGAAATCTGCTTCTTTATTCTTTAGGGCATTTTGTATTTTTTCCAGATAATTCTGATCCATTATTTTTGTATTCAGCTTTTCATGAATCATTTTGTTATGCAAATCCCACATCTTTATTTCAGCGATAGAATTAGAATCCTTTTCAAGATATTTTAGTATTGCAGAATTATATTGAATCAGTAATCCTGACTGATCAAAAATCAGAATTCCGTCTGAGGATTGTTCTATGAAATTTTTAAAAGTCCGTGCGCTTTCTTCAATAAGTTTTGTTTTCAGAATATTCTCTTGTATTTGTTCTTCAAGAATTTCTTTTTGTTCATAGAATTTTTTTATTAATCCTGAAATTTGTCCGAATTCATCTTTTTTATTTTTTAATGTAAGCAGGCTGATATCACTTTTTGTAAGGCTTTTAGATATTTTTCCCAATGGGATGCTTACCATTTTATGAAAAGTCAGAACAAAAAGACTCAGCATAATTACTGCAAGAATTAAAAAGAAAATTATAAATGTAAAGGATTCTTTTTGCAGAATGCTAAGAAAGGGATTATCCTTAATAAAAACGACATCCGTAATTTTATTTCCTTTGTAATCGTGCAAGGGATAGATATTCACAAAATCAGTTTTCAAATGTGATAATTTATTTTTTCGGGTATCTTTAAAGAAAATCCGGGTACCTGTTAGTTTTGATAATTCATCTATATACGTATTATTCCAAAGTTTTCCCATAAGCAGAAAGCCCTTTGGTTCTGTCAACCGGTTAATATCTTTAATTGGATGAATGGATGAACCGCAAATCTGAATATTTGACGGATGCAGAGAACTGTGATAAATGAATGTTCTTTGTTTCTGTATTTTTTTCAAAGCTTCTATAGGAACAGGTACGGTTTTATTTCTGAACCCCACTATCTGGTTTACATGATAAACTAGTTCGTATTTTTCGTTGTAAACCCATATCGCATCAATATGATAAAATTTTAATGTATACAATAAATTATCTTGCGCCCAAAGATCATCAGGTTTATTTACAAATCGAACCATTTCATCCCATACTGCATAATCACTTACAGTTTCAGCCATACTTTTTGTATGAAGATTGATTACTGTTTTGATATTTGTTTTCTGTCTTTCTTTCCTTTCTTCGGCAATAGCATTATTTTGTTCGTTCCTTAAATAGAGAAAACCTAAAAGGAAAATAATAAATATCAGGAAAACGAGAATGATCAGCAATAATATTTTTGTTTGAACGCGCATTGGTTATTTATTATAAGGTAAAAATATATACATTAAATGATTTGTGCAATTTTTTATGCAATATTCTATGAAACGTGAGATGTTCAATATTCATTTTTATATATTTGCCGAAAATTTAAAATATGCAGGGAAAGATTTGTGTAATAACCGGTGCAACATCGGGCATTGGGAAAGCAACAGCCGTAACACTTGCTTCTTTGGGCGCAAGCGTTATTATGGTTTGCAGAAACAGAGATAAAGGTGAGATGATACGGCTCAACATTATTGAAGATACTGAAAATCCGAATGTGCGTTTATATGTTGGAGATTTATCTATACAGCAAGACATAATACGGCTGGCAGAAGAAATATCAGGAGATTATCCTGTAATTGATGTATTGGTAAATAATGCCGGAGCTATATTTCAAAAATTTGAGATGACTCCTGATGGTTTGGAAAAAACTTTTGCTACAAATTATATTGCGTATTTTTTACTTACCGGATTATTACTCGACAATTTAAAAGCAGCTCGTTCTGCTCGTATAGTAAATGTTGCATCAGAAGCGCAAAGGATTGGGAAAATTAATTTTGATGATTTGAATTTTCATGAGGGGTATACTCCTATGAAAGCATACAGCCAGTCTAAGCTGGCAAATATTATGTTCACATTCGAGCTTGCTGAAAAATTACAGGGAACAAATGTTACTGTAAATTGTTATCACCCCGGTATTGTAAGTACTGGATTCGCGAAAGAACTTAAAGGTTTTGTTGGTTTTGTGTTTTCTTTTTTCAGACCTTTCATGAGAACTCCTGAAAAAGCTGCTGAAACAGGAATATGGCTTGCTATATCTGAACAAATTACCAATGTAAACGGTAAGTATTTTTCAAAGAAAAAAGAAATTCGTGCACAGAATTGTTGTTTTAATAAAAAAGACCGGGAGTTGCTATGGGGTATGAGCGATAATTTATGCGGCTTGTCGCAGATAATGGAAGAAAAAATGAGCTTTTTTAAAGTTTAATTGTGGGTTTTGACTTCGCTGACTTCGACTCCGCTCAGTCAGAGGGTAAACCGTGGGTTTCGATGTCGCAAAGCGCCACAGGCAGCTCAACCTACGGTTACTATGCAACCTGCAACCTGTAACCTGAAATATAGATAAACATTATACCATGACCAAAAAAATTGTACTTTTAGCTTTTATTTTTTTCCCATTTAGTTTTATCAAAGCCCAGGATACGCTTCGTCTGCCATTAAATGTTACCCTTTTTAATAATGGAACTAAATTGCCAGGAAGTGGCTTTGTCGGGTTATTAACCTTACCTTTGCATCCCGGAATTTCGGCAGGTACTGAATTTCAACTCAACAAAAATCCGAAAAAACAAATAATTCAAACTGCAACGATTGCTTATTTTTACCATAAGTATGCACAGCACGGAATACAATTATATACAGAAACAGGTTATCGTTATTGCTTTAAAATAAGGCTGACTCTTGAAGCTCGTTTAGGTTTGGGTTACCTTCATTCTATTCCTGCTACCGGTGTTTATAAGCTAGATGAAAATGGAGAATATGAAAATGCCAACTCCTTTGGCAGACCGCAATTTATTCTTCCCAGCGCTTCTTTTTCTATTGCGCACAGATTAAGAGGTACGAATGTTTCTGCTTTTTTTACCTATCAGATTTGGATGCAAATACCTTTTGTAAAACAATATGTTCCTTTGCTTCCGAATACATCTGTTCATATAGGCGCGCGTATCCCTTTGAATTTTTCAAAAACAAAAAAATAATTTACAGAGAAATGAAAAATCAATTTATTTTAATTAGCTTTTTACTTACATTCTTTTTTATTTCCTGCTCTAAAGATGAGATAAAAAACACAGGCGATTGTACTTGTAAATTTACCGATGTCTCGGCAGCGCATCCAAAGGCACAAATATTTCAGTCGCTTATTGACAAATATACAAAAAAGGGTTTGCCCGGAATTTCAATGCTTATAAGAAATCAGCAGGGATTGTGGTCGGGTGCCTCTGGAATGGCAGATATTGGAAATAAAGTTAAAATGAAAGATTGCCATATCTCAAAAATAGCCAGTGTTACCAAGCTTTTTGTTGGCGCACTTGTTATGATGTTGGTTGAAGAAGGCAAGTTAAATCTGGATGATCCAATTTCAAAATGGCTTTCCAAAGATGATATAAAAGACATTCAAAATGCAGATAAAGTCAGTATCCGTCAGATATGCAATCATACTTCCGGAATATATGATGTTATTACTGATTCAGGATTTTATCTTGAAATATTAAATAATCAGGGAAAATTTTGGAAGCCCGATGATTTACTAAAATACGTTAGAGGGAAAGATGCCTATTTTGATGCAGGTTCGGATGTTAAATATTCCAATACGAATCTTTTGCTTGTAGTTATGGTTATCGAAAAAGCTACCGGAAGAAATCATGCTGAATTGCTTCGGGAAAAGATTCTTAATCCTCTTGGATTAAATGATACGTATTATCACTGGCATGAATCTTTACCGGGATTTGTAGCACAGGGATATTATGATTTGCATAATAACGGCACTATTTTGAATATGTCGAATTATAACACTGGGAGCGGAAATGGTTACGGCGGATTGTATGCAACCGTTCATGATATGCAGATTTTTATTGAAAAATTATTTCGTGAAAAAGTGCTTCTTTCACAAGTTTCTTTAAACACGATGCTCACTTTTACTCCTGAAGAAGAAGGTCAAAATCGTTCTTTTGGTATAACCGTAGTGAGAGATTTTATGGACAGAGATTCCACGCAATGGGCGGTTGGTCACAGAGGTCGCGATTTGGCTTATACATCCGATCTTTTTTATTTTCCTCATAAAGATATTACACTTTCATATTTGGTTAATTATGGCACCAACGGCTCCAGCTCTTTGAAACAAGTGTTTACAGATTTCAGAAAAGAACTTGTTGATGAATTATTGAAATAGAATAGAACCTGCAACACTCCCAACCTGCAACTTGCAACAACTTGTCCCCCTTAGTGTTTCTTAGTGCCCTTAGTGTCTTAGTGGTAAATATAACAACCAACCTGCAACCTGCAACTCTTTACATCCCCAGCTTCACAACGCTAATCCCATCTCCTCCAAATTCTATTGGCGCATCGGAAATTGATTTTATAAGCTGAACAGAACGTAGATAATCGCGTAATAATTGCCGCAATATTCCGTTCCCTTTTCCGTGCAAAATCCTTACTTCAGAAATATCAAGCATAATCGCTTCGTCAATGTAGTTTGTGATGAGCTGTATCGCTGCTTCTCCGCGCATACCCCTGATGTCTATGCTGGTTTTAAATTCAAGTCTTTTTTTATGCATTGACTCAAGAATAGAAAGATGCGAGCCTTGTTTTTTTGTTTGCTGGTGCTTTTTGTATTCGTTCTTACTTATTTTTTCTGCATCGTCTTTTTTAATTGTTGAAATCATCTGACCAAATGCAACCACAAGATTTTGTCCACTGCTATCAATAATTTCTCCGATAGCTTCTTTGTTTTTAATTTTTATCAGATCGCCGGGTTGATAATCGGTAATATTTATTTCAGGAATTTCTTTTTTGGGAGCTGGATTTTCTTCTTCAATTTTTTTAATTTTTTGCTGCCGGACTTCTTTTATCTTTTCAATCTTTCGTAAGATTTTTTCTTCATCAGGATTTATATCCGGCGTGATGTTATTTTTCAGCTTTGTTATTTCCTCACGTGCTTCTTTTGTTTTTTCTTTATCCGCTTGAGTTTCTCTAATTATACGTATTGTGTTTTCAATTTGCTTGTTTGCAGAATTCAGAATTTCCTGAGCTTCATTTTTTGCTTTTTTGAGTAGTTCTTTTTTCTCTTTTTGAAATTTCTCCATTTCTTCGGAATACGTTATCAGCGTTTCTTCCAATTGTTTTTCTGAAGAACGGATTTTCATTCTTTTATTTTCCCAGTAACGCTTGTCGCGCAATACGCTTCGCAGATGTTTGTCGAAAAAAATATGTTCTTTTCCAACCTTGGATTCTGCATTTAAAATAACTTCTTCAGGAAGTCCTATTTTTCTTGCAATTTCAAATGCAAAAGAACTTCCCGGCTTTCCTGATTCAAGCTGAAACATTGGCTGCATTCTCTGATTGTCGAAAAGCATTGCTCCGTTAATTACTCCTTCTGTAAATGCTGCAAAATGTTTCAGGTTTGTGTAATGAGTGGTAAGTACTCCAAATGTTTTTGTTTTGCATATATTTTCAAGCACAGCTTCTGCTATGGCTCCTCCAAGCATGGGCTCTGTTCCTGTACCGAATTCATCAATCAGAATCATTGTTTTTTCATTGCAATTCTTCATGAAAAATTTCATGTTTGTTAAATGAGAACTGTAGGTGCTCAAATCATTTTCTATAGATTGTTCATCGCCAATATCTATAAAAATATTTTCAAAAATTCCCATATCAGAACTTCCGCCTGTAGGGACGAGAAGTCCGCACTGCATCATGTATTGCAAAAGTCCGGTTGTTTTCAGACAAACCGATTTTCCTCCTGCATTCGGACCTGATATAAGCAAAATTCTGCTGGCATCATCTAAATGCAAACTTAAAGGAACAATATCCTTTTTTTCTTTTTTTAGTAAAGCTTGCAACAGCGGATGGCGTGCATTTACAAGAGAAACGACAGGATCTTTTGAAATAGCCGGAAGAATAGCATCAATTCTTATTGCATACAGTGCTTTTGCGCGTATGAAATCAATCTCTCCGAGAAATTCCATGGATGCAGCAATATCATCTAAATAAGGTCTGAGATCATCTGTAAACTTGAGTAGAATTTTTATTATTTCTCTTCGTTCTGCAAATTCAAGCTCCTTTATTTCATTGTTGATTTCAACAATTTCTTCCGGTTCAATATAAGCTGTTTTTCCTGTAGCGCTTACATCATGCACCAATCCTTTTATTTTTCTTTTATACGTAGAATCAATAGGAATAACGGTTCTTCCATTTACGATTGTTAATGAAAGATCTGAACTTACCCAGCCTTCATGCTGTACTTGCTTCAGAATTTTGGTAAGTTTCGAGGAAACGGTAGATTGTTTTTGATGCAGTGTTCGCCTTACTTCTGCTAATTCTTTTGATGCATTGTCTTTTATTTGTCCGTATTTATTTAGTATCCCGTCAAGGCGGTCTGAAATATACGAATGCACTTTAATTGGTTGTGAAAGCTTTAGCAACTGCGGATATTCTTCTTCTGATTTATTTTTGAAAAAATTCAGAATAGATTTTATTGTATCAAGCGATCGTTGCAAATCGAAAAGTTCTTCTGCTTCGAGATAATAACCTTCAATTTTTATTTTGGAGATAAAATGCGAAACATCAAAATAATTGGTAACAGGAAAAGAATTTTCCATATTACATATTGTTTTCATTTCATTTGTTTGCAGAAGAGAAATTAAAATAGTTTCATACGAGTGCATGAATGACATTTCTTCCGCTTTCTTCAATCCCAGCGCAGAAAGACACTTTTCTTTAATCAGTTCCCTGATTTTATGAAATTCAATTTTTAATTCAAAGTTTGTTGGATATAGCAAAATAAAAATAATTAAAATTTAGTTTGATTATTAACTTTTTTACTGGGTTTTTCTATTTCAGGCAATAATCTTCAGTCGTATCAGTCAACAGTCAACAGTCAACAGTCAACAGTCAACAGTCAACAGTCAACAGTCAACAGTCAACAGTCAACAGTCAACAGTCAACAGTCATCAGTCATCAGTCATCAGTCATCAGTCATCAGTCAGCAGTCAGCAGTCAGCAGTCAATAGTCAACAGTCATCAGTCATCAGTCATCAGTCAGCAGTCAGCAGTCAGCAGTCAGCAGTCAGCAGTCAGCAGTCAACAGTCATCAGTCAGCAGTCAGCAGTCATCAGTCATCAGTCATCAGTCAGCAGTCAGCAGTCAGCAGTCAGCAGTTGAAGCAGTCAGCAGTCAGCAGTCATCAGTCAGCAGTCATCAGTCATCAGTCATCAGTCAGCAGTCATCAGTCATCAGTCATCAGTCATCAGTCAGCAGTCAGCAGTCATCAGTCAGCAGTCAACAGTCATCAGTCAGCAGTCAGCAGTCATCAGTCAGCAGTCAGCAGTCAGCAGTCAGCAGTCAGCAGTCAGCAGTTGAAGCAGTCATCAGTCAGCAGTCAGCAGTCAGCAGTCATCAGTCATCAGTCATCAGTCAGCAGTCATCAGTCATCAGTCATCAGTCATCAGTCATCAGTCAACAGTCATCAGTCATCAGTCAGCAGTCATCAAATTAATACATCTTCAAATCTTCAAATCATATCATCTTCAAATCTTCAAATCTTCACATCTTCAAATCATATCATCTTCAAATTTTCAAATCATATCATCTTCAAATCTTCAAATCATATCATCTTCAAATCTTCAAATCAATCAATCAATCAATCAATCAATCAATCAATCAATCTTCCTCACAAAATGCTCCATCTCAAAAGGAATCTCAATAGATAATTCTACCAATCCAGCAATTTTGCCCTCTTTATACCAGGGACTCTGATGAATGAGTTTTTTTATTCCGTTTTTTTCAATGCTGTAAATGTTTTTTTTTCCGCTTGAAAGTAATTCATTAATGGCTTGTTGTGATTTTTCATTATGACAATCATAAAGACTTTTTCCAATCAGGTTTTTTCCTCCGTATTTTTCAAATGTTTTGCAAGCTTTATCATTCATGCTGATAATAATCGCTTTTTCATCGCATACAGTTATTGCAGCGTCAAATTCAGATGTCCAGTTAAGATTTTGCATTAAGAAAAGAATTTAATATTTATGCTTGAATTGACAGTGAGATTGAGCATATCAGAGGCTTGTCCGTTTTTTATTGCAACTTCAAGCATGCCGAGTGAATTAAAAAGCGCGAGTAATTCTCCGTCAATAGTTTCACTATATGTTTTATTGATTTTATATATTTTATAATAATAACTTTGCAGCATCATCTCAAAGCGGCGTCCTTTCCCTACCTGATCGAAAAGCGATTTCGGAATATTCGTAATTATATTTTTATATGTATCAATAAACACAACATTTCCAGTAATAGAATTGCCATCATACTGCGGTAAAAAAGATAGTAGCTTTGTGTATTCTGTAACAGGTTCTCCGATTTCACTTAATTGTTTTCCTTGCGCTATCATTGCCGCTGCGTAAGCTAGATGAGTCATTTCAGGAAAAGATAAGCATGTATCAACTCCCTCTTGATTTGTTGAGGAATTGTTGATTTTCACTATTTCCTGTGGCTCACTTTCAAAAATTAAACTTAAAAGACCATCGTCAGAACTAAGGAAATAATGGTCGTCATAAAAGGCAGCAAGAGAGTTACGTTGCGTGTCTCCTTCATGGTTAACCGCAACGATATGTACAGAGCCTTTTGGAAAAATAGAATACGAATTTTTTGATAGAAAAGCGGCCTGCATAATGCTGAACATGTCTACCTGATGAGAAACGTCTATAATAGAGGCTTGCGGGAAAAGACTCAATATTTTTCCTTTTACTGCTGCTACGTAAAAATCATTATTTTTCCAGTCACTTATGAGGGTAATGTTTGCCACAATTTTTATTCAAATTAATTTTGTCTTACAAAGAAATAATTTTATAATGAATCCCGAAAATTCAAAGTATAATGTTTATTTTTGGTGTTTTGCAAATTTATAAAATAGAATAAGAATTGTATTAAAAATCGAAAAAATAATGACAGAAAAAATTATTTATCTTGAAGAAATTGACCCTATCGCTTTATATGGAATTAATAATTCAAAACTGAATCTTTTTAAAAAAGCGTTTCCTAAAATTAAAATTGTTGGTCGTGGAACTGAGTTACGCATTATGGGTGAGGAAACAGAAATTTCTAATGTTGAAGATAAAATTAATTTTCTGATAGATTATATTGTCCGGCATAATTCGCTTTCAGATATAGAGATGGAGCGATTTCTATCTGGTTCAACAGATTTTGCTTCTTTTAAAGACGATAGTGCAGATGCGCTTCTATTTGGAAATAATGGACGTACGATTAAGGCTCGTTCAATAAATCAGCAGGTACTGGTTGATCTTTATTATAAGAACGATCTTCTTTTTGCAATTGGTCCAGCCGGTTCAGGAAAGACGTATACCGCAATAGCGCTTGCTGTGCGGGCATTGAAGAATAAAGAAGTAAAAAAAATTATTTTAAGTCGGCCTGCAGTAGAGGCTGGTGAAAAATTAGGATTTTTACCTGGTGATTTAAAAGAAAAACTCGATCCTTATCTTCAACCCTTGTATGATGCGCTTGCAGATATGATTCCGCCTAAAAAGCTGGAAGGACTTATCACAGAGCGAATCATTGAGATTGCTCCTTTGGCTTATATGCGCGGTCGTACTTTAGAAAATGCTTTTGCTATTCTCGATGAAGCACAGAATGCAACCATCAACCAAATAAAAATGTTTCTGACAAGAATGGGGAAACATTCAAAATTCATTGTAACCGGAGACCTCACGCAAATAGATCTTCCTGATAAAAAAATGTCTGGCTTGATACATTCTACAAAAATATTAAAAGATATTCCTGGTATTGCAATTATACCTTTCAATAAAAAAGATATTATCCGCCATAAGTTAGTGCAAGATATTGTGGAAGCTTATGAGAAAGAAGAGAACAAATAGAATTTCTTTTTGCATTTTAAAAAGTATTTTATTGTTATATGAAAAAATGTTATCAGCAAAGTCATCTCGCTTTTGTAACTAAAAGCCCAAAAAGCAAAAATGCTTCTGAATGCAAAAAACGAAGACACTTGGAAGATAAAAGCAAATAATCAGACTATCCGACAAAAAAAACAAATATCTCCCATTGTAATTGAAAAATATCTTACATTTGCAGTGGTAAAACCTACAATATGATAACACAACAAATATTTGCAAGTGTAATAGATAGCCAACAGGTCGGTTATACTGCAAAAAATACAAGTATAGAGCGTGAGTTATTGCCCCAAATCCCCCAAGCAAGGGGATTTGTGAGCATTATAACCGGATTACGAAGATGTGGCAAAAGCACACTGCAATTACAAGTTAAAAATCATTTTTTTCCAAAAGAAGGACTGTTTTTGAATTTTGAGGACCCTCGTTTGGCAGGTATAGTTACTAACGATTTAGAGCGATTATATTCCGAAATAATTGCACGTAAAACAAAAGTTCTATTTTTTGATGAAATACAAATTGTAGAGGGCTGGGAAATATTTGTAAATATGCTACTGCGTGAGAATTTTCTGATTTATATAACAGGTTCAAATGCATCATTACTGAGTAAAGAATTAGGTACACATCTTACGGGAAGGCATTTTTCTACTGAATTATTTCCATTTTCGTACAAAGAGTTTTTACAATTTAAAAAATCGAAACCAAGCGAAGAAACATTTAAAACATACACTCAAAAAGGAGGAATGCCCGATTATCTGCGTACCAATTATAATAAATATCTAAATGATTTATTAGACGATATTATAATAAGAGATATTGCTATTAGGCACAATATTCGAGATGTAAATTCCTTACGGCAATTAACGGTTTATTTATTGTCGAATATTGGCAATTTAGCATCAGCCAATAAGTTAAAAGGAATGTTTGGTATAAAATCAAGCACAACTATTTTAGATTATTTTTCTTATCTCAAAGATGCTTATTTGATAGAATTTGTACCATTATTCGATTATTCCTTAAAAAAACAGATACGAAATCCGTTAAAAATATACGTAATAGATTTAGGGATTTATCATCAAAATAAAATTATTTTCTCGAAAAATGAAGGTCATATCCTTGAGAATTTAGTGTATTTGCATTTAAGAAGAATAGGAAACGAAATTTTTTATTTTCAGGGTAAAGGCGAATGTGATTTTATAACTGCCGAAAGAGGAATACCCCAAGAATTATATCAGGTATGTTCAGAAATTAACAGTTTAAATATTGAGCGAGAAGTAAACGGCTTATTTGAGGCTATGAAATTTTTTAACAAAAAAGAAGCATACATTATTACCCAAAGTCAAACAGATAATTTTAAAAAAGATAATTTATGCATAAAAGTAATCCCAGCATGGCAATGGATAACTGACTATCTTCAGTAGAAAGTTTTAAAAGTTTATTGTAATTTTGCATTTAAAGTTTATTATCGCCACGATATAAAAGGCTAGATAGTGTTTGTCCATAATGTCCGATAGCTGCGTTACTCTTGTGTTGAAAACAGTCATTTACAAAAGTAAACTCCTTGGTTTTCAACACTGCGAAAGCCCTGCCTACCGGCAAGGCAGGCTTGCTCTCGAACATTCTGAACCAAACACTGACTTTATGGACGGATACTAGATAGTGTTTCATTTATGGATTTTTAATAGCATTGCATCTTCATGATATCATTTAAAAACAAAGGTTATGAAGCACATTATTTTTATTTCGTATTTTTTTATTTTTTCCTCTTTTTTTCTTTCGTTAACTTCCAAATATCAAAATAACAAAACAGAGCTTGATAAAAATATTCCCGTACCTCTGGTTTTGTCGCCGGCAGTTAATTTTGTTGCAGATTCTATCTGTACATTCACATGGACAAATTCAGGTAAAAAAATAAAATACGAACTTTGGGTTTCAGACAATTTGAATTTCAATTCTTGTAAACAATATATTGTAAAAGATACAACATTTACTTGTTTTTTGGGCGCTGAAACCAACGATTACAAATACTGCAAAGTCCGGGCATGGAAAAAATCAAAATTATACAGCGAATGGAGTGCAGTTGTTGCATTTGCTCATGGAGAAATCTTTAAAGAATTTCAGCAGGAAATTAAAATCTCACCTGGGGGTTGTAATGGAAATTGTGCGAATTGTAAACATCCCTGCGGAAGGAGAAGGCTTCCGAAAAATTAATATTTGGTACTGTAGAATCGTTCCATGGAACGATTTTACAGTACTATTTCTCCATTAACCCTCTTCCCAGTTTTTTTATTTTATTTGTTTTTTTCAGATGGTCAATAATTTTATCAAGTACTCCGTTTATGAAGATACTGCTTTTATTCGTGCTGTAGTATTTAGAAATTTCAATGTATTCGTTAATGGAAACTTTTATAGGAACAGAGCTGATTTCTGTAACTTCTGTTAAAGCAAGTTCCATAAGGATAATATCCATAAATGCTATGCGCTCCAAATCCCATTTTGTTGTGAATTGATCAATAAGCTCGCTGTTTTCTTTGTGATTCATAATTGCTTTGTGGAACAAAGTTTTGATGTATTCTCTATCTTCATCATTTTTAAAAAGTGGGAGTAATTTTGCATCTTCACTTTGTGTTTCACGAAATTCGTATATTGTTTTAATAATCATGCTTACAACAAATTCAATATCATCATTCCAGTAGATAGATTTTTCTTCCAGAATTTCATGCAGACTTTCAGATGTTGCAATAATGTTTTCATAAATATTAGCTACTATTTCTTTATCTGATTTGAAGGAGCTTTCAGGATTGCTCATGTATTGCGCATAAGCATCAGAATCTTTAATTTCCTGATAAAATTTTCTTATGAGTTCGGGGTAATTACTCCAGTTTAATTTGTTGGAATTACAATATTCTTTCAGTTTTTTATTATTTGCAATTTGTTTAATTATTTTGTTGTCGAGAAATTTTGTATTGGGATTTTTTTCTTCTTCAGTAGGGATGTGTTTGTTTTTAGAAAGCTCTGATCTTTCATCAAAAAAATCAGAAATATCAACAATTAAGAGAAGCATTAAATGGTACAGTTCATAGATTTTGTCAATGCTGAAGAACAGCTCCTTTTCGAACTTTGAGAGCGAAGGGTTTTCTGATTGATGAAATGCGTAGAGCATCTGCATGGCTTTAATTCTTAACAACCTCCTGCTAACCATATAAAGAACAATTTTAAATTAAACGCTGCAAACCTACATGAAATTTAAGAAAACTGCAATTTTTTTCTGAATAATCGGGAATATTTTTTTTAATATTTTATAAGATGGAGATGGAGAAGTATGAGTACGTAAGCAATCCTGTGAGGTATTGCGGGATTGCTTGTGCGGAGGCTATCCCTAACCTGCTGTCAGGCAGGCTCACAGGTTTGCGGGGATTTCCTACTCCATTTTCAAACCCACATAAAAATTAATACCAGGTTTTGAATTAATTCTAAACTTTTTTGTTTAGACACCCAATATGTTTATATTTGTTGGTAATTAACCCGTAGTTTCATGTAACTTTTAAGTTTTTAAACGTATAAAGTTTAGAACCGTTTAATTTTTATTGTTTATGTTTTTTCAAGCTAAAAATTTCCGCATTGTATTTTTGATAGGTTTGTTGTTTTTATTCCCTCAATATTTATTTTCTCAGGGGCAGTGTTTGTCAGGAGGGTGTTCGGGGGGAACACAATATCCAAGCGCAACACAAACGACAACTTCCAGCTCATGGACTGCCGTAAGTACAATTATTTATGCAGGAGAATATGGAGTTTATAATGTTACATCTGGTGTAACGTATGAATGGTCTTTACTTACTGAAGATGGTGGATCTTGTAGTTATGATGCGCAGTTAACTATTTTAAGCAGTGATGGTTCTTCTTCTATTTGTTACAGCGATGATTATTCAGGAATCCTTCCTAAACTGCAATGGACAGCAACTTCTACAACAACAGTAAGAGTTTTGGTTACACAATATTATTGCGCAACAAATACAACGGCTACAACTTTAGTATGGCGTGCAGCAAGTCCGGCAAATGATAATTGTGCTGAAGCTACGCTTTTAACAGTTTTTTCAGGGGAAACCTGTGGAGGAGCAACAACAGGCAATGTGAGCGGAGCTACTCAATCACAAGCTGGGTGTGTCGGTACAGCAGATGATGATGTATGGTATAAATTTGTAGCTACAACTGCAAATTATCACACAATAACAGTAGTAGGTTCTGCAAGTTTTGATGCAGTCGTTGAAGTATTTTCAGGCGGTTGTGGTGGTGCTAGCGTCGCATGTTCGGATATTTCTAATACAGGAGAAACCGAAACAATAAATCTTACAGGTCTTACAAATGGGACAACTTATTATGTCAGAGTTTATCACTATTTTTCAGATGTTTCCTCAACTCCTACATTTACTATATGTGTTACTGCTCCATCGCTCTGTACTCCTAATTATTCTTATGGAACCGGTTCCGGGGATTATATAAATCAGGTTCAGCTTGGTACGATTGATAACACAACAGGAGCGCCGGGTAATTTCTATTACGATTATTATTCCAGCATTGCAGCAGCTAATATTTATGAGGGGGCAACACAATCTCTTACTGTTACTGTCGGAACTTATGGCGGTCAAACTGTAGCTGCATGGATTGATTACAATGCAGATGGCGATTTTTCGGATGCGAATGAAAAAATAGGAGAGATTGTTAATGTTGCAGCATCAAGCGCTGCTGTTATTAATTTTAATGTACCTGCGGGAACAACTGGTGGCAATAAACGATTGCGCATTAGAGCGGTTTGGTCATCCACAGATATTGACCCATGCAATAGTTACGGTTGGGGAGAAGCTGAAGATTATAAAGTTAATGTTGTTCCCTGTGTTACGCCCGGTACACCTGGAAGTCTTACTACAAGCAACATCACTGCAACAAGTGCTACTTTAACATGGGCTGCAGGCTCTCCGGCAGGCACTGCAACTGTTACTTATTACTGGGCATTGGGAACATCTTCGGGTGTAACGTATGAAGCTAATTATTTACAAATAGGCACAACCACTTCGCCGACAGTAAGTGTTAATGTAGTTGGTCTTAGCGAAGGTGTAACCTATTACTGGAAAGTAAAAGCTGTAACTTCTTGCAACAGCACTGCTTCTTCTTATGCAGCAGCGGTTAATTTCAAAGCATGTACCACACCTGGAACTCCTACTCTAAATGCTGTTTCTCCTTTGAATCCTACAGATGCAACATTGAACTGGACAGCAAATGCAACAGCAGGTTCACCGACCGTTTCCTATTACTGGGCAATAAACACAAATTCTACTGTAAATTATGAAACCAACTATACCCAAAGAGGAATTACTACTTCACCCGTAACAAGCACTTTTATTTCCGGGCTTGCCTCGAATACTCAATATTACTGGACTGTTAAAGCTGTAACAGGTTGCAGCAACAATCCTTCTGCTTATGCAGCAACAGGTAATTTTACAACTCCCTGCCAGACCCCAGGAACACCAACAAGCATGAGTACCACAGCAATTGGTCAAACAACAGCAACACTAAATTGGGCCGCAGGCACTCCAACGGGTACAGCAACCGTTACTTATTATTGGGCTATTGGAACAACATCTGTGGTTACTTATGAAGGCAGTTACTCATGGCGAGGAACTACAACAAATCTAAACGTAACACAAGGCTCATTAACAGCAGGAACAACTTATTACTGGACAGTGAAGGCGGTTACTTCGTGCAATAGTACGGCATCGGCTTATCCGAGTGCACTGCAGTTTAATACGGTATCGAGTTCCGGAGTTATTACATGGTCTGGGACTACAAGCGGAGCGTGGGATGTTGGAACAAATTGGGTTGGTGGCGTTGTTCCAACTGCAGCGAATGATGTTATCATTCCTGTTGTTGGAACGAATTATCCAAATATTACTACTGTTGGGTTGAGTATAAATAATACAACCGTAACGAATAAATGTAAGTCTTTAACGATTAATGCAGGAGCAAAAGTTACAGTAGATGGGGCAATCTTGATTTATTGTTCAGGAGTGGTTAATATCAGCGGAGTCCTTAATCATCAGTCAGGTGGTGCATCCTATCGCACTCAAATTAATTCAGGTGGAATAGTTACAGTTAAAAATGGGGGGTATTTGAATGTAGGAAGCAATCAATTATCTGGTGGTACATCTGGAACACCTGCCGGGACTATAGGAACAATCAACGATATTCAAATTACTGCAGGGCAACTGATTGTTGAATCAGGAGGTACTGTTTATATTCAGGATGAATTAAAACTTATTGCGAGTGCATCAACATTATACAGACAAGATGGAGGTTCTGTTTATGTAGCATTGAGTGGCGCAGGTTCAGCAACAACCGATAAACTTTCTGTAGCAACAACTTCTGTTTTTCGTATGCTGGGCGGAACTCTTTATGTTTGCGGAGATGCAGACGGTTCAACAACTTCATGGGATGCTATGTTTTTTAGCGCAACTTCTACAGTTGATATTCAGGGAGGCACTATAGAATTAATAAATGGAACTACTGCTTCAGATTTTACTTTAAGTATTGCAAAGATAACAACTGTATTTAATAATATTGTTATTAATAAGACAGGTAAAACAGTTTTTTTAGATGGGTACGATATTAATGTTTCCGGCGATATCACTCTCACAGTCGGAACGTTTAACGCAAATACTCGTAATATTTCTGCAGCAGGTAATTGGACTAATAATGGCGGAACCTTTGATGGAAGCAGTGGAGTCCTCACTTTTACTGGTTCAGGAAAAACAATAGGCGGTAGTACTGCTACTACATTTGCAGCAACCACATTTAGCAGTACAGCTAATTATACTATAAATTCAACATCGGGTGTTCCTCATGCAACATTCGGAAATATAACATTGAACAGCGGTTCTGTTCTTTCAATTGCATCAGGGAAAGCAATCAGTCTTTCCGGAGCTACAAATACAATTAATGGTACTTTGAGCGCAGTTGATGTGTATGATGGAACAAGAGATATAGGTTTTAACAATGCAGGCGGTCAGATTTTAGGAAGCGGAAATATAAATGCCGATTTACAGATAAGTTCCGGCTCTACACAATTAATGAATGATTTTATTTTTAATGGCGACTTCTTTTTAAATACAGGAACTTTTGTAATGTCAAGTCATACATTGACCATAAATGGCTCGTGGACTAATAGTGGTGCATTTACTTACGGAACAGGTACTGTGATATTTAATGGTACAGGAAAATCTATAGGTGGTACGTTGGCTACATCTTTTTATAATCTTACCATAAATTCAGGCGCAAGCATAACATTAAATCCATCTGGTGTAAGTCCTGAAGAAAGGGTAATTGTGAAAAATAATTTTAATCTTCAAGCAAATGCCACTCTGACATTAGCAAATGGAAATAGACTTTCTTTGGAATCATTAACTAATACATTTAATGGAACGCTTACAACAGAGTCACCCAAATACAATTATGGTACAACTACAGGGGATTACGAAGTCTATATTCGCAGAAATAATACACTTTCAGGAAGTGGAACTATAGGCGCCGATGTTTTATTCTACAGGGACCCCGCCCTTACCAGCGTTACAACATTAGGCTCTAATCTAACAGTTGATGCGAGTATTGGAATTCATGATGCAAACTCAGGTGCTACTTTATCTCTGAATGGAAACACTCTGAATATATACGGGAGTATAAGCAATGCTGGGGTTTTAAATGAATCTGCAGGTTCGAGTACTGTTAATTTACTTGGTGTAGGTCGTTATATTGCAGGAAGTATCGGAACTCGCTTTTATAATCTGAATGTTAAAAACGGAGCCAGTTATACAATTAATCCAAGCGGTGTTTCGTGGCCTGATCAATCAACTCTTGTTTACGGAATTTATAATGCAGAGGACGGTTCTACTATGAATATTGAAAGCAGCAAAGTTCTTGACCTTTACGGTTCACCTATTTATTTTAATGGAACTACTACAGCCACAAGTGTAAACGATAACGTTAGAGATATTGATATTAATAACACAGCTACAATAAGTGGCTCCGGAACAACTGCTTCAGATTTAAGGATATACGGAGGAACAACTACACTTGCTTCTGATTTTACATTGAATGGCGATTTTATAATACGATCTGCCGGCACTTTTACAATGACAAGTCATACTTTTAATGTTGGTGGCAGTTGGACAAATGCAAATGTATTTAATGCAGGCACTAGTACAGTGAAATTTACAGGTTCTTCTTCTAGTATTGTTGATGCAAATGGTAATTTCAACGGTTCTGCAAAAGCAACAGCTGACTTTTATAATGTAGTTGTTGAGCGAAGTTCAGATACCCTATCGATGTTTAATAAACCCATGCGTGTTGCCAATAATTTTCATCTTAAAAGTGGTATGTTTTCTACTGGTTGGAGAACAAAAACTATTGGCAATGTAGGACAGGCAAGAAGACTTACCTTAGAGAAAATGGCATTAATAGAATCTGGATCTACGTTTTTTATTGGTTATTGGAGAATAAATGGAGCTGCGGGTGAAAATAATCTCGGAACAACAGATTCACTTAATGTTCCTGTTTTTAAAGGCGATTTAATGAATTATGGATTAATAAAAACAAATCGCCCTGTAATAAGTGGTTTTTCTGATTTGAAACTTACAGGTGCGCGAATTACAGGAACCGGAGTAGCTAATGAATTTGGGGTTGATATTCAACCAGAAGATAATTCAACGGTTGTGCAGGTTGGACCGGTTGATATTCAGGGAGACCTTATAATTCAAGATCCTGCTGCAAATCTTTGGAGAAATACTAATCCTGATAATTCATTAACAATTCGCGGCAATTTTTATCTGTATGGAAGTTTTGAACATGATGGTACAGTTAATGTTTATGGGAACTTAACAAATAACGGTAATATTATTAATACCCTAAATTTAAGCGGCAGTACTTTCAACTTTTATCACCGTACAGGAACTCAGATTATCAGACTTGATAATCCGGTTAATTATGCCAATTTCCAAAACATAAATATTAAAAATAATGTTCTTAACGGAACGAGGGAAATCCGTCAAAATACTACTGTTGCAGGTAATATAGTTATTGAAACAGGCAGAACCCTTGATGTAACAGCAACAAATTACAATATCACTCTTTCCGGGACTACATCATCATGGACAAATAACGGAACTTTCACTCCCCAATCAGGCACAGTAACCTTTAGTGGTAATGGCGAACAAAACCTTGGTGGTTCAACGGCAACTACTTTTTATAACCTTACAATCAACAAAGCAAATTCTTCGAGAGTTATGCTGGGTAATGTTACTACAGTTACAAATACGCTTGCGCTTACATTAGGCTTTATTCAATCGAATCCTGTAAATTATTTAACTTTAATAAGCGGTGCTTCTGTTTCTCCCGAAGGTGGCTCTGCTACAAGTTTTGTGAGAGGACCTGTAAGAAAAATCGGAAACACCGATTTTGTTTTTCCAATCGGTAAAAGCAATGTTTGGTCAAGAGCAAAACTTATTAATGTAAGCGGAGAATTAGTAACCGATGAATTTACCGGCGAGTATATTAATACAATGTATGATATTCTTGATTTTACATGGGATTCGTATCAGGTACTTTCTCCTTTACATCATGTAAGCGGTATTGAGTACTGGGATATTACAAAAAATGCAGGCAGCGTGGTTAAAAAAATAGCTATATATACAGAAGACAATACAATCAGTCAATTTACTGATTTTGCAAGCACCGATCTTGTAGTAGCTCATTTTAACAGTACAGAAAACAAATGGGAAAATACAGGAAAAACAGGCAGTCTTGGCGGTACTGGTACTTCCGGATATATTATTTCAGACAATTGGTCAACATTCAGTCCATTCACATTTGGTTCAAAAACTGTGGATATTCCCCTCCCCATCCAACTCCTGTCTTTCTCTGCAAAATCCGAATGTCCTTATATGAACATCAACTGGGCTACTTCTTCGGAGATGAATAATTCGCATTTTGAGATTGAAAAGTCGCTTAATATGAAAGATATTTTTATTGTTGGAAAAGTGCCGGGAGCGGGGAACAACAATGGTGTTATAGATTATTATTTTGTTGACCGGAATCCCTGGCAGGGTATTTCTTATTACAGGTTAAAGCAAACAGATTTTGATGGTAAATTTACGTATAGCGATTGGGTTGCGGTAGATTCAAAATGTTTTGTAGATCCCAATGCGCCGCAGCTTGCGAAAGAAACCGGCTTTGATGTGGTAAGCGTTTATCCGAATCCTACAAAAGGCGCATTGAATGTGTCTGTGATAAATTATGCAGATCAGCTCATGTCTTATGAGGTGGTAGATATAATGGGCAAAAAACATACTTCAGGTTCTGCTTCTGCAATGCAGGGAGTGAATAGTTTATCTCTAAATATATCAAACCTCAATCCCGGAACGTATATTTTAATCCTACGTTCAGAGAAAACAGTGAAGCAGTTTAAAGTCGTGAAACATTAGAGTTCGAGTAAAATTACATGAAGGATTTGCATGCAACATAATTGATTTTATGTTGCATGCTTTTTTCGGAACAAGTTATCCCTATAAGATTTTATTACGGATTTTATTTTAAATTTGAGAAATAGCAATAATAGATTTTTTTAATGTAGCAGTGCAGCCTGCCTTTGTCAGCAGATAGACCGAAAGCATACAACCTGTTTTTCAATTCGTAATTCGTAATTCGTAATTCGTAATTTTTTTTAATTCTTTATTTCCCCTATTGATCCGATTTCTTCATCCTTTTTCTCTCATTTTCATCAAGCATAATTTTACGCAAACGAATAGATTTTGGTGTTACTTCTACGTAGTCATCCTGCTTTATGTATTCCATTGCTTCTTCAAGAGAAAATTTTATTGCAGGAATAATCATAGCTTTATCGTCTGTACCGGAGGCACGAAAATTTGTGAGTTTCTTCCCTTTTGTAACATTCAATACGATGTCGTCCTGTCTGGTATTTTCGCCAATAATCTGACCTACATAAACATCTTGTCCGGGATCTACAAAGAATTTGCCCCTGTCTTGAAGTTTGTCTATAGCATAAGCAACGGCAGTGCCTGTTTCCATGGCAATGAGAGAGCCATTGATGCGACTCTGGATGTCGCCTTTCCATGGCTCATAAGCTTTAAAGCGATGCGCTATAACTGCTTCTCCTTCTGTCGCTGTTAGAATATTATTGGTTAAACCGATAAGTCCCCGTGCGGGAATACTGAATTCAAGTGCCGTTCTGTCGTTTCTTGGTTCTATATTCAGAATTTCTCCTTTTCTTCTGCTTACTATTTCTATAACTTTTCCTGAAAATTCATCTGGCACATGAATGGTTAACAATTCGATGGGCTCATGTTTTTGTTCATTAATTTCCTTAATGAGTACCTGGGGTTGTCCAAGTTGAAATTCATATCCTTCTCTTCGCATTGTTTCAACTAAAATAGAAAGATGCAGAATTCCTCTTCCGAAAACAAGAAATTTTTCAGCAGCTTCTGTTTCTTCAACTCGTAAAGCAAGGTTTTTTTCGATTTCTTTAAACAAACGATCGCGAATGTGGCGTGAAGTCATATAAATTCCTTCTTTCCCGGCAAAAGGTGAATTATTGATAGTAAATACCATGCTCATTGTAGGTTCGTCAACCATAATGCGTGTGAGACCTTCCGGATTTTCTATATCTGCAATGGTGTCTCCGATTTCAAAATTTTCCGGTCCAAGCACAGCAACAATCTCTCCGGTACAGACTTCCTGTTTCATTTTTTCTTTTCCAAGCCCTTCAAAAAGGTATAATTCTTTTACCGTTGATTTCAATATGCTGCCATCACTTTTCACTACAGAAACAGCTTGTCCCCATTTAATGGAACCCCGTAAAATGCGTCCTACAGCAATCCTTCCGACATAAGAAGAGTAATCAAGCGAACTGATTTGTAATTGTAATGTACCTTCACGTTTTTCCGGTGCGGGTATGTGTTTTATTATTGTATCTAAAAGATAAGTAATATCTGTTCCCGGATTTTTCCAGTCTTCACTCATCCATCCTTGTTTTGAAGATCCGAAAACAGTCGGAAAATTTAACTGTTCTTCACTGGCATCCAATGCAAACATAAGCTCGAAAACGGACTCCTGAACTTCATCGGGTTTGCAGTTGGGTTTGTCAACTTTATTAACAACAACTATTGGTTTTAATCCAAGTTCTAATGCTTTTTGAAGTACAAAACGCGTTTGTGGCATAGGACCTTCAAAAGCATCAACCAATAAAAGAACACCATCAGCCATATTTAAAACTCTTTCAACCTCTCCACCAAAATCAGAGTGACCTGGTGTGTCAATAATGTTTATTTTTATTCCTTTATACCGAACGGAAACATTCTTTGATAAAATGGTTATTCCTCTTTCACGTTCCAGATCATTTGAATCAAGTATAAGTTCCTTTACTTCCTGATTATCTCTGAAAAGTTTTACCTGATAAAGTATTCTGTCAACCAACGTGGTCTTACCATGGTCAACATGCGCGATAATTGCAATATTTCTTATATCTGTCATTATTTTATAAAATGTTTGCAAAAGTAGTTTTTCTGTTTACATATCAGGCACAATTGTTGAGAATTTTAAAAATGTATTTGATAGAGGTTTAATTTTTACATAATTTTGTAACATTTTGTTTGAATTTTATAATCAGAAAATTTATCTAAGTAAGAAATTTGCACTATTAATTTTTTTTAAATTTTATTGGCATGAAAAAGTTTTTTTTGACCATTGTTTTTTTTGCAGGCATTATAGCTGCTTCTTTAGCTTGTGAGTTTGAGTTTAAGATTGATGAGAAATCAAAAAAAGATGTGTATGCAGCTGGTGATGAAGTTGTAATTCTTGTGAAATGTATTTTTACACACAGAGTTTGCAATATAGCAATCAAAGATACAAAATTTGATACGGAAGGCTTTAAAATACTTGGAGCAACCGACTGGAAAGAAACAAAACCCGGTGTATCGGATTTTACTTTAAGGTTTGTAGATTTAATGATAATTTTCTAAGATTTTTTTTCAAAATATTTGCTACGCTACTAAAGAGTCTTTGTCAATGT
>MEOG01000053.1 GCA_001769125.1 Bacteroidetes bacterium GWF2_35_48 | reverse complement strand
AAAAAAATTGTAAAGAAAAAATAGAAAAATATTATGACTCTATTTTTTTTAGAGAAAATTTTTTAGGGGTTTTCTTGCTGACACTAATTAATTTGGTTTTTTCTTTTTTGCAGTGTGAAAAATAAGTTTTATATTTGCACCTCTTTCAGAAATTTCCCGGATAGGTGGGTGAGTGGCTGAAACCAACAGTTTGCTAAACTGTCGTACTTCGTAAGGGGTACCGGGGGTTCGAATCCCCCCCTCTCCGCAGGTAAGTATGTCAATTGACATCAAAATGACTCAAATCCCTTTAGGTTTCACGACTTAAAGGGATTTTTATTTAAAATCATAGCGCATAAAATTCCTCAGAACTCTTATTTCAGCTACCTTTTAGTTGTCCTGTTTTTAAATTTACCGTACATATTTGTATACAAAATTAAGAAGTGAAAAAACTCTTGTTCACTACAACTTCATAGCTATTGCAATCAATTCAGCAAGGTCGTAGTTGTAAATTTCTTCTTCTTTGTTTTTGTATTTTAATCCATCAGTAAGCATAACCATACAGAATGGGCATGCGCTGGCAATAATTTCTGCTTTTGTTTCAAGGGCTTCTTCGGTGCGTTCAATAAAAATTTCTTTATTTCCTTTTTCGGCTTCTTTAAACATTTGTCCGCCACCTGCGCCACAGCACAAAGCAAAACTTTTGTTTCGTTCCATTTCAACCAACTCGGCATTTACAGAATGAATAATATTTCGCGGATTTTTATAATCATTATTAGCGCGGCCTAAATAACAGGGATCGTGGTACGTGATTTTTTTCCCGGTAAAAGGAGAATCATTCAGTTTAATTTTTCCGGTTTCAATAGCCTCCTTTAATAAGGTCGTGTAATGAACTACTTCATAATTTCCTCCAAGATCGGGATATTCATTTTTAAACGTATTAAAACAGTGTGGGCAAATAGTAATAATTTTCTTTACTTCATATATTTTGAATGTTTCGATATTCATGAGCGCCTGCATCTGAAACAGCATTTCATTACCTGCTCTTCGCGCAGGGTCGCCGGTACATGTTTCTTCGGTTCCCAAAACAGCATAATCAATATTCAGAGCATTCAGAATTTTTGCAAATGCGCGTGAAACTTTTTTGTAACGATCGTCAAAAGCACCTGCACAGCCAACCCAGAAAAGATATTCAGGTTTTTTTCCCTGAGCAAAAACATTTGCCATCACAGGAACTTCCACTCCTCCTTTTTCTTGTGTCCAGATGAGTCTGTCTTGCGGCGAGAATTGCCAGGGCGCCCCGTTATTCTGAATATTGTTGAAAATAGCGTTGATTCCCGACGGGGCAGACGATTCTTCCATTACAAGGTAACGGCGCATATCTACAATCAATGTTGGCTGGCTTATGTTAATCGGGCATTCTTTTGCGCAGGCATTACAGGTGGTGCATGCCCAGAGTTCTTCCGGAGAAATATAATCACGCACTAAAGATTTGTTATCGCTGAATTCTTTTCCATTTTTAACGAGACCCGGTCCTTTTTCGTTCATTCTGGAACGAATATCCATCATTACTTTTCTGGGAGATAATTTTTTTCCTGTAATGTTTGCAGGGCACACCGATGTACATCTGCCGCATTGGGTGCAGGAAAGAGAATCGAAATAATTTTTCCATGTTACATCTTCAATATCTTTTACTCCGAAACGTTCGATTACTACATCTTCAGCAGGTGTTGCATAAGCTGTTTCCGGATTCATCATGGACTTTACTTCTTTTGTAATAGAATCCATGGTTGTGAGTTTCCCAAGGGGTTCGATTCTGCTTAAAAATGTATTAGGAACCGAAAGAAAAACATGAAAATGCTTGGAGTAGGGGAGGATGTTTGCGAAAATTAAAACTAACAGAATGTGGCTCCACCAGCATATTTCATACATAATATAAGAACTGTGCATTCCTTGAAAAAGGGGCGCAATCAGTGCGCTGATAGGGTAAACTCCATGATACACTTCCTGCGGACTTGCAAGATAGTAAATGTTCATAGCCGCAAGCGATACCATCAGAAATAAGATAAGAGATAGAGAGATTATTGCGTCAAAATGATTTTTATGACTTAGCTCAGGTCCATTGAAGCGTTTGATATTTCCTGAAAGTCTTCTGACCAGAAAAACAGAAATTGCAATAACTATAATGTATGCAAAAATATCTCCGGAAGCCATAAAGAAATCATAGAACGGTCCTAAAAAAGCAAAGATTTTTTCATGTCCTGTTATCCCGTCAATAATCATTTCGATACTTCCGATGAGGATAACCATAAAACCCCAGAAAACCAGTGCGTGCAATAATCCGATAACAGGCTTTCTTAAAATTTTTGTCTGAAAGCCTGAAACCATAATCATTTCAGCGATGCGTTTTCCAATATGCTTTATGGGAGCCGGTTTTGTAAGTTTAAAAAATGAATACAAACGTTTAACTGTAAAAAGAAAAACTGCGAAAGCAATAAACAGGGCTATCGAAAATACAATTTGTTTAATCATTTTATTTGAAATTTATTTTATAAATTAATGTTTTTTATACATTGTTCTGACACGAATTACACATATTTAGTGCAGCAAGAAAACTCATGTGATTGATAAGAAAAGTTCAATTTCAGGCAAGAGTAACGTGCTATGTTGAGCTTGCCGAAATACAGAAAGTTGACTTTTTTTTGCATGCACTATTTATCATAAAATGATATATGTTATTTGTGAAATTAGTGTCTTAATATTATTTTATAAAAAAAGCTAACTCTGCGATTAGACAGAATTAGCTTTATTAAATTTTCAGACAATTCAGAATTATGAATTAATGATAGCCATGGTATCCTGAGCAATAACTAACTCTTCATTAGTCGGGATAACCAGAACTTTCACTCTTGATTCAGGCTTGGAAATATCTGCAACTTTTCCTCTGAGTTTATCATTAGCCTGAGGATTAAATTCTACTCCCATGAATTCAAGACCGCTGCAAATAGCTTCGCGGGTTTCGGGTCCGTTTTCGCCAATGCCCCCAGTAAATACGATTGCATCAACACCACCCATTGCAGCTGCATACGCGCCTATATATTTTTTAACGCGATAGAAATACATATCCAAAGCAAGTGTGGCTCTTTTGTTTCCTTTATTCCACGATGCATCTTCTATGTCTCTCATATCAGAAGAAACCCCTGAAATACCTAGCACTCCGGATTTTTTATTTATGAGATTGGAAGCACCGTTCATATCTAATTTTTCTTTGTCAATAATATACATGAAAGCACCGAGGTCAAGGTCTCCGCAACGGGTTCCCATAATTAGACCTTCAACAGGAGTGAGTCCCATTGACGTATCATAGGATTTTCCTTTTTTAACTGCTGCAATGGAAGCACCGTTTCCAAGATGACAAGTTATGATATTAATATCTTCGTATTTTTTTCCTAATATTTCTGCAGCCTGCATAGAAACAAATTTGTGACTTGCTCCGTGGAAACCATATCTTCTGATTTTATATTTTTCATAAAGCTCATAAGGGAGAGCATATAAATAGGTATGCTCGGGCATTGTCTGATGAAAGGCTGTGTCGAATGTTCCGCATTGTGGTACTTCCGGTAAAAGTTTTTGCATGGCATAAATACCTTTGAGATTAGCAGGATTGTGAAGAGGAGCTAAATCTACACATTCTTCCATTTTATCCACAACAGCCTTTGTAATCATAACACTGCCACTGAATGTTTCGCCTCCATGTACAACACGATGCCCGACAGCTTTTATTTCATACTTGTCTTTAATAACTCCCAACACAGGATCCATAAGAGTTTTTAATATCAGGTCAATTCCAATGGTATGGTCGGGGACAACGTGAATGGATTTATGCTTTTCTTTTCCGGTTGCCTCATGTTTCAGCTCTGCATTTTCCAATCCGACTCTTTCAATAATACCTTTAGCAATTACATCTGCCCCTGTTGTCATATCAAATAACTGGTATTTGATGGAAGAACTACCACAATTTAAAACAAGTATCTTCATTTTTAATGAAATTATTAGTTAATAATTAATTTCCAATATTATAAATAATAAAAACTTCCTGCAATAGAGAAAATATGTTATAGAAAAACTTTTTGTTTATTTTTTATTTTAAGCAGAATAAATGTCCCAGTACGCTAAAAAACAAGCATTTTTTTGCTGATACTGAAAAATGTTTTTCACCACATCAAATCTTTCAGCTAAATTTTGTATGATTGAAGTGAGAAATATTTATTTACGAAGTAAGCAAATAAAACGACTGAAAGTTAAAACAATAATTTTCAGTCGTTTTATTTTTTTAGTGATTCCGACGGGGCTCGAACCCATGACCCACAGCTTAGAAGGCTGTTGCTCTATCCAACTGAGCTACGGAACCAATTTTCTTTGAAAGTTTGCAAAAATAGGTAAATTCTGTTTGATTTCAAAATATGAATTGAAATATTTAAAAATTACAGGTTTCGTATTTTTGATTTCGCTGTTTTGGAGTAAAGCCTGCTTCTGAAATTGTTTGCTGTAGCTCTTCTGCATTCATCGAGTATTTTGCTCCCGCTGATGATACTACATTTTCTTCAATCATAATAGAACCGAGATCATTTGCGCCTGCATTAAGGCAAACCTGCGCTGTATTTTTTCCTACAGTCAGCCACGATGCTTGTATGTTTTGAATATTGGGAAGCATAATTCTGCTTATTGCAATGGTGCGGATGTATTCTTCTGATTTTACAGAATTTTTTATTCCAAGTTTATTTTTCATTTCAGTATTATTATCCTGAAAAGGCCATGGAATAAAAGCAATAAAGCCGTAAGCTCCATCGGGTTTAACAGATTGTGTTTCCCTAAGTAAAATCAGATGTTGTATTCTTTCTTCAAGGGTTTCTACATGCCCGAACATCATGGTTGCAGAGGTTGGAAGGTTTAGCTTGTGCGCTTCTTTCATAACATCAAGCCATTCCTGAGTTGTGCATTTTGCGGGAGAAATAATTCTTCGAACCCTGTCGCTCAAAATTTCTGCGCCTGCTCCGGGCAAACTATCAAGACCTGCTTCCATAAGGGCTTTCAGAATTATTTCTGGACTTTTTTTCTCAAGCTTTGCTATATGGATAATTTCAGGAGGACCCAGTGCATGCAGTTTTAGTTTAGGGAAAAGTGTTTTTAGCTCTTTGAAAAGTTGTATGTGAAAATTTAATTTTAACCCCGGATGCAGTCCTCCCTGTAATAGTACCTGATTTCCTCCCAAATCAAATAATTCTGTAATTTTATTTTTGTATTCTTCGATTGATGTAATATAGCTATCCCCACTTCCCGGTTTTCTGAAAAAATTACAAAATTTGCATTGAGAGCAGCACACATTGGTAATGTTGACATTTCTATCAATCATCCATGTAACATTATTTCCGTGATTGTGTTGTTTTCTCAATTCATTTCCGATAAATATCAATTCGGAAAGAGGCGCATTCTTAAATAAAAATACGCCTTCTTCGAGGCTGAGCCATTCGAGATTTAAAGCTTTTTTATATAGTGTTAGCAAGAAAATTTATATTTTTTGTTTGACAATGTCAGTGCTTGATAAGAAAACGTCAAGTTCAAGCCTGCCTGTCCGGTAGGCAGGGCTTTCGAAGACCTGAAAATAAGGAGTGTACTAATGTACATGACTGTTTTTCAGGTCGAGAGTAACGCTGAAATTGACGTTTTCTTATCAAGCACTATATAGATTTTGTGTATTCATAAAAACAAGGCTGCATGAAGCAGCCCTGTAAGATAAATTTTATAGCGTTATTATTTTACTGAACTTTCGCATGAAAAAGAACTATTTATTTTTGTAATTTGAACCTATTGTTAACATTAATCCATATAAAAGATACTTCGACGGCATAGCTAAAATGGGCTACAAAAATATAATTAAATTTGTAATCGTTCAGTATATATTCCGGTACTCTGCACCTTGGTTTTTCTATAGTCTTTAATATTTTACAAATATTTTGCGGCTCTGCCGCTGTATTCCAAATATAGCAGCAGAGCTGCGATAACATTTGTAGCAGCGATAGCTGCGTTGTTTACAAAGGTGCAGCGCACCGGAATATTATTTTTTTGATTTCATTCCTAATTTTTCATGAAACAAGGAAAAGCAAAAAACATTTTATTATTCTCTTGAAAATGGCTGCTGTTATCATTTTTTTGCGAATTAATTTATGTGAAAGCTGAGTTATTTTAGATTTTCGAATTTATAGATTTCTGTACGGTATTCATCAATTGGAGCGCAGGAGCAAACGAGATTTCTGTCTCCAAAAGCGTCATCTACTCTGCTGCAGCCGGGCCAGAATTTATTATCAGCAACCCATTTCAGAGGGAAAGCTGCTTTTTCGCGACCGTAGGAGTGTCTCCATTCATCAGCAATTACTACATCCTGCGTGTGAGGAGCGTTTTTCAGTACATTGTCTTTTTTATCTACAGTGCCGTTTGTTACGTCATTAATTTCCTTTCGGATACAAATCATAGCTTCAATGAAACGGTCGAGTTCCTGTAATGATTCGCTCTCTGTTGGTTCCACCATTAACGTTCCATGAACAGGGAAGGAGAGGGTAGGAGCATGAAAACCGTAATCCATAAGTCTTTTTGCAATGTCTGATTCCGAAATATCGGTGTTCTGATCGTGTTTGAATTTGCGGCAATCGAGAATCATTTCATGCGCAACACGACCTGTTTCTCCTGTGTAGAGAACGTCGAAATAAGGTTTAAGAGCCGAAGCAATATAATTTGCATTAAGAATAGCATATTTCGTAGCATCGAGCAGTCCGTTTCCACCCATCATTTTGATATATGCATGAGAAATTGTAAGTACAAGCGGGCTTCCGAAAGGAGCAGCTGCAACTGCTTTGATTCCTTTTTCTCCACCGGTTTTAACAACAGGGTGGGAGGGTAGAAATTCTACGAGATGTTTTGCAACGCAGATAGGACCAACACCCGGACCGCCTCCACCGTGAGGAATAGCAAAGGTTTTATGTAGATTAAGGTGACAAACGTCTGCTCCAATGTTTGCAGGATTTGTAAGTCCAACCTGGGCATTCATATTTGCGCCATCCATATAAACCTGACCCCCGCATTGATGAATAATAGCATTCATCTCTTTTATTTTGCTCTCGAAAACGCCATGAGTAGAAGGATAGGTAACCATGAAGCAGGATAAATTGTCTTTATGTTTTTCTGCTTTGCATTTCAGGTCTTCGATATTGATGTTTCCTTTTTCATCGCAGTCAACAACAACAACCTGCATACCAGCCATAGCTGCGCTTGCAGGATTTGTTCCGTGTGCAGAAGCCGGAATGATGGCAACATTTCTGTGTCCCTGCCCCTGACTGATGTGGTATTGCCGAATAACCATAAGACCTGCATATTCGCCGGCTGCGCCTGAATTCGGTTGAAATGAAATTGCATCAAAACCTGTGATTATGCATAAATCTTTACCCAGTTCTTCAATCAACAGATGATAACCTTCTGCTTGTTCTGCGGGAACAAATGGGTGTATGTTTCCGAACTCGGCAAAGCTGAGAGCGAGCAGTTCGTTCGCAGCATTGAGCTTCATCGTGCACGAGCCGAGAGAAATCATTGAATGGGTAAGAGAAATATCTTTTCGTTCTAATTTTTTAATATAGCGCATCATCTCACTTTCGCAGCGGTAAGCTTTAAAAACATTCAGATGAAGAAAATCGGATTTGCGTTTGAATTTGGAATCAAAAGATGTTTTTTCTGAAATTGTAATTCCCGATATTTTTTTTCCGCAAGCTTCAGCAAAAACGGTTATTATATCTTCAGCATCTTTAGGCAGTGTTGTTTCATTAATGCTTATGCTGATTTGTTTTTCATCAATGTACTTGAAATTAATCTTTTTTGACAAAGCAATTTTTTCAATATCGGAAGCTTTGATGGAAGCAGGTAAGCTTATTAACAAAGTATCAAAAAAGTCTTTATTTTCTTGAGTATATCCTAATTTAACCAATTCTTCTGCTATCGTGTTTGCTGTTCCGTGAACATGTATTGAAATGCGTTGAAGTCCTTCTTTTCCGTGATAGACTGCATACATTCCTGCCATGGTTGCAAGAAGTGCCTGAGCAGTACAAATGTTTGAGGTTGCTCTTTCCCTTTTGATATGCTGTTCTCTTGTTTGCAAAGAAAGGCGCAGTGCTTTTTCTCCGTTAACATCAACCGTTACACCGATAATACGACCGGGTATGGTTCTTTTGTATTTTTCCAGTGATGCAAAAAAGCCGGCATGAGGACCTCCGAAACCCATAGGAATACCGAATCGTTGCGTTGAGCCAACCACGATATCAGCACCCCATTCGCCGGGAGGAGTAAGTAAAACAAGACTTAACAGGTCGGCTGCAACAGCAACCATACATTCTGCAGCATGCGCTTTGCTTGCCATCTCTTTATAATCAAGAATTTTTCCATCGGCAGCAGGATATTGAACAATAGCGCCAAATGTTTTTTCATTAAAGGAAAAATCGGTGTACTTGCATATTTTTAGCTCAATTCCGAGCGGCGCAGAACGGGTAATGATTACATCTAAAGATTGTAGAAAAATATTTTCGTCAACAAGAAGAATATTTGCATTATTTTTTACAGCATTTCTTGATCGGCTGTTGAACATCATCAACATGGCTTCTGCAGCGGCTGTTGCTTCATCAAGTAACGAAGCATTTGTAATTTCCATTCCTGTTAAATCCATTACAACCGTTTGAAAATTTAACAAAGCCTCAAGACGTCCCTGAGAAATTTCTGCCTGATAGGGCGTGTAAGATGTGTACCAGCTTGGGTTTTCAAGAATATTTCTTTGAATAACTGCCGGAAGAATTGTTTCGTAGTATCCGGTACCGATATATGATTTATACATTTTATTTTTTGAAGCAATTTCTTTGATTCTGATCGCATATTCATATTCGCTCATTCCATCAGAAAGATTCAGTGGTTTGGAAAGCCGGATTGTTTTTGGAACTGTTTCATCAATTAATTGATCGAGGCTTGTTGCTCCGATTGTTTTTAACATACTCTCTACTTCTGCTGGTCGCGGACCATTGTGCCTTAATACAAATTTATCTGTTGCCATATATTTTTTTATTTAATTTATTGATTCTTTTTATTTGTGGTAAAATTAAATTTAGATTGTGAATGTACAAAAAAAATGAATATGTTTAATAATTGTTTGTTCATGTTTCAACAATCCCCATAATATTATTTTTTGTGTTTCTTTAAAAATCAATTAGGTTTGCAAAAAAAATAAAATGCGCTTGTTATTCCTTTTTATTATTTTATTGATTTCCTCTGTAAGTTATTCTCAATTTACAGTTTTATTGACTAATGGTGAAAAATTTTTACTTTCAAATTATCGGTATAATGATTTTGGAACTGCTATTATATGGAAAAATACTTTTCAGGAAACTCAGGAAGTAGATATTGATTTAGTTTTCTCTATCATTGATGCATCTGGAAGAGAAGAAGTGATTTATAAAACTGACACTTCAAAAGAGGATTTTATGACTGTTGATCAAATGCGGGATTTTGTGCATGGAGAATCGGATGCTCGTGAAAAGTATAAATGTAATTGGTGTTTTGTTACAGGTGTTTTAATTGGAACAGCGTCGCCATTTATTACTCCTCTTATCGGCATAAAATCTATTTTATATTCTCCCTTACTGCCTACAGCAACAAGTTCTGGGATAGGTTTTACAGGCGCATCAAGAAGGAAAATAGCGAAGCAAAACCCTGAAATGGTAACGAATGAGCATTATGTATTGGGTTACTGTGAGGTGTCTTCACAAAAGAAATTAAAATCAACAATTATTGGCTCAGGTATTGGTCTTGCTATTGGGGTTATAGCGACAATTTTTTTAAATTTGCAGCCAGAAACTCCTTCTTTTGGTTATACTTCGATAAAAATAAAGTAATTTTACAAAAAGGGATTTCCCTCTAATTCTTTTTCAATACTTGTTGAGAGGCCATGACCAGAATATACGATTGTATTTTTCGGTAAAACAAGCAACTTTGTTTTTATTGAATTGATAAGCGTATTATAGTTTCCTCCCGGCAGGTCTGTTCTTCCAATGCTTCCCTGAAAAAGTGTGTCTCCTGAAAATAATACAGAATCTTTTTCAAAATAAAATGAAATTCCTCCCTGTGTGTGCCCCGGTGTGTGAATGACTTTTATTGAAGTGTTGCCAAATTGCAGAATATCATTGTCATTTATATGAGTAGAAAAAGGCGGAGGTTCAGGAAAATCAATTCCGAAATGTGCGCCATAAGCTTTTGCATTAGCAACAACTATGTCGTCTGCCGCATGCCCGAAAATGTCACATTGATATTTATTTTTCAGATATTTGTTTCCGAAAATATGATCTAAATGCCCATGCGTATTTAATATATTTACAGGTTTTAATGAATGCTTTTCAATAAATTCAGAAATTTCTTTTTCTTCAGAAATTTCAATGCAGGCAGCGTCAATTATTATACATTCTTTTGTTTCATCATACACTAAATAGGTGTTAACCTGGAAGGGACTGAATACAAATGTTTTTATAGAAATCATTTTTATAGTGGTTTTCGGGAGATTAATATTATACTGTAAGCATGTGATATTTTATCTTTTTCGCAATATTTTTTTATCTTCCGCTTGCCAAGATATGTAATCATCCCAAACAATTTTCGAAAATATAATTCTCATTATTCCTCGTTTAACCCTTTTTTAATAATTTTTCCGGCTTTCATTTGTTCTATTGATTCCAAAAGTCTTTTAGTATTCTTTTTTGAACTGAAAAGATGTGCTGTTTCCATTAATGAATTATAATCGGACAACGAAATTAAAACTGTTCCTTTTCCAGAATTTCTCTTTATAATTAACGTTTCATTATTATTCTCAACGGTATCTAAAAATCCTTTAAGTCCTGTTCGGAATTCTGTGTAATTTGCTGCTAACATAGTTTTAATATTTATTATTTAAGTACAAATACAAGTACTTTTTTAATAATTTTCAAAATACATTTTGGTTTTTTTGTAAAATATTTTACTCAGTATTAACACCGCGACTTTCGACTACAGGACTGCCTGACTGCCTGACTGCCGACTACGCAAGAGCCAATTACCAATTATTATACGTTGTCTGAAACTTTTCCTTTCAGCATGGGAACAAAAGCAAAAGAATCGTGCTCCGTAACTGAAAAAGAATCATCCTTATTTTTTACAAGCTTTGTCATAACCTGCCTTCCTCCTTCTCCTAGCGGAACGATAAGAATCCCTCCTGTTTTTAGTTGCGTTTTTAAATCATCAGGAATTATGGGAGCAGCTGCAGTAATTAATATTCTGTCAAACGGACCATAAGTTGGTAAGCCTTTGTAACCGTCACCATAAAATAGATTTACCCTATAACCTTTTTTTCTTAGTAAAACAGATGTACTTTTATATAACGCTTCGTGCCTTTCGATAGAATATACATTCGCTCCCATTGTAGAAAGAATTGCAGCCTGATATCCCGATCCTGTTCCTATTTCAAGAATTTTCAGATTGCTTTTTACTTCGAGAAGCTGCGATTGAAAAGCTACAGTGTAGGGCTGTGAAATGGTCTGTTCCGAAGCTATAGGCAGTGCTACATCTTCATAAGCTTTTTCTTCTAATCCTTTAGCAATGAAAAAATGTCTGGGAACTTTTTGCAAAGCATCAAGTACAGCAGTGTCCGTTATTCCTTTTTTTTTCAAATCATCAACAAGTTGTTTTCTTTTCCCCTGTAGCTTGAACGTGTCTTCCATATTATATTTTCGATTCTTAGCCGGCAAAAGTAATATATTTTTTATATAAAGCACGAGCTGTTTTCTGCTTTGGGTTTATGAACATTAAAAAGTTAATAATTAACTTTAAGTATGGATTTTACAGAATGAAAATCGCTGTACTTTTACAAAAAAATCTGATACACTACATGATTAAAATCGGGGTTTTTGGAATAGGAAAAAATACGGAAAGCAATTTACAAATATTGCGTTCGTTGAATGAATTTGAAATTACCGGAATTTTCGATCATGACCCGAACAAAGCTATGGAACTTGCCAGCCAGTTTCATCTTAAATCTTTCAACTCTCCAAAATTATTATTAGATAAATGTGATGCAGTATGCTTGAATTCTCCGACAAAGCAATATTATGATCTGGCAATTGAAGCAATTCGAAATTTCAAACATATATTTATAGAACAACCCACTTTGTTAGGCGAAAGTGAAACTCTTTCAATTTTAAAGCTCGCCAATGAAGGAAATATGAAAGTTCAGGTTAATTATCCAGAAAGGTTTAATCCTGCTTATTCAACCGGTCGTGGATATGTGAACAATCCCATGTTTGTTGAGAGTCACAGACTTGCTGTTTTTAATGAAGATACCGCTGATCAACCTGTAGTTTTTGATTTAATGGTTCATGATATAGACATTGTATTAAGTACAATAAAATCAAATGTAAAAAAAATCAGTTCAAGCGGGGTTTCTATTGTAAGCGATACCTTCGATATTGCAAATGCCCGAATTGAGTTTGATAATGGTTGTGTTGCCAACATTACGGCAAGCCGCCTTTCTTTGTATCCTATGAGCAAAAGCCGCTTTTTTCAGAAAGATGCATACATTACACTTGATTTTTTCAATAAAGAAGTAAATGTTCTCAGAATAAAAGATACTGATTTTATGAATCAGCTACCGAATTCTAAAATTATTGGCGAAAGAGAAGTTTATCTTGAAAAACCTGAAGTTGTAAATCATAAAGTAATATTCAGGGAAGAAATGCAAAATTTTCATCACAGCATAATTCACGACACAAAACCTCTGACCAGCATAGAAGACTCATACAATACGCTTACGGTTGCCAATAAAATTATTGAGCGTATGAAGCTTACATCTAATTGTATGTAGTGCTTTAACGCAAATTTTAACACTTACTGTAAAATCGCTCCATGGAGCGATTCTACAGTACCCTACCCACTACCCTCCAATTTTATGTTATAAAAAATTATTTTTTAATGAATATTTATGCAATAATGAATTGTACTTGACGTTATTGTAAATTAGTTTTTCAGATGTAGGTTTTAATATACGGCATGAATTATAAGATTACCAGAACTTTATATATATTTATCGGTTCGTTTTTTTTAGCACTTTTTTCCTCTTGCAATCTTATTAATCCTTCTGAGGAGATTCCTGCGTATATCCGTATTGATAAAATTGAAGTTTACTCCTCATCTGCACTGCATGGCTCCGTATCCGATAAAATTACCGATGCCTGGATTAATATTGACGGTAACCTGTTAGGCGTTTATGAATTACCTAAAACTTTTCCCGTTCTTAAAACCGGAAAGCATACCATTATGGTTAGGGCAGGCATAAAAGCAAATGGAATTTCAGCAAGTCGGAAATGGTATCCCTTTTATCAGGCATATACCATAGACACAACGTTTGTATCCGGAGAAGTTACTACTATCAAACCGCGCGTAACATACAGAACTGAAACAAAAGTATCTTTTAATGAAAATTTTGATCAGATTGGAATGTTCTTTGATACGATATTCCCAAGTGATGTTCCTTTTATTAAATCAAATGAAGATGTTTTTGAAGGCGGTTTTTCGGGTTTGATTCATTTACCGGACAGTAAAAAGGCTTTTCGCTGTAAAACGTCATTGCCGTATGAATTACCAAAAAATCAAACCCCTATTTATCTTGAGTTTGATTATAAAACAAATGTTGAATTTTATATGGGGCTTATAGTGAATTCAAACTCGGGCAGTACTTTATATCCTTATTTCTTTAATGTACGCCCGACTGAAAACTGGAATAAAATTTATTTTGAGTTGACCGATATGATATTACAAAATTATTATGGAAATTCATACAATATTTATATAGGCGCAGACAAAGCGGATACAACACTTGAGGGTAAGCTTTTTTTTGACAATATTAAACTTTTGCATTTCTGATGAATAAGAATTTACACTTAGCTAAATATCTTATTGCCGATATTCTTTCTTCATCGGTTGCATGGATTATGTTTTTTATTTTTCGGAAAATCTATATAGAACCCTTAAAGTTCGGTTATGATATTCCTGTTGATTTTAATTTTAATTTTTATGCAGGTCTTGCCTTTATCCCTGTTTTCTGGCTTTTAATCTATTATTTGGTCGGTTATTATAAGGATATTTACAGAAAATCAAGGCTGATAGAGCTTGGTCAAACCCTTTTTGTTACTATTCTTGGGACAATAATCATATTTTTTTCCCTGATGCTGGATGATCAGGTTTCAACTTATAAAAACTATTATTCTTCAATAGTTACTTTTTTTGCGCTGCAGTTTTTTCTTTGTTATATACCCCGCCTTATAATAACCACCAAAACTTCAAAGAAAATTCAGAAGGGAATTCTTGGTTTTAATACTATTTTGATTGGAAGCAATGAAAAAGCACTGAAGTTATATCAGGCGTTTTCTTCTCAAAAAATATCTTACGGTAATATATTTATAGGTTTTGTTAGCATTTCAGAAAAAAATGGATGCGTTCTCGGGAAACATATAGCCCATCTCGGAAATTTGGATGATTTGCGTATAATCATTGATAATAATAAAGTAGAGGAAGTTATTATAGCGATTGAGTCTTCTGAACAGGAAGAAGTGTGGCGAATAATAAATAAATTACAGGACAAGCATGTTATTATTAAAGTGATTCCTGCAATGTATGATATTCTTACAGGTTCTGTAAAAATGAGCGCAATTTACGGAACACCGCTTATTCAGATTTCTTATGATATTATGCCCGTGTGGCAGAAGAATGTGAAAAGGTTGATTGATATTATTGCATCTGTTATTGCAATATTTTTGTTAATACCTGTTTATCTTTTTTTGATTATTGGAGTCAAAACCTCATCAAGAGGACCAATTTTATATAGTCATGAGCGAATTGGAAGGTACGGAAAACCTTTTACAATTTATAAATTCAGGTCTATGTTTACTGATGCTGAAAAAAATGGACCGGCGCTTTCAAGCCAAAATGATTCAAGAATTACAAAATTCGGTAAATTAATGCGAAAATCGAGGCTTGATGAATTGCCCCAGTTTTATAATGTTATGATAGGAGATATGTCGCTTGTGGGACCACGACCGGAGCGTCAGTTTTATATTGATCAGATAGTGCAGCAGGCTCCCCACTACTTACATCTTCATAAAGTAAGACCTGGAATCACTTCCTGGGGACAGGTTAAATATGGTTATGCAGAAAATGTGGAACAGATGATTGAGCGCCTTAAATATGATATTATTTATTTGGAAAATATGTCGCTTTACCTTGACTTCAAAATAATGATCTATACCATTAAAATTATTCTGCAACGCAGCGGAAAATAAACTTCTTTTATTTTACTTTCCAATACAAAAATTCTTGAAAATTGACTCTAAAATTTCATTATTTGTAACCGTTCCTGTTATTGAGCCGATGTGATAAAGTGCTTCACGCAAATCCTGTGCGCAAAGATCTGCTGGAATTTTTTCGGAAATACCATTTTTTACTCTGATTAAAGCAGCGCGTGCATTATTTAAGGCTTCGAAATGCCGGGCATTTGTAACAATTGTTCCTTCGGTTGCATTTTCATGTTCTACATTTTTCAGAAGACTGTTAATAATCATTTGGATATTTTCTCTTCTTTTAGCAGAGATGTAGATGGTTTCGTATTTCAGAAGTTCTTTAAAGCTTTTAGGCATTTCTATCAGCTTGTCTATCATATTTGCAATAATAATAAGCTTTTTATCGGTACCTTCAATATGTTCCTGAAAATCGTGAATGGTATTTGATATTTCATCAAGACTTGTATTGCTGATATCAAACAAATATAAAATTATTTTTGCCTGTTTGATTTTTTCATAAGTCCTTTGGATTCCTATAGCCTCAATTTTTTCTGTTGATTCGCGAAGCCCTGCTGTATCTATAAAACGAAAAGATATTCCTTTTATATTTATTGTATCTTCAATTGCATCTCTGGTGGTTCCCGGAATTTCAGAAACGATTGCTTTGTCTTCATTTAACAGAATATTCAGCAGTGTTGATTTTCCTACATTTGGCTTCCCTATAATTGCAACCGGAATGCCATTTTTCAAAGCATTTCCGACAGAAAAAGAATCGGTTAATATCGAAATTTCTCTGTCAAGAGCATTCAGCAAATCTAAAAGCTCGGTTCTTTTTGCAAATTCAACATTTTCTTCGCTGAAATCTAACTCAAGTTCAATTAATGAAGTAAATTTTAACAGTTCAGAGCGAAGCTGTTCCATTTTTTTTGAATAGCCTCCCCTGATTTGATTGATAGCTATTTCATGTGAAACTTTAGAATTGCTTGCGATGAGGTCAGCCACTGCTTCTGCCTGCGATAAATCCATTTTATTATTTAAAAATGCTCTCAACGTAAATTCGCCTGGTTGCGCCAATCTTGCGCCATTTTTTATAAGTAATTGTAAAATTTGTTGTTGAATATAGGGAGATCCATGACAGGAAAACTCAACAATATCTTCACCTGAATAGGAGTAAGGTGCTTTAAAAAAAGAAGCCAATACTTCGTCAATGATAAGGTCCTCATCATAAATAGTTCCATAGGAAATAGAATTTGGCGCAGGAGCGAAAGGTCTTCCTTGTGGTTTAAAGATTTTTTCTGTAATTACCCAGGCTTTTTCGCCGCTAAGTCTTATTATTGCCAGTGCTCCTGTCCCTGCAGGTGTTGCTAATGCGCAAATTGTTGATTGATCTGTCATTTTTTTTTTTTTGTAAAGATATAAATAATGTTTCTTTTTTAGCAAGTACTTATCACGATAAATTGAAGAATTTTAACTAAAGCTCCTGAAATACAGGTTTTTTATTATTTTTCGATAATTTTAATTCAGTTAAGGCATGTATAATTTTCAGATTAATTTTGTAAATTTGTTTAAATATTTCAATTGAAATACGATAGGAAAACGATAGGAATACGATAGAAAACAATAGGAATTCAATAGGAATTCAATAGAAATACAATTGTACACCTACTGAATTTACAATTGAACGTCAATTGAACAACTATCGTAGCACTATTGTACACCTATCGAATAAATAATTGAACATCAATTGAATATCTATTGTCCATCTATCGAATTCCTAATTCCTAATTCCTAATTCTTTGAAAACAACTATACCAAAAATTATTCTTCATATTATCTTAAATTTGATATTGTTTTCAGGCACTGCCGCATATTCTTATTACTGGATAAAAGAGCAACGTCTGTTTTCTTTTTTTAACCAGAAATTAATTCGTTTTAATCCGAATAGAGACAGCTCCGAAATCAAATCAATACCCGAAGATATTTTTTACAAGGCTTCAGCGGAATACTATAAACAAAAGTATGAAAAGAAAAAGGACAGCCTTTATGCAACGCTTTGCAATATTGTTGTAATGCAAAATTCATTTTTACTTATAGATAAATTTTTGTCAAAAGGCAAAACACATCCGTTTTATAAAGACTTACTGCGGGATTCTGAATTGCTCCATTATAAAATTACTTCTTCGTTAAATACCATAAAATCATTTACATATTTTATAGAAAAGTTTCCGGATTCAGGATATTTACCGGAACTTAAAACTAAAAGGAGGAAGCAGTATTTGTCTATCCCGGATTTAAGAAGGCAACATATAAATATTGACAGCTTTTTAAATAAAAATCCATGTTATATTCCTTTTTTGAAGGTTCTTGACGATTCTATCGGAAGCGTTTTGTCAATAAACGAAGTATTGAATGATTCGCTGAGTAATGCAATGTTTAAAAATAGATATTTAGTAGCAGATCTTAATACTATTGGTTATGATGGGAATTGTAAAGGGGTAGTGGAGGTTTTCCCTGAAATTTCTAAGTTAAGAGATTTTTCTATGATGAATGCCATTTCTGTTTTTCATAATATTGATTTTTATGATTTAGCTGAGATGGATTCGCTTTCTTTTATTAAACTTTTACCACATTTAGGTATTTTGGATTACGCATTTTATGAAAAGGAATTGCTTATGAATTACATTTATAAGGTTGATACATTTTGTAAGAGTATTCCATTAATTAAAAAGCCGGTTTATGAATATTTATCACGAAAATTTTGTTCCGGACAGACTTTATGTTTGTGTGAAGCGCAAAATGATACAATTATACAAGTTGCCCGCTTTATTGCTGCCGGAAAAGGGGATGTTTATTTTGGGTTTAATGCAGCCGGGTTGAAGAATTGGTTTTATGGATCGGTTAATATAGTCAGGTCGCGTTTTTGGAGTACGGACAGGAAGTATACTGCTTTTGAAAGGCACAGAGATAAATTTATGGGAGGCGGCTACAGCGTTCATTGCATTTATTATCCTACAGAATGCGAATTGCCTAATTTTTTGGGCTTTCTTCCGGTACGAGCTTACCCCAATGCATGTAGGGGAAACGGTATTCACGAGTTAGCCGTGGGTCCATTCAGGGATGCATTAATGGGGACACCTTCGAGTCTGGGTTGTATTCGTATTAAAGATTATGCTGCAAAATTTACAAGATGGTGGACTCCCATACATGCTAAATTGTTCATTTATTTTGAGGAATCGAATGTTAAACAGCTTGCCCCTCAAAAGAAATAATTTATACTTTTACTATGATTCAGATTTTTATACCATCATTTTTGACCCTAAAATTAAAAATGAGTATTTTTACTCATAGATATTATAATATTTTTTCCTTCTTATTGTTTAAATTGCAGAAAATTTTAAAAATAAATTTAGTTTTTCTAAATAATGCTGCAAAATTCTAAAAAAATACTCTTGCTCTCTAATATCGGACGCTTTTTATTCTGGGCAGCTTTGTGCTTGATTCTTACTCTTTATTTTACAGGTTTTGCCGGTATGCTACCTGCTCCTTCAAAAACAGTATATTCCATTGTTTTAAATGCAGAATGGGACGATGGAGACCATTGGTCAACTTCTTCAGGAGGTGCCTCTTGTTCTTGTACTCCTGATGAATCAAAGGATGTGATTTATATAGAAACGAATACCTCTTCATCAACAGGGCTGATATTTGGCGCAAATGTTAATGTTGTTGTTCGTAATAATTCCAATTTGACAATAAATGGGAATACGACATTTATGAATGGTTCGGTTGTAACTGTTGAAGGAGGAAGCAGCCTTGTTATTAATGGGAATCTTGTAAACAATAATAATAGTGATGAAATAACTGTGAATGGGACTTTGTCTGTAAATGGAAATTTTACCGGAGGAACAGGTTCTGCAATCTCAGGCACTGGTTCTATGTCTACCACTGGAACAGCTATTACAGATGGAACTGCAAGGGTTTTCGGATTTGATTCCGATTGTGCCGTGGGACCATGTTTTACAAATTCTTCAAGCCCGCTTCCTGTTAAGTTAGTTTCTTTTACGGCAGAATATGTTTCAAATACTGCTCTGTTAAAATGGACTACCGCAGTAGAGATTAACAATGATAGGTTTGAACTTGAGAAAAGCCAAAATGGGTCTGATTTCAGTATGCTGGTAAAAATTAATGGAGCAGGAAATTCAAATTCAAGTAAGAATTATGAATTTATTGATAAAGATATTGCATCAGGTACAATTTACTACAGGCTGAAACAAATTGATTTCGATGGAAAATCAGAATTTTTTGATATTAAAGCAGTTTCTATTCCTGTTTCTGAATCTCCCTGCGAATTAATTATAAAGCCAAATCCATGTGTAGGCAAATGTGAAATATCTTTTGAAAATTGTAATCTTGAAGAATTCCAAAATGCGCGGTTTTCGTTGTTTGATGCTTTGGGAAATGCTGTGTATACTTCTGTTTCAAAAACTATAACGAATGGGGAAGCGCAGTTTGAATTTGATAATGCCAATTATCTGAAACCGGCTGTTTATATTATTCGAGGAAATGCTGCTGGAACGAATCGAACTAAAAAAATTATTATCGGTAAATAGATTTAATATTTGGATTATAAGCTACGATATTCTTCTTTCTAAGTAAGAAACTGTTTTTTCAATATTCACCAATTTGGGAATTTCATTATCAGGTATTGAAATATTAAGTTTCGACTCAATCAAATTGACCATATAAATAATTTCAATAGAGTCAAGTCCGAGCTCGTCTTTGAATTCTTTTCCTGAAAGAATATCTTGTCTTCGAAGCCCTATTTTACGTAATACATGATATACGATATAACTTGCCGGTTTCATAATAGAAGTCAAAGTAAAAGTTTATAAATTTGGGTTAACATTTAAAATCGTTAAATGATAAAAAATACACGATGAAATAAGTATTACAAACATCGAACCAAATTTTTTTCAAAGTATTTTATGATGTTTTTTTATAACGGAATAAGGCAAGCACTGACAATTCTAATTAGTGTTTGTCCATAATGTCCGATAGCTGCGTTACTCTCGCCCTTCAAATCAATCATGTACCCAAGTACACTTCTGATTTTCAGGGCTTCGAAAGCCTTGCTCTCGAACATTCTGAACGAAACACTGACTTTATGGACGGACACTAATTACCATTTACCACTTACCACTTACCACTCGCTCTATACTGTACAATCGTTCCACCTGTGCTGAGCGAAGTCGAAGTATGGAACGATACTACAGACCTACCACTCACCAATTACCAATTTCTTGCCTTTTAAAACTCAATTCTTCATTCTCTTTTACTAATTTATCACAAAAATTTTTAATTTTAAGAATTCTATAATATATTTGAAAGTTGTTTTAATGTATTTATCTTAAATTAATACTTAATTGTCATGTATTTGAATCATAACAACTGGTCTGTCCGCATTGTTTTGGGTATTTTCGTTTTGTTTGCAGCTTATGCTTGCAGTAATGAAGAAGAAAAAGAAAAGGAATTAGAGGTAAAAGTTGATAGTTCGGCTTCTACGATGCTTAAATTTAATAATACCCTGTTTAGTGTTCCTTCTCCGCATCAAATGGCTTTTTTGGCTAAAAATCAGAAGGTTGATTATAATAAGGAATTTTTAAATCCAACTTCTAATGCTTCAAAATATACCAATGATTTTAAGAAAGCCCTTAATATGGGAGTATATGGTGCAAATCTTGGTTATGTTAATATTTACGAACAAAATCAGGATGCAATAAATTATTTTGCAGTAATTAAAAGTCTTGCAACGCAATTAAATATTATCGGAGCATTTAATCCCAAAGTTATTTCCCGTATCGAAAAAAATATGAATAACAAAGATTCCTTGCTTTATATCGTTTCAACAACTTACCGTAATGCTGACCAATATCTGAAAGATAATCGCAGAGACGATATGGGCGTATTGATTCTAACCGGAGGTTGGGTTGAAAGTGTTTATATAATGACCCAAATTTGCGCTAAGCAGAAAAACGATGAAATTATGTATCGAATCGGAGAGCAAAAACACCCCCTGGAAAATCTTATAAAAATTTTATCTCCTTTTTATAATCAGTCTGAAGAATATCAAAAACTCATTGATGCTTTTATTGATCTTGCTTATGATTTCGACGCCATTGATTTTAAATATAATTATGAAGAACCTACCGTTGATGTGAAAAATAAACTCACAACAGTTAATGGAAAAACTGAAGTCATTATTTCTCCCGAGCAATTTAAAAAGATATCGGAAAAAATTGAAAAAATCAGAACAAGTATTGTTGGTTATTAATTTGTCGGATGTATAAACCCTTATAACATGAAAAAAGTTTTTATAATATTAGTCGGAATCATATCCATTACTTTTTATGTTGCTGTTATGGCACAAACTACCGATGAGGTTATGAACCATTGCGTGAAATTTATTACGCATCCGTATATCTCAGATGGACAGCAATACCGCGCACTTTTGAATGAAGATGAGGTCGCTGAGTTTCATGCCACTTTTTATGGCGGTAGCACTTATCGAATTGCTGCATGTACAGGAAATTCCGATGGCGCTTTGATTTTTTCTGTTTACGACAGCGACCGTCATTTGCTTTTTACAAACAGAGATTATGAAAATACCCCCTACTGGGATTTTAAATTCAAATCTACAGTAGATTGTATAATAGAAGCTCAGCTTGATAATAAAATTAAAAATTCAGGGCTTGCTGTTATGCTTATCGGGTTTAAACAATAATATTAATTAAGAGCGTGATGACTAACAAAGGTATTACCGCATCTAATGCCTTTTTTTTGTTTATGTAAAGATTTGACAAATGAGTGAGAAAATATTAAAAGCATTAATGCAGTTGTTTGCAATTGTTGCCCGCCCTGACAGCAACTTACAGGATCGCAGGCTCGTTGTGGAAACATTCTTAAAGCAATTGCTAAATCAGGAACTTGTAGATGTTTATCTGAAGATTTTTGAAGAGTATTATAATGTATACCAGCAAAAGCAATCAGAAGGAAAAAGACAGAAAGCAATTTCTCTCAGTTCTGTAAAAGTTCTAAAAATTTGCACTGCCATCAATGAAGAATTAGCGCAGAAACAAAAATTTGTGGTTCTTGTTCGCTTGCTCGAATTTATTAAATCCGATTCTTCTGAAGCTACAAGCGGGGAATATGAAATTTCTGAGCAGGAATATGAATTTGTAAAAACCGTTGCAGATACTTTTAATATTTCCGAGGATGAATTTAACAGAATTAAAGGTTTTGTTATTTATCCTTTTGATAAAGTTCCTGCTTCATCAAGACTCCTTGTTGTTAATAACGAAAAAAACGTTCAGCATCTCGCATCAAAACATTTATATTCTGAATTTTTAAGAGGTCAGATTCTTATTTTCCACGTGCAGTCTACGAACCTTCATCTGATGCGCTATCGTGGCGAACAGGAATTGTATCTCAACGGACAAATTGCGCAACAAGATAAAATATATATATTAAATGTCGGTTGTTCTATAAGGAATTCTAAAATACAACCCATTTATTACAGTGCTATTGTTTCGGCATTTATGGTAGATGCAGAACGTACACGTATTGTCTTTGATGTTCGCAGTATTGAATACAAATTTAAAGGCGGAAAGGTGGGATTGCATCCTATTAATTTTGCCATGGAATCAGGAACGCTGGTTGGTATCATGGGAGCGAGCGGTGCCGGGAAAACCACTTTGCTGAATGTTTTGAACGGCGCATCAAGACCGACTTCCGGTAATGTTTGCATCAACGGGTTCAGCATTTTTGATGAAAAAGATAAAGTTGATGGATTAATCGGACACGTTTCTCAAGACGATCTGCTGATCGAAGAACTCACGGTTTTCCAGAATTTATACTACAATGCAAAACTGTGTTTCGATAATTACACGGAAGAACAACTTGTGGAAGCTGTAGACACCCTGCTCAGAAACCTCGGTCTTTTTGAAATTAAAAATATGAAAGTGGGTAGTCCGCTTAACAAAAAGATTTCCGGAGGTCAGCGTAAGCGTTTGAATATTTCTCTTGAACTTATTCGTGAGCCTGCTGTTCTTTTTCTCGACGAACCTACTTCCGGTCTTTCTTCACGCGACTCTGAAAATATCATGGACCTTTTAAAGGAACTTGCCTTTAAAGGAAAACTTGTGTTTGTCGTTATTCACCAGCCTTCTTCCGATATTTTTAAAATGTTTGACAAGCTCGTTATTCTTGATACGGGTGGATATTTGATATACAATGGTAATCCTGTTGACTCCATCATGTATTTTAAATCCAGGATGCATCAGGCTGACTGGAATGAAAGCGAATGTACTCTTTGCGGAAATGTTAATCCCGAACAGGTTTTCAATATTGTTGAAGCAAGTGTACTTGATGAATACGGTAATCCTACACATACCCGGAAAACAGCTCCCAAAGAATGGCAGCAACATTACAAAAAATACACGGAATGTGAATCAAAAAAAGATTACATTCTTCCTGAGAGCGTACCGGAAATATCTTTTAAAATTCCTTCAAAATTGAAACAATGGAAGGTTTTTGTTATTCGTGATGTATTATCAAAACTTGCCAATACTCAGTATTTAACGATTAACCTTCTCGAATCTCCTATTCTTGCTTTCTTTCTTGCATACATTATTAAATATTTTAATGTTGACGTTAACAACGAATTCGGGTATACACTTTTGAGTAACAGTAACCTTCCTGTTTATATTTTCATGTCTGTTATTGTAGCGATTTTTGTCGGATTAACAGTAAGTGCTGAAGAAATCATCAAAGACCGGTTAATTCTCAAACGTGAGTCTTTCCTGAATCTCAGCAGGGGCAGTTACCTGATGTCTAAAATTGCCATATTATTTACATTGAGTGCCATTCAGGCTTTTTCCTTTATAATTGTCGGCAATTCAATCATGGAAATAAAAGGTATGTATTTTCACTACTGGTTAGCGTTGTTCAGCTCTTTCTGCTTTGCAAATATTCTCGGACTGAATGTTTCTGATAGTTTTAAAACAGCGGTTACTATTTATATTCTTATTCCTTTCCTCGTTATTCCACAGATGATACTTTCAGGTATTATCGTGAAATTTGATAAACTGAATCCTTCTATTTCTAATCCGAGCGATATCCCTTGGTACGGTGAAATCATCACAGCACGCTGGGCTTATGAAGCTCTCGCCGTACATCAGTTTAAAGAAAACGGTTTCCAGAAGCAGTATTATATGTTCGATAAGGTTATGAAAACAGCCAATTATAAAAAAGATTACTGGCTGACCCGACTTGATAATGAAGTAGGTTCAATTAATCGTGAATGGGAAGATAAAACCAAAAAAGATAAAGTTACAAAAAGTCTTCTTTTATTAAGAAATGAGATCAACCTTGAATTAGAATATAACAAAAAAATCAAGTACCCGGGAAAGCTTGATCTTCTTGCTTACGAAAAATTAAGACCTGAAATTATTGATCAGGTAAAAGCGTATTGTACAGCACTCAGGCAGTATTATATCAAATTATATAATAATGCTGCAGATAAGCGTGAAAAACACAATAAAAAAATTACGCAAACAGATAAGCAAAGACATGAGTTGGAAATGCTGAAACGAAAATATTCAAATGAAAGTTTAGAAAAGCTTGTTTGCAATTCGGATGTGGAAGACAGAGTTGTTGAATTTGAAGATCATTTGTACAGAAAAATTGATCCTATTTTTCAGGATCCTCTACACCCCTTTGTTAAGGCTCATTTCTACGCACCAAGAAAAAAATTGTTTGGGGGCTATGTGGAAACGTATTGGCTAAACCTTGCTGTAGTGTGGTTTTCAATATTAACACTCTATCTGGCTTTATATTTTCAATGGTTGAAAAAACTCCTCGACCAGCTTGAAAGATTGAGTGAAAAGCTCTTCAAACCTAAAGATTAATGAAATTTACTACCCGGAAAACCGGGTAGTTTTGTTTAAAAAAACAGCAATCCTGTGAGGTATTGCGATAAGGCTTGTGCGGATGCTATCTTCACAGGTTTGCGGGAATATGAGAGATAAAAATGGATTAAGAAGTAGTAGTAGCCTGCCTGACTGCGTCGAGCAGGCAGGGATTAAAGATAGAAAGCAATCCTGTGCGGGGTAAATTTTTTGACAGAATTTTGTAAGGAACAAATCAACAAGCGCATATTATTAACTAAAATACCCATACTACTATGAAAACAATTTTTATTATTTTGCTTTTTTTCTTTTTCGCCTGTTTAAATATTCATGCGCAAACGGTTCAAACTTTAAACAAACTAGGGCAAACCCCCGGTGGCGCGAGTGCTCATGTAAACTGGGACATTGTGGGACACAAATTAATTGTTGGCTGTGGTACCAGCATTTGGATATACGACTTCTCAAATCCTTTTTCTCCACAGATAATTGCAAAAAGACCTTTTATGGGACTCGTGAATGAAACTTCCCTTGATGGTAATATTTTGTTTGCAGCAGTTACGCATGAAGGCGTTTTTGCTCTTGACTATACTTCTCCTGATTTGACTATTCTGCACCATTATGATATGAAAAATATGGGAGATTCTGCTGCCTACGACTTATGGCGTACGAATGATACGCTTTATGTGGCAGATCATAAAACAGTACGAATGCTCAAATACAACACTGCATCTGGTTTTTCAAAGCTGGCTTCCTTTAGTGGCCCTGCATCTTATTGTGTGGCACAAAGGGGTGATTATATTGCAGTGGGAAATAAAGGAACATTACTTACAGAAGGGAATATTTCTGTATATTCTGTTTATAATTTATCTGTACCTATTGCTGTATGGTCAAGCGCATGGCTGAACGTTGTACAGAATGTTCATTTTGCTGATTTAAGAGATGATATTATTTATGTATGTGGCGGTCCCGAAAATTTATTATTTACAAAATCAAATTTGTTTGCACTACAGTTTAATGGTTCAACCCTGAATCCAATTGATACTTTTTTCGTTGACGGCGGTATACCGGGCTTAGCACAAATGAATATCATGAATATGGATTCAAGAAATGATACTTTGTTCATAGTAACAACAGCCGCTTATGACACGGCTTCTTTTCCTCTTGCTTATATGCCAATTGTTGATGCTTCAGGATTACCTGTTGATACAATGAAAAAAATCGGGTTTGTTATTCCCGGACTCTGGCATTTTGATGCTGCATTAATGCATGGCACTCCTTATATTGCAATGGCATCTGAGTGGTGTGGTGTGCTGGTAAGTGATGTTTCACAGTTATCTCCTTATGATACGTTAGGGTTATATGAAACAGGCGGCTGGTGTGTGGATGCGAAAGTGAAAAACAATCTTTTATGGGCTTGTCATGAAGGATACGGATTGATTGCCTACAATATTGACAGTTTACAGTACTCCTCCGGTTTTAATGCACAATCGAAATTAATGCATATTTACGATCTTAACAATCATTATTTTTCAAGTGATTTAGAATTTCTGAACGATACATTGCTGATGATAAATTCCTCGGAGGTATATAATATTAAACCCTGGCAAATGGGCGGACAACCCCAGTTGGCTTATGATATGAGCAAAAACTGGATGAATCATTTGAGTATCATAAATACTAATACCGGGCAGCGCATGATTGCAACTTATGACAATCTTTTGGGGGGTAAGTGGATTGAATTATTTGATCCTTTCAATTCAATAAATAATTTTCCTGTTTTGGCTATAGATTCGATGAACTGTGATTCGAGAGCAATGTGCGTGGCTGGTGATACGGTTTACTATGGAAAAAAAATCGGGAATGATATTTTTCTTGTTGCGCAGAAAGTTGTTAATAATGCTTTTGTTTTTCTCGATACTATAAAACTAACAATGACTTGGGGCACTTTATCTTTTTCTGAAATTTTTGGTATTTCTGTTGAAAATGGCGTTATTGCTGTAGGGTACGGGGCTCAGTTTGCTTTGTTTAGATGGAATGGATCGGATTTACAGACAATATTTACCGATTTTAAACCAACGCAACGTGTCATGGATATTGTTTTAAAAAATAACTATGTATATGTTGCTGACAGGTTTTATGGGATGAAAGTTTACGATGTAGCTTCACAAACACAGGCTGTTCTTGTTGCGGAATCAAAAGGTACGGGCGGTTGGACGAATGTTTTTGGAAGTACAGCAATTACTGTTGGAGATGATGGGCAAATATTTCTTTGTGATTTTCATGCAGGGGTTATTATTATTGAACCATTCGATCATTCTCTGATAGGTGTTGAAGAGAAAGCACAATATACAAATGATTTTTTTACAATTTTTCCGAATCCCGCTTCTGATTTTTTCACAATAAAAATAAATGATGCTGATAATGCGAAGCAAAATACTATTGTAATTTATGATGTTTCCGGGAAAGAAATTTTCAAAAAAATAATGTCTGGAAAAAGCATTGAAATAAACACAAAAAAATGGTCGAAGGGCTTGTATTTTGTTAAATTAACAGATAGCAACAATTTAACACAAAGCAGAAGAATAATTGTCAAATAAATTAAAGTCGGTTATTCGACATTTTCTGTGGAAAATTAAGCAAGCACACCCGGAACATCAGGGCAGGACTAGCTGTAGGGAATGCTATCGCGCAGTCCGACCCTGATATGCTGTGATGCTTGCTTGAAAAACTACTAAAGTCGTTTTTACAAGTTTCAAATTATCTCATTAATTTTGGCAAATAAACTTAAAATCCGTATACAAATGAAAACTACTAAAACACTTTTTATCTGCGTAAAAATTATTGTCATTTTATTTTGTTTTTTCTTTTCTGAAATAACATTTTCTCAAGTAAACTGGTTAGCTTTTCCTGACACACCTGTTTTATCAATGAACCCTGCTTCAGGTATGTGGGGCGCTTACGGGCAGCCAACAGTAATCATTCACAATGATACTTTTAAAATGTGGTATGCTGTTGCAGAAGGAGAAAACCAGTTTGATCCGATTACACGAGGACGTATTCATTATGCCTGGTCTGTTGATGGTGTTACATGGACCAAATATCCAAATAACCCGGTGTTAGATGTAAGTGGATCTGGTCAGTGGGATGGGCAATGGCTGGATACTCCGGAAATACTTTGGGATGGCACAGAGTTCAAATTGTATTACTATGGCGACTCAACTTATTATCAAGGTCAGGATCACACTGCATTGGGGCTTGCTACTTCTCCTGATGGTATTAACTGGACAAGACATGGGAAAGTATTGGAAAAAGGGGAACAGGGAGATTGGGATGGCCATTTTATTGAATCACCGGCTGCATATTATAATGCTGAATCGGGTCTATATGCGCTTCTTTACACGGGAAAGGATACAACGGGTTTTGTTCAACTCGGTTTAGCTGTGTCTATGGATGGCAGTAATTTTATTAAATATCCTGATTACCCTGTTATTCCAGTCGGAAATTATCCTTCATGGAATGATATTGCTGTTGCTGCTCCGGCTTTAATTGAAACCAATGGAATTATTGAAATGTGGTACAGCGGTGTCAGTTTTAATAATGGTCAGTATGATTCTGCAAGGGTTGGTTATGCTGTAACACTTAATGGAGTTCATTGGATTCAGTACCCCGGTAACCCGGTTTTGACATCTGATCCCGAGCATACTTCAAGTTTCTGGGCAGTTGATGTTGTATGGGATCCAAATGATACAGTTTACAAAATGTACTATGAAGATTTTTGGCTATATGGAGACTCGCTTAATATTGATACTGTTAATTCCATCTTTTATGCTACTGCACCACGCGATGTTTTGTTTTCTACAAATTGTAATACAAATTCGATTAATGATACAATTATTTCTTCAGGAGAATCCATTCAGCTTTGGGCTACAGGAGGAGATTATTTCTCCTGGGATCCGATGGATAATTTAAGCAATCCCGCGATTTCAAATCCTATTGCTTCTCCTGATTCTACAACAACTTACACTGTATTGATTGTAAGCAATAACTGTATAACAAAAGAAGAAATAACCGTAACTGTTGACCAGAGTTCAAAGATAGAAAGCAATTCATCCAAAGGGTATGTTACAGTTCATCCAAATCCTGCTACTATTTCAACAAAAATTTCCACAAACATCCGATTTAACAATGCTACTTTTATCTTGTTTAATTCTATAGGGCAGGTTGTAGCAACTCAAAACAATGTTAATTCATCTGAAATTATTGTCCAAAGAGAAAATTTGAAAAACGGAATTTACTTTTTTCAGATTATAAATGATGGAGAAATGCAAACAGGAAAATTCGTTATTGAGTAACAATAAACGTAAGAAAAGTAAATCCATAATAAAAAGTTTAAGCATGAAAACAATGAATAATTTTAGTCTTGTAATAATAAGTAGTTTTGTTTTTTTATTGTTATTTGCCGGCAATAGTAATGCTACAACCTATTACGTGTCAAATAATGGTTCTGATTTTCATTCAGGAACATCAGAAATAAACAGTTGGCAAACATTAGAAAAAGTGAATGGTTTTTCTTTTCAGCCCAATGATTCAATACTTTTTAAACGTGGTGATATCTGGCGCGGGCAACTTGTTCCGAATAGTGGGAATAATAACGGGTATATTTATTATGGTGCTTATGGTGCAGGCAACAAACCAATGATCATGGGTTCCGTAAATTTAAGTGATACTTCAAATTGGGTAAATACAGGGAATAATATTTGGTCAACAGCATCTTCTTCAATAATAGGTTCAGAATTGATTTTAAATCCCTTCTTCGATATTGATGCGAATAACTGGTATTTTTACACAGAAGGAAATGCTATAGCCTCTGGTGAATGGTCTACGGATGAATATTCTTCACCTCCGGCATCATACAAAATAAATTGTACTGAAAATGGAGATAATTTTTACGATATTCAATTCAGTACCCCTGGTTTATCTATTGATCAGGGACATGTGTATTGTTTGTCTTTCAAGGCAAAATCTTCTGTAAATTTTCAACTGGGCGGTATTCTGTTAATGAAATCATCAAGCCCGTATAATCTGTATTATTCAAATACTGTTATTCCTCCTGTCATAGATACAGTATGGAACACATACGCTCTCTATTATTATTCTTCAATTACTGCAAATGATGCTATGTTAGATTTTTTTATCGGAAATACGATACCAGACAGTTCAATTTTATATTTAGATAATGTTAGTTTTAAAGAGGTAGATATAAACTCTCCGGTAACGATGGATATCGGTAATATTATTTTTAATCAGGCAACCTCTTTTGGTGTGAAAAAATTGGATGAACAGAGCTTGCTGACGCAGGGTGATTATTTGTATGATGCGAATAACCTCAGGCTTCACTTGTACAGCACTATCAATCCCGGACTTTTTTACAGCGATATAGAATGTGCTTTATCTCGGAATATTATTAATCAGGAAAATAAAGCGTATGTTATATATGAAAATCTTGAATTAAAATATGGAAGTGCGCATGGAATTGGGGGAGGAAATACAGACCATATTATGATTCAAAAATGTGACATTTCATATATTGGAGGAGGAGCCATATATCTTCCACCTTATGGTGTAGTGCGTTATGGAAATGGTATAGAATTTTGGAGTAATGCCTCAAACAATTTAGTTGAACAGTGCAGGGTATGGGAGATTTATGATGCCGCAATGACAAATCAAAATCAAGGAAATGTCGCTGTTCAATCAAATATAATATACAGGAATAATCTTATTTATAATGCAGAGTGGTCTTTTGAGTATTGGAATCGGCCTACAGAATCATTAACAGAGAACATCTTTTTTATTAATAACACTTGCCTTTTTGCAGGAAATACATGGGCACACGATCAACGACCAGATAAGAGAGGAAGACATCTGAATTTTTTTCAGATAGATGCTCCAACAAGCAACTTTAATATTTTGAACAATGTGTTCTATGAGGCTACGTCAGCGGGTTTGTATGTGTTAAGATATTACGATCTGGATTCTCTTACCTTAAATAATAATTGTTGGTTTCAAACGCTCACAGATACTTTGATAGATATCAGGTGGGGCAATGTTTCAATTAATGCTTTTACAATGTCTGAATTTGCTGATTATCAAAATTTGTATCAGCAAGACACAAGTTCAATTGTTCAAAGCCCCGAATTTACAGATATAAATACCGGAAATTTTCAACTTCAGGCTAATAGCCCCTGCATTGATTCAGGAACACCAGACACTACCGGAATTCCTGTTGGAGAATTTGATTTTAACGGGAACACGCGTGTACAGGTTGGGAATGAAATGCTATCTGCGATAATAGACATAGGGTGTTATGAGCACGAGTACCAGACAGGAATATTAAATTCCGATTTTTGTAATTCAAATGTTAAAGTGTATCCAAACCCGTTTGATAAGTCAGCCTTGATTAAAAATAATATAAAAATGGTCAATGCTGTTTTAATAATATTTAATTCTTTTGGACAAATCGTGTCAACGCAACACAATATAAATTCGTTCGAAATCCAGGTAAATAAAGGTAATTTGAAAAACGGAATTTACTTTTTTCAGATTATGAATGATGGAAAAATTCATACAGGAAAATTCGTTATTGAGTAACAAATATTTTTCACAGAATGTTAAATGACTAACGTTTCGGACTTCGTAATATTCTGATTATTAACAACATAATGTTAATAAATACTTAAAAAAAAGGTTGCATATTTCGATGTAATTTATTTATTT
>MEOG01000052.1 GCA_001769125.1 Bacteroidetes bacterium GWF2_35_48 | reverse complement strand
CGAATTGCTGAAAAATATTTTTACCCCACATCAAATTCCTCAGCTAAATTTTGTAGTTTTGAAGTGAGAAATGTTAGTAATAACTATCATTTATTAAATGGTTCTCCTTGTATTGATGCAGGCATTAATGCAAATATAGTTTATGATCACGATGGTGTAAACAGACCACAGGGATTGGCTTATGACATCGGTGCTTATGAATATATTATTCCAACATCATCAATGCTGATAAATAAGGAGAATAGAATATCTGTATTTCCGAATCCGGCAAATGATGTGTTTTATATTCAAACTTGTGATACTGATTATCAAATCGAATTAAAAAATATTCAAGGACAGATTATTTTTCAAAAAAAGAATGTACAGACAATAAATGTCAGTAATTTACCTTCAGGCATTTATATTGTAAATATTATTTCAAAAAATTGTATTGAGAGTCAAAAAATAGTTATAAATTGATGAATTGATAAACATGAAACATTATCAAAGAATAAAGCCTATGAAAACAAGTTTTACATGGACAAAAGGTTTGTTTTCCAGTTTATCTCAAATATATTCTAATGGTAAAACTATTGGAAATATGGAAGACATAACATTTTCAAAATCTGCCTGATATAGCTTGCCTAATCTGGTCGGGCGGGTTTGTGGCAGAAAAGTTTTCTGAGCGGACTCAAATCTGTAATTTATTTTTTAGTCAGCGTGCGGGATATTTTTTTAAAAAGGCTGAGATTTTCTTCAAAATTATCTAAGCTTAAACCGACAAGCGTATAAATCATTTTATCTTCAAAGAGTACTACCTGATATATCATTTCTTCTTGTCCGTGCACTTGATTTTTTCCGGATGTCCACATTTCAAAGCCTTTCATATTGTCTATAGTAACAGGAAAAATATTTTTTTCAGGAATATTTTTAACTGTTGGAATAAGCTTCATTGTTTCAATACAGTATTTTTTATAATCGGAAATTTTTTCATAATGCAGAGATGCGGTTGCTGTAAAAGTTGTTTTGTCTTTAGCCTTGGGAGGCATGTTTCCGTCTGTTGTGTACATCAAAGAATTGGTAACAAGCTTAGAGCGTTTCAATTTTGTTCCTGATACATTTAGTTTAAAAGCCATGCCTTCTTCGGGGTTTAATTTTTGATAAGGCTCATAAATAGTTGAAAGGAGGCAGGCAAGAATAATTTTAGATTCTTCTTCTTCAAGTTTTTCAAGAAAGGTACCCGTCAGCAGGAAGGTTTCATTTTCGTTTCCAATAATAAGTAACCATTTCAGATAGGCATTCTGATAAGCTATTTGTTTTGCCTTAATTAAGACAGCTTGAAACCCGTTAATCCGTAATTCTTCACTGGCAATCATAAAAACGCCGGATTTAACAAGTGCTTCTTTTGTAAAGCCGGCAAGATTCATTTTAATATTACCAGGAATGTAAGAAACCATAATAGAAGAGCCGGATACATCTTTACGAAATCCTTTGAAATCATTTGCAACACTGAATCCTTTGGGGCTGAAAACACTTAATTTAGTGCCGAGAATAGAAACATACCCAGATGATTTTGTATTCGTAAATATTTTTTGTTTTTTTTGTTGGGCAAGTACAAAAAAAGGAAGAACAGCCAAAAGAAATAAATAGAAACTTTTCATTTTTATTCTTTAGTTTCAAGAATAAATACATGCTCTGAAATATTCTGACCATCTCTGTTGTAGAAAATTCCAAAAGTAGTTTTTTCCATCCGGTAATCGCGTGCTATGCCTCCTTTGTTAACAATAACGCGTTTAATTTGCCTGTTGAATTGTTCGTAATATTCAATCCATACTCCTTCAGGATATTTTATTGATAATTCAGCCTGATATTTTTTTCGTTCGGTATCTGTTTTAAAAACAAGTTTTTCAAGTTTCTCTGTTTTTGGGGGAGGGTTCTGTGTTTCTGTTTTTTTATTTTTTTCTGCGAGTTCTTTTGCTTTAGCGTCTGCCTCTGCTTTTTTCTTAGCATTTTCCTCTGCCTTTTTTCTGGTTTCGTCTTCGGCTTTAGCTTTGGCTTCTTCTCTCAATCTTTTTTCTTCAGCAGCTTTTTCTTCAGCTTTTCTTTTGGTTTCTGCATCTGCCAGTGCTTTCTCATCTGCTTTTTTTCGTGCATCTGCATCTGCTTTTGCTTTAGCATCTTCCTCTATTTTTTTTTTCGCATCGGCTTCTGCTTTTGCTTTGGCATCAGCTTCTGCTTTTTTTTGTTCTTCGGCACTTTTTTTAGATAGAGCATCGGCATCTGCTTTAGCTTTGGCTTCTTCTTCGGTCTTCTTTTTAGCATCAGCCTCTGCTTTTGCTTTTGCATCAGCTTCTGCTTTTTTTCTTTCTTCGGCACTTTTTTTAGCTAATGCATCGGCTTCTGCTTTTGCTTTGGCTTCCTCTTCTGCTTTCTTTTTCGCATCAGCCTCTGCTTTTGCTTTCGCATCAGCTTCCGCTTTCTTTTTTGCTTCTTCTTCTTTTCTTGCTTTTGCTTCTGCATCGGCTTTTGCTTTTGCTTCAGCGTCTGCCTTTTTTCTCGCTTCTTCTTCTGCTTTACGTTTTGCGTCTTCTTCTGCTTTCTTTTTAGCCTCAGCTTCTTTTTTAGCTTTTTCTTCAGCTTCCGCTTTCGCTTTAGCTTCTGCTTCTGCTTTTTTCTTCGCTTCTGCCTCTTTTTTTGCTTGTTCTTCTGCTTTTGCTTTTGCTTCAGCTTCTGCTTTTTTTGCAGCTTCTATTTTTGCTTTTTCTTCATTCTTATCTTTATTGATAATTTGTTCTTCGGCTTTTTTATTGTCTTCCATTGCTTTTTCAATTTGCGATTGAATCATCTTGGAATAATTGGTGTCGAAATCAAACTTTTTTGTTGCAGCATCATAATATACCTTTAGAACGGGTTGCGTAAAAACTGTGTAATTAACGCCATTGTATTCAGGAAACAAACTGCCATCAAGAATCCATTCCCAGCCTTTTTCAGCTCTGTCGGGTGGGGCGGTTAAGTCCCAAAGTGATATTTTAGAAATAAAGCCATCTTTTGATACTGTTATTTCATAAGTGCTGTTAAATTCAAGTTCAATGTTGAATTTTTCACCATTATCAATTTTCGATGTTTTAAAATTCTGACCGTTTTTTTTGATATTTACAGTAATCGAACCTTTAGATTTATCTTTTGTTATAACTTCGTTATAGTCGAGTTTTATTTTTGCTTTGATAACAAAAAAGCCTTTTTTTTGTGCATAGGTGGTTAACGAAAAAAACACAAATATAAAAAGTGTGAAAATCAGCTTATATTTTGTTACGATTTTTTGCAAGGGTACTATTTTAAGTAATAGATTGTAAAAATATAAAATTTCAGGAAAAATTCATAATTATTATAGCTTCTTATTTATAATATATGAGATTTAACATAAAAAAAGGAGCTGTTTTTTCAATAATCATCGTTTATTATTTTTCATGAAACTTTTATGCGCTTCCCTCTTTTTAAGGGTTTTTTAGCGGAAATATTATTGAGTTTGCAAATTTTTTGAACTGTTGTTCCATACATTTTTGCTATTTTTTGAAGCGTGTCTCCTCTTTTGACTTTATGGGTACTGTTCTTACGCAGCGGTCGGGGTTCATTTTTATTGTTGTCAACAAGAAGTCTGCACCCGGAAATAATCTGGCTTTTTTCAAAATCTATTATTTTTTGCGGATCAATAGGTTTGTCTCTGTATCGGACTTCAAAATGAAGATGTGGAGAAACGGATCTTCCTGTGCTGCCCCCAAGTCCTATCGTCTGGCCTGCTTTTACTTCCTGATCAGCTTTTACAAGTAATTTTGATAAGTGAGCATAATAGGTTTCCAAACCATTGTAATGCCTCATAATAACAAGATTTCCATAACCTCCCCTGTTAAAAGCGGAATATCGTACCTTTCCATCAAAAGCGGCTTTAACCGAATCTCCTTTGGATAATCCAATATCAACACCGTCATGTCCGCGTGAAAAGCCCCGATAAAATTTTCCGCAAATAGGAATAGAAAAAATTTTATTACTGTCTAAAATCTCTACTTCAAATTTTTCTCTTGTTTGAGGTTCTCCTAAATATGCAAAGATTGATTTATTATTCCAGTTTGCAGTAAAAAGACTCGTCGTATCAAGACAGGAAATGCTTGTTGAGTCAATATTATATTCCTGAAAATAAGACCAGGTTCTGTCAGAATATATTAGAATTTTATTATTCTCATGGCTGATTGTGTCTATAACAAAGGGAATGTACTGGCAATAAGTATTTGAAAGGGTAAGAATAAAAATTAGCGATAAAAAATATTTTTTTATTTGAACAAACATGCTGCAAAATTAGGTAAAAGCCTGTTAGTCAGTCTTAATTGATTTTAGAGAATTCAAATATATATTTTTTTATTTATTTATCAAATTTTTGTTAGGCTTCGGTAAATTGAATAATTCATTAAATGTAAAATCGCTCTATACTTCGGCAGGCTCAGCACAGGTGGAGCGATTTTACATTTACAGTCCATTTGTATATAGTGTCAGCAAGAAAACTCATGTTTTTTGATTGACAGTGTCAGTGCTTGATAAGAAAACGTCAAGTTCAAGCCTGCCTGTCCGGTAGGCAGGGCTTTCGAAGACCTGAAAATCAGGAGTGTACTAATGTACATGACTGTTTTTCAGGTCGAGAGTAACGCAGAAATTGACGTTTTCTTGCAAGCACTATATAGGAGTAAGAGCATCTTTTTATTAATGGTAGAGGTCGTTGTAAAGAGTGTGAAAATTTGTTTTTCCAATTGTAAAACATATTTGTTTTGATAAAGGCTTTTCATAAATTTGTCGCAGAGTTTTCTTTCAAACAATAATTATAAAAAAGGAGGAATTTTGTCAACAATAGCTATTGCTGGAAATAAAGGCAAGGGTGTTCGTTCTGATTGCCAGATAAGTGTTAGTCTGACCAAAAACAAAGGTCTTGAAATTACACTCGATAGTAAAGTAAAAACGATGTATGGCAGATCAATTGTAGAATTGACAGAGAAGATTTTTAATTTTTTCGGTATAAAAAATGCACAGGTTCTAATTGAAGATTCTGGTGCTTTAGAATTTATTCTTGCTGCGCGTTTAGAATATGCTATCAAACAATTGATTAAAACGGATCTGGAGTTTTTACCTGAATTTTTAAAAGAAAATAAAGATGTAACAACCAAAGATAGAAGCCGTATTTCCCGCTTGTACCTGCCCGGAAATTCGCCAAGTCTTATGATTAATGCAGGCATCCATAATACTGATGGGCTTATTCTTGACATAGAAGATGCTGTGGCTCCTGCAAAAAAAGATGAAGCCAGGTATCTTGTACGGAATGCTTTGAGAGCTTTGAATTTTTACGGTGCAGAACGAATGGTTCGTATCAATCAGGGAGAGCGCGGGCTGATAGATCTTGAGTTTATCGTTCCTCATTATGTAAATTTGATATTAATTCCAAAGTGTGAAAATGCTTCACAGATTCATAGTATTGATGCAAAGATTGCAGAGATAAAGAAATTGCATAAAATGAAGCACAATGTATGGTATATGCCCATCATTGAAAGTGCTCAAGGTGTAATAAACGCTTATCAGATTGCAACAGCAAGTGAGAATGTTGTAGCCTTGGCTATAGGTTTGGAAGATTACACTGCTGATTTGGGAACTAAAAGAACGAATGAGGGTACTGAATCATTTTTTGCACGTACCATGCTTGTGAATGCATCTGTAGCAGCAGGTGTTCAGCCTATTGATTCGGTTTTTTCCGATGTTTTTGATATGGAAGCATTGAAGCAAAATGTACTGAAATCAAAGGGACTTGGATTTGTGGGTATGGGTTGTATACACCCAAGACAAATAAGGGTTTTGCACGAATATTTTGCTCCCGATTCTGATGAAATTGAAAAAGCCAAGAAAATAGTTTTAGCTTTTGATGATGCAACTGCAAAAGGACTTGGCGTTGTTTCTCTGGGAACAAAAATGATTGACCCCCCTGTCGTAAAACGTGCTATGAAAAGTATTGATACGGCCATTGCCGCAGGAAAATTGCAAAAGGATTGGAAAAAAACAGAAATGGAAAGAATGGCTGATGAAGCGGTTTCAAAGAAAAAATAAAATGTTTTTTTGAGATAGTCAATTTTTAAAAAGGTTTTTAAAAGAAATTACACAACATTTATATGAAATTTGTAAAGAATGCACTGGGAAGGCTGGTTCCCGATGAGGTGAACGGACAAAAACAAATTCCTTTTAAAGGAGTTGGAAAGCATCGTCCTACCGGAAGAAAGCATGCGCCTATGATTTCTTCATGCATTGATTATCCTGCTGATGGAAATAAAATGCTGACGTCCATAAAAGATGCGTTAAAAAAATGTGGATTGAAAAATGGAATGACTATTTCCACACATCACCATTTCCGAAACGGCGATCTTGTTGCGCAAATGATTTTTGATGCAGCCGCCGAGCTTGGAGTGAAAAATTTACGATGGGCTCCCTCTGCCTCTTTTGAATGCCATTCGTCATTAATAAAATATCTTGAAGATGGCACTATACGCCATATTGAAGGAAGTATGAACGGCGCACTCGGACGTTTTACATCTGAAGGAAAAATGAAGGGGATTGGTATTTTACGTTCTCATGGTGGGCGATATCAGGCCATTCAAGATGGGGAATTAAAAATTGATATTGCAGTAATTGCAGCTCCTACTGCTGATCCTTTTGGAAATGCTACAGGAGACAGAGGCCCTGCTGCTTGTGGTTTACTCGGTTTTGCGCTTGCAGATTCACAGTATGCCGATAAGGTTGTTGTTGTTACAGATAATATTGTTCCTTTCCCTTGTATTCCCTGGCAAATTCATGGTAATTATGTTGATTTTGTTGTAAAAATTGACAAAGTTGGTATTTCTGAAAAAATTGTATCTGGTACAACTGAGATTACAAAAAGCCCAGACCGTTTGCTTTTAGCAGAATGGACAGCGAAGTTTTGTGATGAAGCCGGAATAATACAGAATGGATTTTCATTTCAAGCAGGAGCTGGTGGCACTGCTTTGTCAATAGGGATTTATTTTGCAGATATTCTTCGTGAAAGGGGCATGAAATCAAGATGGGCAAGGGGAGGCAGTAACAAATATCTTGTTAAAATGATGGAAGACGGTCTTGTTGATTATATCCTCGATGGGCAGACTTTCGACTTAGAAGGTGTACGATCTATGCGTGAAAATCCGGGGCATGTGAACACAAGTCCATTCACAAGTTACAACTATCATGGTAAAGGAAATTTTGCATCCATGATTGATGTTGTTATTCTTGGCGCTACTGAAGTTGACGTTAATTTTAATGCGAATGTTGTTACCCATTCTGATGGTTGTTTACTGCATGGAATTGGCGGTTGGCAGAATTGTATTTTCTCTAAATGTACCATATTGCCTATTCCTCTTTTCCGCGATCGTATTCCGGTTATCAGAGATGCCTGTACTACTATTTGTGGTCCGGGAGAACTAATTGATGTTATTGTTACTGAAAGAGGAATTGCAATTAATCCTTTAAGAAAAGACCTGATTGCAAAAATGAAAAACAGTAATTTGCCCATAAAAACAATAAAACAATTAAAAGACGAAGCCGAAGCAATATGTGGTAAACCCGATAATCCGGAGTTTACAAAAGATCCGGTTGCAATTATAAAATGGGTTGACGGTACAGTAATTGACACTGTCTGGAAAATTAAAAAATAGGCATTAAATTTATCAATATCGCTTTCATATTTTTATTTTTTTCTCAAAAGTAATTCCTCTTATTAATATTAATAACTAACATTTCTCACTTGGTAATTAAGCTGAAAAATATAGTCTTAATTACGTTTATTAATATTTTATTTTTCTTGAAACTTTTTTTTTGATA
>MEOG01000051.1 GCA_001769125.1 Bacteroidetes bacterium GWF2_35_48 | reverse complement strand
GCAGAAGCTAAAGGTGTTTACAATGTCATACTTACAAATGGGAAGAAAAATTATTCAGGTAAAATAATATTTGAATAGAATAAAGCGGGCTTTCTATTAAGCAAAGCCAAATTATTGCAGGGCTTTTCTTCACAAATATTTGGCTGTTTCACAAAAAACATATACTTTTATGTTTTAAAAATTCCGGTTTATGATGGATAAAATAAAAAGCCCCAATTTTCTCGAATTCATTTATGGTTTTTACAACACGATGAAAGAACGGGAAATTTCCCTTGCATACGAAGGGGAAATTAATCATCAGGTAACAAAAGCGTTTACTTCTCTTGCAGAAACGAATATGGAAACCCAGATGGAGGAGGGGGGAGTGCAGCGAAAAGTATTTCATGTTATGGTTGAGTGCCTTCAGAACATTAACAAACATGCAGATAAAACGGATGATGGGAGAGAGGGGCGCGGTATTTTTATTGTTACAAAAGGAGAAGAAGAATACAATGTTATTACCGGAAACCTTGTTGACGCTTTAAAACAGGAAAGCTTGAAAGCTTCGATTGACCGAATTAATAATATGAATAAAGACGAATTAAAAGAGCTGTATAAAAGACAGATGAAAGGCGGTACGATTTCTGAAAAAGGTGGTGCCGGTCTTGGCTTTATTGATATTGTAAGGAAAACAGGGAATAAGCTGAAATACGACTTTCTTCCCGTGTCGGATAAATGTTCTTTTTTTATATTAATTGTTGCTATTTCCAGAGCTGAAAACAACAATTCCAATTAATAATTTCTATTAGATGAGCGAGGAGATACTGAAAGCTTTAATGCAGCTTTTTGCCCTTATTGTTAAACAAGACGGCGGTGTTGAAGAAATCGAAAGGAAATTTGTTATCCGCTTTCTTAAACAACAAATCAGCGAAGATGCGGCGCTTCAATATATTGCGTTGTTCGACGAACAGTCGGGATACAATTCCAATCAGGATACAGAAAATCAACTTACTTCTGTAAAAGATTCTGTAAAAATTCTCGGAATCTGTAAAAAAATCAATAAAACATTAAATCAGGGTCAGAAAGTTGTTGTTTTGGTACGCCTTTTTGAACTTATTAATACAGGCGGAAAATTTACAGAGCAGCGTATGGCTATTATTCATACGGTATCTGAAGTTTTCAAAATTTCAAAAAATGAATTCAATTCCATTGAAGCATTCGTATTAAAAACCGAAGCTGCGGATATTGATTCTGCCGATGTTTTAATCATTAATGCCAGAGAGCCTGTTAATGCCTTATCGAAGCACACGAAAACAGAAAAATTAGATACCGATTTATTCATTCTTCGAATAAAAAGTGTTGATCTGTATTTTATAAAATACACCGGTGACGAAAACCTATTTTTAAACGGACTCGGACTTCGCACGAACAGTGTGTATCTATTCGCAAAAGGGAGTACGGTAAAGCTTCCGAAAGGCAAACCTGTTTATTATAGTGATGTTGTGTCGCGTTTTCTTGAAGATGCCGCTTTCAACAAAATTTCTTATAATGTTGATATTAAAGAATACCGATTTCCTAATGGGGATTTAGGTTTGCGCAATATCAGTTTTTCAGAAAATCATGGAAAACTTGTTGGAATTATGGGTGCCAGCGGAGCCGGAAAAACCACCCTGTTGAATGTTCTTTGCGGCACTTCAAAGCCAAGCCTTGGAGAGGTATTGATAAATGGAATCAATCTTCACGAAGATAAATCGCAGGTAGAAGGCGTAATTGGGTTAATCCCCCAGGATGATTTGCTGATTGAAGAGCTGACGGTTTTCGATAATTTGTACTACAATGCAAAATTATGTTTCAAAAATAAAACAGAAGAAGAAATAACCGCGCTTGTAGATAAAACCCTGACGAGCCTCGGACTTATTGAAAGGAAAAACCTGAAAGTCGGCTCCCCACTTAACAAATTCATCAGTGGCGGGCAAAGAAAAAGGTTAAACATTGCGTTAGAGCTTATTCGCGAACCCTCCATTCTTTTTGTTGACGAACCCACTTCCGGCTTATCGTCCCGCGATTCTGAAAACGTGATGGATCTTCTCCGGGAGCTTGCTCTAAAAGGTAAACTTATTTTTGTGGTAATTCATCAGCCATCGTCCGAAATTTACAAGATGTTCGACAAAATGATCATTCTGGATACAGGCGGATATCTTACCTATTACGGCAATCCTGTTGAAGCAGTAATGTATTTCAAACGCCTCGATGCGCAAATAAACAGCGAAGTAGGAGAATGCTCCACTTGCGGAAATGTGAATCCCGAAATGATATTTAATATTATCGAAGCGCAGGTTGTTGACGAATTCGGGAATTATATAAATCAAAGAAAAGTTGTCCCGCAAAAATGGGAAGAACATTTTCATGAAAATATCAAACCCGCGACAATAGAAAGTATTCAGGAGTCTCCACCCAAATCGCTCAATATTCCCAATTGGTTTAAACAATTGAAAATTTACACGCTCAGAGATTTATTTTCAAAACTCAGTAATACGCAATATATAGTATTGAATCTATTAGAAGCACCCTTACTGGGATTGATTCTTGCTTTTCTCATAAGATACATTGCAGACCCTAATTCGTCAGATTATATTTTCAGAGACAATGAAAATATTCCGCCCTATATATTTATGTGCATTGTGGTTGCTCTTTTCCTTGGATTAACAGTAAGCGCGGAAGAAATTTTCAGGGACAGAAAAATTTTACAAAGAGAAAAATTTTTGAATTTGAGTCGCTCCAGCTATCTTGTTTCAAAGATTGCCATACTCTTCGGAATTTCAGCGATACAGGCATTTTTATTTGTCATTGTCGGAAATCTTATTCTTGGAATTCACGGGATGCTGCTTGAATACTGGCTTATGCTCTTCTCCATTGCAACCTGCGCCAATATGATGGGTTTGAATATTTCGCAATCGTTTAATTCGGCTGTAACAATTTACATATTAATACCGCTTCTTATGATTCCCCAAATGGTTTTGGGTGGCGCAATGTTCAGTTTTGAAAAATTAAATAAACTGATCAACACGGTAGGAAAAGTACCCTGGGTTGCTGAATTCATGGTCTCACGCTGGGCTTATGAAGGTCTGATGGTAAGGCATTTCAAAGATAATTCATTTGAAAAATATTTTTATGAATTAGAAAAAGATATCAGCATAGCAGATTTCAAGCAGGTGTATTTTCTTCCCAAACTGTTAAATGTTATTGATGATGCGCAAATGGCATTCAATGAAAAAAATGCAGCACAACTTGAAGAGCATCTATCTTTACTGAAAAATGAATTTGAAAAAGAATCAAAAAAATTCGGACAGAATCCCTTATTAAATGAATTAAATATAAAAATATTCAACCCTGATGTAGCAGACAAAGCAAGAGATTATGCAGAGCGGCTTAAAAAATATTATCAGAAAATATTTGAAATGGCTGATAAAAACAGAGAGAAATACATTAATTTCTGGATGGATAAAAACCCTGCTTTATTCAATAAAAAGAAAAAGGATTTTCATAACGAAGCAGTAGCAGATATTTTAAAGAAAATTTATGAGAAAAGTAAAATTGTTCAATACAAAGATGAGCTGATACAGCAGGTAGACCCGATTTTTCTGGATCCGCCTACAAGCAACCCGATTAACTTCAGGGCACATTTTTATGCGCCGCGTAAATTCTTTGCAGGAACTTTTTTCGACACTTTCTGGTTTAATGTTATTATTATTTGGTTAATGACCCTTTTACTTTATATTACCCTATATTTTGAAATACTGAAAAAAGTTTTGGGATTCTGGGAAAAAGTACAACTCAACAGAAAGCAGAAAAAGAAAGGGAATTGACAATTTTTCTATTTTAAAAATGTTTTATATATTTGACTTTTAAATAAAATGAAAATAGTATACCGCTGACTTCGTCGCTGCGGCGACTTCGCTCAGTCAGCGGTAAAAACATGAAATATTAAACAAAAAGAATGCGTATAGTAATTTACATCTTATTATTATCTATTTTTTCAGCGAATCTGTTCTCTCAGGATTTAGACAATCAATTTGAAGAAATAATTCCTTATACGAAAGAACTTTCCTGGACATATATGGATGGTTATATAGGAATGATAGACAGAACAGGTAAAGTTGTAATCCCTAATCAGTATACAAAAATTGAAAATTTTGTTAACAGGGTGGCTGTTTGCCATGTTAAAAGAAAAAAAGGAATTATTACAATAAATGGAAAAATTCTAGTAGAGCCTGAGTTCGATAATATTGAACCTTTCGGAAAATTACATTATAAAATAAAAAAGAAAGGCAAATTCGGTTTGCTGAATTCTTCAGGAAAAGTTGTAATAGAATGTGAATTTGACCATATTTCTGATTTTAAAAATGGAGTAGCCTATACATACAAAAAAAAGAAAATGGGTTTGATAGACATTTCAGGAAAAATTTTAATTCCGAATGAATATGAAAATATCGGCGAATTTAAAAATGGTTTTGCTCAAACAGAAAAGAAAAGATTACTCGGTGTTATTTCAATCACAGGACAGGAGCTCATTCCCAATGAATATACTTTTATAGATGCATTTAAAGATGGAGCTGCAACAGCATTTACACTTGACGGTGTCGTAATGATAAATTTAGCGGGTAATATTTTAAGTAAACAAAGAAATAAGTAAATAAATTGAAAAGGCTGTTTAAATATTATATTTTCTTTTTTGTGATTGTATATTCCTCTGAAATTTTTGCTCAAGAAAATCTTTCCTTTGATTTTACATTAAAATACAACAGTCGCTTGCTTTGGGCTTTCAGGGATGATAAAACAGGATTAATAGATAAAAATTTTCATACCATTATTCCCTGCGAATACGACCATATTGAGAATTTCAGGCATGGTTTTGCTGTTTCATACAAAGATGGGAAAAAGGGATTAATAACAATGACTGGTAAAATTATTTTGCCAAATGAATATGATGAAATTGAAATTGTAAGCGCAAAATATTTCTGGCTTTATAAGGAATCGGGAAAGGGCTTTGCTGACTATACCGGAAAAATTATTATTCCCTGCGAATATGAGTATATTGATTTTTTCAGGGGCAGATATGCATGGACATGGAAAGGCGGGTTAATGGGAATGATAGATTTTGATGGGAAAGTTGTTGTTCCGAATGAGTACGACCTGATAGAACCCTTTAAAGGAGATCGTGCATGGTGTTATAAAAATAAACTGAAAGGAATGATAGATATGAAAGGAAATGTTATTATTCCAAACGAATACGATAATATAGAATCGTTTAAAAACGGAGTTGCGCGCGCTGTAAAAGATGGTAAAGAAATGTATATTGATGCAAATGGTAAATCTGCTATCAAATAGTGTTTGTCCATAATGTCCGACCTGCTTGCTTGCAGGCAAGTTTCTGCGTTATGCTTATAAAAAAAAATCAGTCATTTACATAAGTAAACTCCTGATTTTTATTATTTCGCAAGCATTTCGGCAAGCTCGTTTCGGCAGGCTCAACGCATCGCAATGTATCACCTTGAACTCGGTCATTCTGAACCAAACACTGACTTTATAGACAAACACTAAATAATCTGCATCCGTTTCTTATTTATCTTCGTTTGTTTCAACTTCATTAACATCGCCTTCGTTACCTGATTCGCCCTCTACATCTGCTTCCGCATCCGTATCCGTATCAGCAAGAAAACTATAGTTGTCTTTTTCTATTTCCTCTTCAATTTTTGTATCAATTTTTACTGGAACTTTAATAAGATAGCTGCTATCTTCAAGGTCTACAGTAATTGCATGAAAAAAATTATCCGGACATTTTTCAATTTTAATGACAAAATTCTGCCATCCATCGGGATATTTTTTCGCAATTGCTTCCAGTACAGGTTTTGGCGCATTTTCAATGCTAATTACAACTTTTTTCTTAGGCTGCATATAGATTTTTTTTGCAATTATAAATAAAACTATTAAACAACAATACAAATTTCTCATTGATTTTATGAGAATATTTTCATTATTTATTCGTCCAATTTTAAAAAAGGTTACAAATAAGGAAGATAAATTATGGGGGAAATTATAAAAAGAATAAAAATGGTACAGATTTTTACTACTTGCTAAGACAGAGAACTATCAAGCTCAAACTATTATGTTGTAGTTTGAATTGCAAAAAAAAATCCCGGCACTTCGACAAGCTCAGTGATCGGGATTATTATTATTTTTTTTAATCTTTAGTTCTTTTTATCTTTTAATTTTTTGATGTCTTCATCTTTTACTCCTAATTTATTTTTAACAAGGTCAAAAACATCAGTGCTTTCATTAGAATAATGGAGTAGGATAGAGGTATCAAAAATATACATGAATTTTTTTTCTTCACCAACATCTTTAATCGCTTTCCGAATTTTTTCATAAATAGGCTGCATTAAATCCTGTTCTTTTTTCTGCAAATCTTGCTGAGCCTGTTGTTGATAGTTTTGAATTCTTTGGTTTAAATCCTGCAGTTCTTTTTCTTTAGTTTGTTTAATTAAATCACTCATTTTATCAGCACCTGCAGTGTATTCATCGTATTTCTTTTTTAACTCATCCTGCATTTTCATTAATTCTCCCTCTAGTTGTTTTGAATACTCTGTTAATTCATTAGTTGCTTTATCCTTTTCAGGCATCACTGTAAATAATTTGTTTGCATCAATGTGTCCGAATTTTTGAGCAAAAACTGAACAGAACAGGGCAACTAAAACAAAAGTAAAAACGGTACTAACGATCTTTTTCATAATTCAATAATTTTAAAATTCGTACAAAATTAATTATTTATTTTTTAAATCCTAATTTTTCTAAAACATCATCGCTTTTATCGTATTTGGGGTCTACGTAAAGCATATTAAGGCTTCCGGCAGTGTCGAAAATCACAGCCAGGTTTTCATTCATAGCTATTTCTTTAATCGCATTGAATATTTCATCTTGTATTGGTTTAACAAGCTCCTGACGTTTTTTAAATAAATCTCCGTCTTTTCCAAAATATTTTTTTTGTTTTTCTTTTACCTGCTTCTCTTTAGCTACAATTTCATTTTCACGTTTTGTTTTCATTTCTTCGCTGAGAAGAACTTTTTCAACCTGATAATCTTTATACATTTTATCAAGATCTTCATACATTAAATCAATTTCTTTCTGCCATTGCTTTGAAAGCTCATTCAACTGATCGGTTGCAGCTTCATAAGCAGGGATATTTTTTAAAATATATTCTGTATCAACATAGGCATATTTCTGAGCAAAAGTTACAGAAAACCCTGTTAAAATAATAGCAAGAAATAGTGTTACTTTTTTCATAATCGTAATTCTTAATTCTTAATTAAAACTGTTGTCCCAACACAAAATGGAACTGGCTTTTATTTCCTCCGATTTTTCCGGGAATATCGTCAAAACCCCATCCCCAGTCAACTCCAAGCATTCCAATCATTGGGAGGAATATTCTGATACCGATACCGGCTGATCTTTTAATATCAAAAGGGTTATAATTTTTGAAATCATACCAGCAATTCCCACCTTCGAGGAATGTTAGTGCATATAAAGTTGCATTAGGATTCAGCGTCAGAGGATAGCGGAGTTCCATCGTTAATTTATTATAAAGATTACCACCCTGATCCGGAGTTAAAGAGCCATTATCGTAACCACGAAGAGAAACAACATCGCGACCGTATAAGTTGTAACCGGAAAGACCATCTCCACCAACAGTAAATCCTTCAAAAGGTGAATGTCCCCACTTTTTGTTATACATTCCAAGGAATCCGAAATTTGCTTTTGTATTTAATACAAGATCTCCTGCAAGCCGTGTAAACCAGGAAGCAGAGAAAGTCCATTTATGGTATTCAATCCATTCGTATTTTTCTAATGCAGGCAAATTTTCCCAATCTTTATTTATGAGTAAAGAGTAGGGGGGAGTAAGATTCAGAGATAACGAAAACATAGAGCCCTTTCTAGGATAAATAGGTTGGTCAATAGAATTTCTTCCGAAAGTAGTTGAGAAACTTAAATTTTTAGCTGTTCCCGTGTTAAAAATAAAATAGCTCCATTTTTTTAGGTCATAACGCTGAAAACTGAGTTCATTATATAATGTAAAGAAATCATCAGGCCATTTTAATCTGCGACCCAAACCAGTAGAAACACCAGTAATATGAATAAATTGTTTTAGAGAATCAATAGACTGGTAGCCGTTAGTTTGAATTGTGTGGTAAACAGAAACGGATAAAGAATTGGGTTTTTTACCTCCCAGCCAGGGTTCAACAAAAGATGCGCTGTATGCCTGATAATACATACCATTAGATTGAGCGCGAATGCTTAATCGTTGTCCATCACCTGAGGGTAGAGGTCTCCACGCATCTTTTTTGAAAAAATTTCTTGCAGAAAAATTATTAAACGAAACACCCAGCGTTCCTACAATCATGTTTGCGCCCCAACCTCCTGATAATTCTATCTGATCGGACGGTTTTTCTTCAACAATATATTCAATATCAACAGTACCATCCATCATGTTTGGAGTAGGATTGACATCTAATTTTTCAGGATTGAAGTAGCCCAACTGCGCCAATTCACGCTGACTTCTTATAATGTCTGAACGATTGAATAATTGTCCGGGCTTTGTTCTTATTTCTCTTCTGACAACGTGTTCGTTTGTTTTTGTGTTTCCTGTGATGATAATATTATTTACAATGGCTTGTCTGCCTTCATAAATACGCATTTCAAGGTCAATGGAGTCGTTTTCTACTTTCACTTCAACAGGAGTAACAGAGAAAAACAAATAGCCATCGTCAAGGTAAAGCGAGCTTACACCATTCTGATCTATGAATAATTTTTCATCAAGCAGCGCCTGATTAAATATATCTCCTTTTTTTATACCAAGATACGCGTTTAATATATCTGCTTTGTATTTTGTGTTTCCAACCCATGCTATATTTCTGAAAAAATACTTATGCCCTTCGTCTATTTTAATTTTTATCTGAACATGCCGATCGTCGTATTTAGAAACAGAATCCAGAACAATTTTAGCATCTCGATACCCTTTTTCGTTGTATTTTGCAATAATTTTATTTTTATCATCCCTGAAATTTTCTTCAATAAATTTTGAAGTTCTGAAAATATTGTATTTGCCGGGTCCGTTTTTCTGCTTCGTGTTTTTCATTGCGCGTAGCAATTGCCTTTCCGTGAAAACAGTGTTTCCTTGAAAATCTACTTTGAAAATTTTTACTTTATTATTTTTTTTAATATCAAAATCAAGAATTATGTGATTTTGCATTGCAGTATCATCTTGCTGTTTTATCTCAACTTCTACATTTAAAAAACCTTTTTCAATAAAATAGCTTTTAATTGTATTTGTGCTTTTCATCAGGATGTTGTCTGTAACCTGCGCTCCTTTAACAAGATTAATTTTTTCTCGTATATCGTCGGCTTCACCTTTTTTTATACCATTAAAAGAAAATCTGGCTAAACGGGGGCGTTCGAGCAAGTAAAAGTCAAGGAAAATTTTATTTTCTATGGTTCTTGTAGCAGTAATTTTAATATCTGAAAAAAGATTTTGCTTCCAGAGTTTTTCAATTGCTTTTGTAAGGTCTTCGCCTGGTACGGGAATCGTATCTCCGATTTGTAAACCGGTAAGATTAATCAGAACATCCTGATCTAAAAATTTAATTCCGGAAATAGTGATACCTCCAATTTCATATTCTTTTGGATTGGCATAATCAAAATCGGGTAGGGTAGAAGTTACGATCTGAGCATTTAAAGAAAAAACACAGTAAACAAATGAAGCAAGAAAAATTATTTTTTTATACATGCAATCCCTCTATATCAATTTCTATTTTTTACTAATTTGTTCACTTGTTTTACCAAAGCGTCTTTCGCGATTTTGAAAAATATAAATAGCCTCGAAAAATTCTTCTTTTGAGAAATCAGGCCAGAGTGTATCAGTGAAATATAACTCTGCATAAGCTATCTGCCAAAGCAAAAAATTACTTATTCGCAACTCTCCGCTTGTTCTGATTAATAATTCAGGATCAGGAACAGAGCTTGTTGACAGATAAGATGAAATTAAAGCTTCTGTAATTGCTTCAGGCTGAATTTCTCCTTTTTTAACATCGGTTGAAATTCTTCTAACAGCATCTGTAATTTCCCATCTTGAACCATAACTGAGTGCCAAAATTAATGATAATCCTGAATTCTCAGATGTTTTTTTAATGCCTTCATTCAAATTTTCGCGAACATTTTTGGGCAGACTTGACAAATCTCCAATTGCCAATAAACGAACATTATTTTCGTTTAGTGTTATCATCTCAGAATTTATTGTAGAAACCAAAAGAGACATCAATGCGTTTACTTCAATTTTTGGGCGATTCCAGTTTTCTGTGGAAAATGCATATAAAGTAAGATATTTTATTCCGACTTCAACAGAAGCTTCAACAATATCCCTGACAGACTTAACAGCATTCTGATGACCAAAAATTCTGATATTACCTTTCTTTTTTGCCCACCTGCCGTTCCCATCCATAATAATAGCAACATGGCTGGGTAAATTTTCCTTCTTTATTTTTTCTTTATAATTCATTTCAATTACCGCCTTTTATTTCCGTAAGCGTTACACTCTAATTCCTGAGAAAATATCATATAAGAAATAAAGACGCCAAAGAATGAATACCAGTCTTTATTATTCGCAAAACCGGTTTGTTTATTAATTTCAGGTAAAAGTGTTTTTCCATCGAGTCCATCAATTCCATCTGTAAAAGTTTTTCTGAAAGAATATTCAAAACCGGCGGCCCATTTATTTTTGAGATTAAATTTATATCCCATTCCCATGGGTATAGCAATCTGGTTAGGTTCATTTGTATTGGGAGCTATAAAATAAGAGACTCCAAATAATAAATATGTGCTATTGTTATCTTTATTAAATGAAGTATTCCCTACAACATAAGGTAGAAAATTAAATTCTCCCTGCAAAGTAATGTCAACAATTGATGTTGAAAATTCCTGATTTCTTGTTTGCTGGTAAATATTTGAAAAATCTTTGTCTTTAGCTTTAAGGCTTCCATAGTACAAACTTCCTCTCACAGCGTAGCGTGGATTAAAGTTGTATCTAAGGAAAGCACCTACAGAAGGAGATGATGAATAAAAAAGCCGGGATTTATTGATATCACCCAGATAATATGAAACACCTCCGAATCCGCCTAAATCAACACGAATTTGAGATATTGCCACAATAGGAATTAAAAAAAATATCAGGATTAATAGTTTCATACTGGCAAAGAAAACGGAAAAATTTAAAGAAAATTGTTAGAATCTTGGTAATCCATTTCTTGCCACGCGAAGTTTCATAGATACATTAAATAATATAAAGAGATATCCGTCTCTGCTTTTAGGGTTTCCTCTCCATTTTTGTCCGGAGGGAGCTTTATCCATATCTCTGGGGTCAGCTAAATAAGCCGCAATATCTCCATTGGCTCCATTAGCATTACGAATAGCTTCATTATCATAATACGAATCGCTTACATCATCAAGAAAATCAGTTGTTGTAAAGCGATAACCCATTTCAATACCAAAATTCAATTTTCTTGATAAACCGTATTTGAACCCAATTCCAAGAGGAAAACAAGCTGCAATTTTACTATAAGGTTTGTCTTCTTTTGCTCCCGGTAAACCTTGTCCTTCTGTTGCCAGCGGTTGAAGATTGTACCATTTATTGTCAATATATTTACCCTGAGGGTTAAAATAAAAGCCTCCCACGCCTGTAAACAAATAGGTATTTATCCCTTCCCATCTTAATTTTCCAGTAGTCAGAAGATTATATCTTCTGCCTGTTTTTTCTTTTTGAATGGAGTATTCCACCTGAATAGAAGATTCAACAATTAATGAACGGAAACTTAGATTTCTTGCAGATCTTCTGCTGTCAGAATAAACATCGCTACCATTAATCATACCTGAAATAAGATTCCATTTGAATGAAACTCTATCTGTCCACCTATAGCGCATGCCTATATTACCTGCAAATCTTGTTCCTGATAAATCCAAATCGGATATAAAAGGTCTTCCGGGGCCATCTGCACCACCTAAATCGCCAAGGTAACCACTGACTCCAATACCACCAAGAACCTCATATCTTACTTTCTTCCATCTCTGAGCAGATAAGTCAGCGTAAAAGATAAAGAAAAATATACTTATAACAAATAATATTTTTTTCATAAAATAAATTTCTAAAACATTGGTCTTCCACCTCTACCGGTGCGTAATTTGTAAGCTAAATATATAGTAACAAATATATAAGAATCGGTGTATCTCGGATCTCCTCTTTGTTCTCCGGCTGAAGTCCAACCCGGATTAGAACCGTCCGAAGGATCAGATAGAGCCATAGCAACTACATTATCTTCGAAAATTGATTTATCAACGTAGCTCTTACTAACATCATCTATATAGTCTGTAAAAGTTTTTCTTAATCCGTATTCGAGACCCACACACCACTGACGATCAACAATCCATTTCATACCTATCCCCATAGGAATAGATACTGATACTCTGGAATATTTTTTACGGCTTTCTATTATTCCCTGCCCTTCTGTTCCTAATGGTTGCAAAGCTACCCACTCATTATTATATTTAGCTTTAGGGTTAAACCAAAATACATTTATTCCCGTGAATAGGTAAGTGTTTGTCTTAAAAAATCTTGAACCTGACATTCCGGGTACTTTCCGAATACTGTATTTATGACTCCTTGGCTCTTTAATGATTGAGTATTCTATTTGATTGTTAAATTCGACAATTGGAGATCTGAAGTGCAAATTTCTGTACTGCCTAACTTCTTCTTCGGTTTTTTTATCGTGTCCGGAAAGCCAACCCCAATATACACCCCCTTTATAAGAAAGGACTTCAGTAAGCCTGTAACGAATACCGGCAAACATTAAAGGACGGGTCATACTTATTTCCAAATCGTTAACAAAGTGTGTCCCAATTTTATCTGCACCACCCAATTCACCGAGAAAACCTGTTCCTCCGATTCCGTAAATCAATTCATATCTCATTTTCTTCCACTTTCTTGATTTCTGCGAAAAAACGAAGAAAGGCAGACTTACGAATGCTATGATAATAAGAATATTATATTTCACTGTTTATGACAATTTCTAAATTGTAAAAATAATAAAAATTTTATTAATACAAAAAATATTTTAATAATTACTAACAAACGCTTGTTAATTTCTATTATCTATTCCCCATGATAATTTATTTCTCAGGGTAGTATAATAGTTTTGAGAGTCAAGCCGGATACTACTTATGGTAAATTCAGCCCTTTTTAATACAATATCAACAGAAGATTTTACAACTTCATTTTTATGATCAAGAGAAATCATATAATTTTTACTTCTGCCCTCAACATGAATGCGAATATGATATATATCAGGAATTACAATGGGTCTTACTGTTAGTGTATGAGGTGCTATTGGAACTATAATAAAATTAGAGGAATCGGGCGTTAATATTGGTCCTCCGACACTCATGGAATAGGCAGTAGATCCGGTTGGAGTAGAAATTATAAGACCATCTGCCCAATAGGTGTTAAGATATTGCTCGTTTAAAAAAACTTGCATGGTTATCATGGAAGATGAATCTCTTTTGTGAATCGTAAATTCATTTAATGCATAAGGAAAATCTGAAAAACCTGTAAAATCGGTGCAAAGTTGAATCAGGCAACGGTTTTCAATTTTATATTTTTTCTGCAACAACTCATCTATTGCCACTGCAAGATTTTCTTTTGAAATATTTGCAAGAAAACCCAGTCTGCCACTATTTATTCCAAGTATTGGGATTTCTTTTTTTCTTACAAAAGAAGATGCTTCTAAAAAAGTTCCGTCGCCGCCAATTGACAATAAAACATCTGTATCATCGTTTAAATCGGTCTCACTACTAAAAAAACCTTTGAAAACGTATTGCTCTTGCAATTCTTTTTCAATATAATCATAAAAGGGTTTGTATATCCAAATTTCAGCATCATTTGCAATCAATTTGTCAAACATTAATTGAATAGAATTATTAAAATTCTTAGAGAAATTTTTACCAAAAACAGCTATTTTCATCGGTATTGTTATTTATTATTTTAAGGCAAAAGGCTTACACCTTCCACTTCTTAATTAGTAGCAGCAAGAAAACTCTGTGTTTGTACGCCGCGGCGTAAAGAAAACGTCAAATACAAGGCTTTCGAAGTCATGAAAATCAAGGAGTTTACTTTTGTAAATGACTGTTTTCATGACAAGAGTAACGCAGTAGTTGGCGTTTTCTTGCAAACACTTAATTACTAAAAATTGGCGCTCCAATATGAAAATAAATTCCATGATTACCAAATTTATTAATAGAGTATTCTATCCTGAAAATTTTATCATAATACGTTACAAAATCAATTCCTATTCCGGCACTGTATTGAGATGCGTTTACCATGTTGTTCGTATCTGAATATCTGCCATCTGCAACATAGCCGTAATCAACATAACAACTAGCATACACGGCATAATGAATTTTATTGAATTTTGCCAAAGGTATGAAATCTATTTTTTTTACTCTGGGTGTAATTATTTCATATTTCAAATTCATTTTTGATGTAAAAAAATGTTTCCCATCAATAATATAATATTCATATCCTCTTAAAAAGTCATTATAACCAAGGGCTTTATTTATAAAATAGGGGTAATCTCCATTAAACGTGTATTTTCCCTTCATATCAGCACCGAAATATACTTTATCAAATAATTTTGAGTATAAACTAATTAAGCCAATACTTGAATTAATGCTTGTTTTATTTTGTTCTGTTAATAACCATTGTTTTGAAACAGAAAAATGCAGAAGATAACCTTTCAAAGGATACACTTTTGAATCTCTGGCATCTCTGCTGAACAAATAGGATATAGAAGGATTCGTGAGATTTTTATCATCCGGATAGAAAAATAATGGATTTAATTTCAAAATAGTATCAGCCATTGTATGATGAGAATAGAAGCCTGTTATAGAATGAGAATTAAGCAAATGCTTTCGATAGGTATATGAAATATTGCTATTAAAAGAATGAAGAATATAATTCTGATCTGACCTGTAGTAATCCGGTTTATTATTTTTTGTCTGATAAACAATTTCGTGCTGCCTGAAAAAAGCTGCTTCAATGTTCAGCCCATTTCTTTGCTTAGACCCAAGATAGGGATTCTGGTATAAAATGGAATATTGCTCTCTGTATCCAAGTCTGGTTTTTATTTTTAAGATTTCTCTTCTTCCCCGAAAATTATGCTTGATAAAACATGCTCCATAATTTATTTTACGAACATCTCTGTTTTCAATCCAACTGCTTAAATTCCTGTCAGCATGTTCTAAAATAGGATAAGGCCAAAGATACCATCTTTCTTCAACTAAAACTTGAAGTGAGATTATATTTCCTATTGTATTGTAAGATATTGTAACAAAATTAAAAAGTGACGTTTTTAATAAATTATTTCGAGCTTCGATAAGTAGGGAATGTATTTTTTGCAGCACAATCGTATCGCCGGTTTTTATGGGCAATTCTCTTAATACAACAAATTCTTTGGTTTTTTCATTGCCTGTAACAATAATCTTATCAATGATAAAAACGGAATCAGATTTTGTTTGTGAAAATGATTGTTTGCTTTGAATAAAAAAAAGTAAAACAATCAGAAAAGTGGATATTGCAGTAGTAAAAAAATGCCGCATCCTTTATGTATTTAAATAACGCAGGAAAGAGTCGAAACGGTCATCAAGATAATCATCCAGCAAATTGTCTTTTGAAAAAGTTCCTTTGATGTTGTAATTATATCTGAGAAAAGTCTGGATTATTCCTGATAAATCTGTTTTATTTGTTTTTATAATAACATGAATTTTTGTCGAATCTACAGAGGTTGACACATACAAGCTAAGAATTTTACCATCATTGCCTTCTATTATTTGAGAAATTTCAGAAAGCGTATAATCGTTAACGCTCATCTCTAGAATGATAAGACCCCCCGGATTATTCACAGCTATAATTGTTGCAAATTTTTGTGTCAAATCCATTAATGTTATTAATCCAATGTAATTCTTTTTTTCATCAAGAACCGGAACAACGCTCAATTTCAACCTCGAAATTATTTCAATAACTTCAAAAATATGCTGCGTTGATACAACATAAGGACTTAAAAGAGAAAGCCTGTGATTTCCGATGGGTTCCTCTGCCATATTCATGTCATAAATATCAGCATCAGATATTATTCCAAGAAATTCAGCATGATTCACAATAGGCAAATGAGAAACCCTGAATAGCTCCATAAGATTAAGCGCAGTTAAGCCTGTATCTGATGTTTTTAATGCCGGAATTGTATCTGAAATTAAATCTTTAGCAAGCATACATTAAATTTATTATTTTTGCTCCCTTAAAACCTGCTATTATAAAGGATATTCTTTTAATAACCAAAAATATGACAAAATTAAGTGTAAATATAAATAAAATTGCAACAATTCGTAATGCGAGGGGAGGAACTATTCCGGATGTTACAAAAGCAGCAATAGACTGTCAGCGTTTTGGAGCGCAGGGCATCACAATTCATCCAAGGCCGGATGAGCGCCACATCAGATATTCAGATGTTTTTTCTATTAAGCCAATAATTACAACAGAATTTAATATTGAGGGATATCCGTCTGAAGGATTTTTAAATCTTGTTCTGAAAGTGTGTCCCGATCAGGTTACTTTGGTTCCGGATCCTCCAGATGCGATTACGTCTAATGCAGGCTGGGATGTAATTAAAAATATGAATTTTCTGAAGGATACGATTGCGCATTTTCATGAAAAAAAAATCAGAACTTCTATTTTTACGGATACAAATCTTGAAACAATTGCAGCAGCAAAAGAAACAGGTGCAGACAGAATCGAATTATATACCGAACCCTACGCTACACAATATTCAGAAGATAGAGAAAAAGCCATTCATCCCTTTATTCTTGCAGCAGAATGCGCTGTGAAAAATGGTTTAGAATTAAATGCCGGTCATGATCTCAATCTTGAAAATCTTAATTATTTTTTCAAAAATATATCAGGACTGCTTGAGGTTTCTATTGGTCATGCTCTTATATCAGATGCTCTTTATTTTGGGCTTGAAAATGCGATTCAGATGTATATTAGGCAGTTGAGGTAGGGTAAGTGGTAATTGTAAGAGATGGATTGTAGGAATCGTTCCATACTTCGACTACGCTCATTTCGACTACGCTCAATGCATCGCAGCACAAGTGGAACAATTGTACAGTCCAGAGTAAAACGTAAAAATCAAATCAAAATTCATAAATTAAAATTCTTCATTGGAGTTATTCTACAGAAAAATAGGAGAGGGGAAGCCTTTAATTATTCTACATGGGCTTTATGGTTCTTCGGATAACTGGCTTCCTATAGGGAAAATGCTGGCTGATACATTTTCTGTTTACATCCCTGACCTTAGAAATCACGGGAAGTCTCCTCATTCAGAAATACATAATTATCAGGTAATTTCTGAAGATATTTGTAATTTTATTGAGAAAAATAAATTAAAAAATCCTTCTATTATAGGGCATTCAATGGGAGGGAAGGCTGCGGTTTTTTTTGCAAAATATTTTCCTGAACTTTCTCGAAAAATTATTGTTGCAGATATTTCTCCTTTCCCTTATATATTGAGTGAAAATTCAATCGAACACTATTATATTCTTTCGTCTTTAAAGAAAATTAATTTATTCCGGTGCAACAAATATGCTGATATAGAAAATGAGCTGCTAATATATTTTGAAGACGAACGCCTCAGAAATTTTTTATTGAAAAATGTAAAAAAAGAACCAGATGGAACAATGAAGTGGTTAATCAACCTGCCTGTTTTATCAAACAGTTTGCCCGAAATATTCAAAGGTTTAAGCTATTCTGAAAAAATCAAAACACCATTTTTGTTTGTTAAAGGAGAACTCTCAAATTATATTTCAAAGCAAGATGAAATGAATATTCCCAATGTTTTTTCAGATTATCATTTTGAAATTATTTCCAATGCCGGACACTGGCTTCATGCAGAAGAACCCGAAAAATTTGTTAGTATTGTAAAAAGATTTTTAATCTCATAATCCTGATTAATGAAAAAAATATCAAATTATACATTATTATATGTATTTGTGATTCTGATTATTTGCGTATCCTGCGAATCAGAATTTACACCCAAGCCTACGGGCTATATGAGGGTTGATTTTCCTGAAAAAAAATACAAAATTTATAGCGATGATTGCCCTTTTTCCTTTGAATATCCTGTATACGCAGAAGTAATCTCTGATAATTCAAAAAACGCAGAACCCTGCTGGCTCAACATCAATTTCCCAAAGTTTAACGGCAAAATTTACATTAGTTATAAAAAAATAAATAAAAATATAGCAAAATTTATCGGAGAAGCCAGAGATATGGTAAATAAACACACGATAAAAGCCGATGCCATAAATGATCATGTTTTTTCATATAAAGAAAAAAAAGTATACGGTATATTTTACGATATAAAAGGAAATGCAGCATCCTCAAAACAATTTTTTATAACAGACAGCGTAAATCATTTTATTCGGGGAGCTTTGTATTTTAATTCAGAACCCAATAAAGATTCTTTGGGACCTGTGATAAATTATATTCATCAGGATATTGAAAGAATGATTGAGACGTTTGAATGGAAGTAACGAACGTGTGTGAATTATAAAATAGGATAGATTGTTTTATGTTGCAGGTTGCAAGTTTGACCGTAGACTGAGCGAAGTCGAAGTCAAGGTTTAAGGTTATGCGATGAATAATTGTTTTATTGCTTGTTACTTTGCTGTTTTTAACATTTTTATAATCGAGCGTAGAAATAACACGTTAATTCCCCACAAAATTAATGTGATCCAATATCCGTATTGTATTTCCTGAAAGGGTGAAATAGCAAAAATCAAAGAAACCGGAATGCAAATTAAACTCAGGATATAAATGGATCGCAATCGGGAAACAGAACATCCCGTAAAAAGAAGCGCTAAACAAACCAATGCGACGATAAAAGGAATGAAAACCCCAAAAAACACAAATACATTAAATTGGTACAGTATTACACCCAAACCAGAATAAGCGCCATCGAAAATTAATAAAGATTTTAAAAATCCTATAACGGACTTTGTATCAAAATTCAACACATTGCCATTTGAACTTGTAATTGAAATTTCACTTTCAGAATCCTTTTGATTTTGTTTTGAAATTTCTTCCTGCAATTTATCATAATAATACGAGCTGTCCGGGGATGAAATTTTTTCTCCATTTTCATCATAAAGAATTGCAGTTAATGCGGTCAAGGAATCGGCTATTTCGGTAGAGTCTCTTTTGTTTTTCTTTTCATATTTTTCAAAAGGAGATTTCTTGCAACTTGGAATTGAAAAAGGAAGCAAAAACGCAAGTATTATTAATCCTTGAATAATTTTTTGAATAATCTGAAGATTTTTTAACTGATCCATAGATGTTTTCTAATTTATTGGTTATTCGACATTTTTAGTTGAAAATAATTTTAATATATGGGTTGCAGGTTGCAGGTTGAAAAAACTAGTAACTTGCAACTTGAATACTGCAAATATATTTAATCTCACCATTAAAACTTCCACTAATTTTAGCGAATAACCAATTTATTCAACAATAATTTTTTTTATTTCATACAAATTTTTTCCTGTTATTTTCACATAATAAACACCAGACTTTGCATTTTCTATTTGAAATCTATCTGTATTGCTTTTCATGATACCTGAAAAACATTTTTTCCCTGATACATCAAAAACCTCAATATTTAACAATATAGGAGAAAGTTCTTCCTGAATACTGATGTTAAAAGTTCCAGAATTGATGTTTGGATATAAAACGATTTGTTTACCTGAAAATTGTATGATTTTTTCATCAACAAGCGCATCCAGATTTGCTGCCCAAATACCGCGACCAAATGTTGATACATAAATCTGGTTTAAAGAAGAATTGAATTCAATATCGCTTACAATAACATTCGGCAGACCTAAACTTTTATTTAGCCAGATATTTGTATTTTCATCTAAAATGTACAAGCCAATATCTGTAGCAATAATAACAGAATTAGCAGCAGGAATTTTTTTAATACAATTTATCGGAATGTTTGAAAGGTTAAATGTGATATTCTCCCAATTCTGCCCGCCATTTGTGGTTTTAAATACTTTATTTTCCTCTGTAAACCCTGCCATCGAAACATAGGCAATGTTTTCATTCAACGGATCAATTTCAATAGAAGTGTAATATAAATCAGAAGGAAGATTTGAAGTAATATCTGCCCACAAAGAACCTCCATTCAATGTTTTAAAAATTCTTCCCGGAACATTGTATTCGTATTTTACTCTTTTTGCCACATAAATACAATTTGAATTTGATTCAGCTACGGCAAAAGCAGAAATTTCAAAATCGCTTGTTTGACCGTTTGCCGGAGGAAAAGATGAAACAGGCGTCCAGTTCACGCCATCATCTTCCGATTTATAAACATTGGAAAATCCGGCATATAAAGTACCCGGAATATTCAAATCAGGCACAATTGGTGTCGTCCACTCAGTAACTTCATTATTGGTTGGTATATACATATAATTAAAAGAGTCGCCACCATCGAATGAATTATAGAAAGTCCCGTATTGAGCAGAACCAATTATGACATTATCATCGAAAGGACTGATAAGATTATCCATACCATCACCACCAATCACTGTTTTCCATGAAGCACCATCAAAGAGAAAGCTTGCATTGTCTTGTGCTCCGGCAATAATTTTTCCGTTGTTATTTTTTGAAGAAGAAAGCCTGTAAAATGAAGATACAGCAAGTCCATTTCCAATATTTTGCCATTCTGTGAGCCAGTATCCGTCATCCCAAGAGCCCAAAATTATTTGATTTGTTTTGTAAATACCACCATCACAGCAAGCAAAAAAATTACCTGAAAGCGGATTGTAATTCAGAGAATGAATATCAGCGTGAATGGTCGGACCATAGTTTAAAGTCCAGTGACTAATAGGTTGATACGACGTACCACCATCTACAGAACCCCACATATTGATTCCTCCAACATAGAACGTATTTTTATCTTGCGGGTGTACCAGCAAAGCAAGATCATAATTTCCTTGTCCACCTTCATTAAATCCTTCATCCCATTCCATAATATTAATTCCCGGATACGAAAATTGCCATGTGGAACCACTGTTCTCTGATTTATACAAACCGTAAAAGCCGCCGAGCGTATCAATAGCTACTGCATAAATCAACGCAGGATCAGATGGAGCAATTGCAAGTTTTATTCGCTGTACAAAGCCTGTTTCAGGAATATTGGTAACAAGTTGCGTCCATGTTTGACCAAAGTTTGTAGATTTGTATATACCGGCATTTCCGATATTCATAGCTTTTACCCAACCCGAAGCAGCATAAATAATTTCAGAATTTGCAGGGTCTTGCACCATATCCCAAAATAAAGTATCCAGTTTATGAGTCCATGTTAAACCGGCATCCGTAGAAATATCAAGTCCATTTACGCCACATGCAATCAGTTTATTTGTTTGATCAGGATGAATAATGATTTTTTTAATTAATGATGCTTCTCCATCCGTTAAATTAAAAGTAAGTCCGGTTTCAGACCATGTTTGACCACCATTTGTTGTTTTGTACACACCTAAACCATAATGCGTATTTCTTTTTCTGCCATTAAGATGCAACCCAAAACCAATGTAGGCGAAATCGCAAACAGAAATATATATAACATCAGGATTTAAGGGGTCAATAGCAATATCACTTATGCGTGTAATAGGCAATTCATCAGTCAATGGAATCCAAGTTTGACCATCATTCACGGTTTTCCATACACCACCCTGTGCAACTCCGACAAAATAGGTAGAAGCCTGTGTCGGATGAAAAGCAATACAATTAATTCTCCCAATACCATTTTCCATATAACCTGTTTGATTTGAAGGAATTACATTCGGACCTACAGGATACCATAATGATGACTTATAGGCACTTTCAGAATTTTTCCGGCTGGCATGTTCTGTCAAAATTTTGATATAATCAGTCGGGTCGGGGATTTCACCGAACGAATTCAAATGATATCCGGCATCAGATTGCCAGCGCTTATAATTTTTCCAGCCTTTTTTATTTTTATTTGAATCCTTTGAAATCCATTGATCAAATTGTTGTTGAAGTGATTTAAAAGAATAAATATTTTTTTTGGAAGAATTATTAATAAATGGTTGAGCTGAACCACAAAAATTAATTGCAATTAAAATAAAAGATAAAATAGTTTTCATCATCGTTTCTTGTTAAATGAATATATAATAATGTTTAAATACCCGGCTATTATTTAAAAACACAAGAATAAATATTAATCATTAAAAATCAATATATTAATTCTTGTATTTCAATATCATTTTGTCAAATAATTTATATTATGTTAAATAGATTTTTTTGAATCTACCCTATTTGGAGAATGTAAAAAAATATTTTGTATTACTCATTTTTGATATAAACCGGTTCGACTCCAATTGGTTTGGTTTCTTTTTTGAAGATTATATTTGAAATAGTTTCACCGTTTTTAAAATAATATTTTCCTCCCCATGAATGGATAACTTCAATATATTCGTTTGCAAGGCTGTCTCTGTTTACAATATAGCGGTTTGATTCTTTTCTGTCATCTTTAGATTTTTCGATTGTAATACCATTAGGATAAATTGAAGCGAGATATGATTTTAATTTACCGGCGGCTTTTGCTTTTCTCATTTCTTCTTCCTGTTTCGCCTTTGCTTCAGCAAGTCTTCTTTTATCTTCCTCGGATTTAGCCTGCGCTTCATTTCTTTTTCTTGCATCATTTTCAGCTTTTGCTTTGAGCATTGCCTGATATTCTTCATTAGTAGATTTGCCTGCGTTCTGAATATTTTTATTATCGTTTTCAGCTTTGGGCTTTACTTTATTTTTTGAATCTTCATCTTGTTTTGCTTTTGCTTTATTTGCGTCATTATTTGCAGTATTATTTGCTTTATTCAGATTATTTGCAAGTTGTTCCTGTTTTTGTTGCTCTTTCTCTTCATTTTTCTTAACTTCCACTTCCGATTCGGCTTTTGAAATTTCAGACTGAATAGATTTTGTATAATCTGTATCAAAATCAAAATCATCTTTTTTAGAACTGTATTTGATAATACCGACAGGCTGATTAAATACAACAGTGTTTACTCCTTCGTATTGTTTAAAAAGATTAATATTAAATTGGAAAGGATCGTAACCTTCATCAATTTTGACATCGGGTGGCAGTTTTGTAGAAATGGATATTTTTTTGGTTACATATTTTTTCTTTTCAAAACTTAAAATATAATCAAATTGATATTCTAATCCTATTGTAAACCGACCATTCTCCCCTACCGAAACATTTTTCCAATGCGTACCGTCCTTCTCAATTTTAATTACTGTTCCTGCCGGTTTGCCATCGTCAATAGCAATTTTTCCTGAAACAAGCAATTTCTGTTTTTGCGCAAAAGAAGTATTTGATAAGATAAGACATAGTGTTAAAACAATACATCCTATGAAACCGTACAAATGCTTACTTGTTATCAAAATTGGTATTAACTTTTTCATCTTTTTCCGGTTTGGTTTCAGAGCTAAAAATCAAAGGGGTAATAGATTTTCCATTTTTAAAACAATATATTCCTCCCCAAGAGTGTTTAACCTCTTTATATTCACTAGCAATTCCATTTCTTACAACAACAACTTTTTTAACTTGTTTGCCTGATTCTGATACATTTTCAATAGTTACACCCGGAGGGTATTTTTTAGCAAGTTCCGACAAATGTTGTTCTGTCTGTGGCGAATTATCTTTTGAATCGGCAACAGTAGACGTTGTTTTTTTAGAAAGAGCAGCCTCTATTTTAGCAATTTGGTCTTTAGGATATGTTTCATTTTTTAATGCAATCGCCTTATTATAAAAAGATTTAGCCTGATCCCATTGCGCATTACGGAAGGAATTGTCTCCTTGAATAATAAATTGACGGTATTGAGATTCCATTGCTTCAGTTTCATCTTTAGCTTTTTTATCCGCAGCAAGTAAATTTTCAATTTCCTTTAATTTTTCCTTTGGATATTTTTCATCAGGCAAGATATTGGTGGCCATTTGGAAATTCGTTTTAGCATCGCTATATTTTTTATCAGATAGGGCAGCATCTCCTTTAGCAATAAAATTTGAATAATTTTCAAATTTTTTCTTCGCATCTGCATCTGCTAATAAAATTTTATCTATTTCATTGATTTTATTTTTCGGATAGTTTTCATAAGGTTTCAATTTTAAAGCATTTTGATAAGACTCTTTAGCTTCAATATACTTTTTAGAACCAAGAGAATTGTCTCCATCTGCAACAAATTTCAAATATTCTTTTTCAAGCTGTTCCGTTTTAGCTTTTGACTCGGCTTCTATTTTTGCTTTCGCTTCAGCTTCGGCTTTTCGTTTCGCTTCTTGTTCTGCTAAGAACTTCGCATTTGCTTCGGCCTCTGTTTTTTTTCGTGCTTCATACTCAGCTTTCGACTTCGCATCGGCCTCTGCCTTAGCTCTTGATTCGTCCTCCAATTTTGCTTTTGCGTCCTGAATTTTACGTCTTTCTTCCTCATCAGCTTTAGCCTTGGCTTCGGCTAATTCTTTTTGTTTTTTTTCTTCAGCTTCTTTAGCTTTCTTTTTTCGTTCTTCTTCTTCAACTTTTGCCGTAGCAGCTTTTTTAGCATCCTCTTCAGCTTTGGCTTTCGCTTCCGCTTTTTTACGTTCATCCTCTTCGGCTTTGGATTTTGCTTTAGCTACAGCATCAGCTTTAGCTTTAGCCTCTGCATCTTCTTTTTTCTTACGGGCTTCTTCGTCAGCTAATTCTTTAGCTTTTCTGCGGTCTTCTTCATCGGCTTTTTTCTTAGCTTCGGCTTCAGCTTTTTTTCGAGCTTCCTCTTCTTCTTTTGCTTTTGCTTCCGCTTTTTTTCTTGCTTCTTCCTCTGCTTTCAACTTAGCAAGCGCTTCAGCATCACCTTTTGCTTTTGCTTCTGCCTCGGCTTTTTTTCTTGCATCTTCTTCAGCCTTTGCTTTCGCTTTAGCGTCAGCATCTGCTTTTGCTTTTGCATCTGCTTCCGCTTTTTTCTTACGGGCTTCTTCGTCAGCTAATTCTTTAGCTTTTCTACGTTCTTCTTCATCAGCTTTGGCTTTAGCTTTCGCATCAGCATCTGTTTTGGCTTTTGCATCTGCTTCCGCTTTTTTACGGGCTTCTTCTTCTTTTAAAGCCTGCTCTTTTTTTCTTTTTTCCTCATCAGCTTTAGCAGCAGCAGCTTTTTTTGCATCTTCATCCGCTTTCGCTTTTGCTTTCGCTTCAGCATCAGCCTGTGCCTTTGCATCAGCCTCTGCTTTTTTTCTTGCATCTTCTTCAGCTTTCGCTTTGGCTTTAGCTTCTTCATCCGCTTTTTTCCGCGCATCATCTTCGGCTTTCGCTTTTGCTTTTGCCTCTTCATCAGCTTTTTTCTTAGCTTCGGCATCTGCTAATGCTTTTGCTTTATTTTTAGCATCTTCTTCCGCTTTTGCTTTTGCTTTCGCATCTTCTTCCGCTTTTTTCTTAGCATCTGCATCTGCTTTCGCTTTTGCTTTCGCATCTTCATCAGCTTTCTTTCGCGCATCTTCTTCCGCTTTTGCTTTTGCTTTAGCCTCTTCCTCTGCTTTTTTCTTTGCATCGGTTTCTGCTTTCATACGAGCATCTTCTTCCGCTTTAGCCTTGGCTCTTGCTTCCTGGTCTGTATTTTTTTGTGCAAGTAATTGATCTTTCTTTTTAATTTTTTCTTCTTTTTTCTTTTCTTCAACAATAGCTTCAACTTTTGTTATTTCAGATTGAATAGTTTTTGTATAATCTGTATCATATTCAAAGTCATCATTACTTTCATTATAACGAATTTTACCTACAGGCTGATTAAAAACGACCGTATTAACACCATCGTATTGTTTAAATAAACTAACATTAAACGGCCATGGTTCAAATCCATCCTCTAGTAAATCCGGTGGAACTTTTGTGTTAATAAGTATCTTCTTAATGACATAATCTTTTTTTTCGAAGGAAAATAAATATTCAGATTGAAAATCAAGATCGAATTTGAATTTACCATTATTTTGAAGCGATACTTTTTTAAAAGGTGCCCCCCCTTTTGTTACAACAATGACAGCACCTGCAACATCATCATCATCAACAATAACTTTCCCATTAACAGTAAATTTTAAATCCTGAGCATGAGAAACGAAACTGAATGTAACAGCAGCGATTACTAAAATAATGATATGGTAAAAACGTTCAATAAGCATTAATTTAAATTATACAAACATTGTTCCTTAAAAATAAAACGTCTAAAATACAAGTTCTGTTACATACTATATACAGAATGTTGAAAAAATATAATAAAATATAGAAAATAGAGGTTATTAGACATTTTTAGTGAAAAATAATTTTAGTTTACGGTTGCAGATTTCGACAAGCTCAATCTATCAGGTTGCAAGTTAATAACTAATGTTTCGGACTTCATATTTGTTTAATAATGAATGATATGCAGTTAGAAAATATTTCCATTTTGCGTTGTTTTCCTATTTTAATC